>NZ_JBAZUD010000087.1:0-22092 GCF_041661565.1 Mesorhizobium sp.
TCGGTGTCCGCCCTGAAGACTCCGGTGATGGCTTCCAGGATATCGGCGGGCGTGACGATGCCTTCGAAATGGCCATATTCATCATGCACCAGTGCCATCGGCACGTCGGATTCCTTCAGCTTCTGCAACACGTCCAGGGCGTCGGCCTGGTCGTAGACGATGGGTGCTGCGCGCACATGCCTGCGCGGATCGAGGGGGCGGCCGGCGAGCAGCGCGGCCAGCACGTCGCGGGTCTGGACGACGCCAACCATGACATCGACACCGCCGTCGCCGGCCGGCAGGCGCGAATGCTGGGTCTCCATCAACAGCTTGCGGATAGCGCTCTCGTCGGATTGCAGGTTGATCCAGTCGACCTCGGTGCGCGGCGTCATCACCGCGCGCACGGCGCGGTCGCCAAGCCGCATGACGCCGGCGATCATGCGCCGTTCGTCCGATTCGATGGTGCCGTGATGCTCGGCCTCGGCGACCAGCATCTTGATCTCCTCGTCGGTGACCTTCTCGTCGCTTTCGCCGCGCTGGCCGAGCATCCACAATATGGCGCGGCCGGAGAAGTCGAGCAGGAAGACGAGGGGCGCCGAGACGGTGGCAAGGATGGTCATCGCCGGGGCAGCGCGCGCGGCCACACGCTCGGGATCGCGCAACGCGATCTGCTTGGGCACCAGTTCGCCGACGATCAGCGAGAAATAGGTGATGATGGCGACGACGATGCCGACGCCGAGCGGATCGGCGAGCGTCTCGCGCAGGCCGGCCGAAGCCAGGTATCGCGCCAGCCGTTCACCCAGCGTAGCACCTGAGAAAGCACCGGAAAGGACGCCGACGAGCGTGATGCCGATCTGCACCGAGGACAGGAACTTGCCGGGATTCGAACCGAGATCGAGGGCGCGGCCGGCGCCGTTGATGCCGCGGTCGATCATCGCCTTCAGCCGGGCCGGACGCGACGAGACGATGGCGAGCTCGGACATCGACAAAAGGCCGTTCACGCAGATGAGGACGACCACGATGGCAATTTCGAGATACAGCATGAGGGCTCAATAGCATTGCGGCGTGGTTTTCGAAAATAGTGCACCATGATTTTTAGAAAATGAAAGACGCTGCTCCCAAGCGGCGTCGCATGGCGCCACCGAAGAGCATCGCGATTTCAATCCGGCTTTTGAACCACCCTGCCGCGTCTCACGGCGTCCGCTTCAATATCCCGACCACGGCCTTGCCGTCGGTGAAATAAGGGTCGCCGCCGCCATTGCGGCCGCTCCGGGTGGCGCCGATACCGGCAATGTCGCTGGTCGAGGCCAGCAGTCCGGCGGCGTTAAGATCGCCGATCAGGAAGTCACGCTCGGCGTCGATGTCGGGCCCGATATGGTGGGTGATGGCGCCGGTGTCGTGGCTCAGCCCGACGCCGCGATCGAAGCTGGCCGAGCCCAGCCATAGCGGCCCGCCGTCGTCGCCGGTCGCATCGGTGCGCCAGAAGCGGACATGATGACGGCGGTCGGCGCTGCCGCCGACGGGCTTTTCGAAGGCGAGATCCTGGGCGCGACCTTCAAAGAGCAATTTGCTGACCGGCGCGTCGGGATAGGGGTGGTCGAACAGGACGCTTTCGCCGATCTCGATCGCGGTCTTCAAGGTCACCGCGTCGGCGGTGTCCCACTTGGCGATGGCAAAGGCGTGGATGACTTCCTTCTCTGTTCCGACAAGGCCGACATTGATCGGGTCGCCGGGAATGCCTTGCGGCGTGTGCGTCACCATCTCGAAGCTCTGGTTGCGGAAGCCGCGATCCCGGAATGTCCAGAATTCAGGCGCGGCGACATAAGCGAGCGCCAGCCATGCGCCAAGGACTGCGGCCCCCCAGATCGTTGCTCGCCGCCGAAAGCTTCGTTGGCTCATGATCCCCTCGAACCTTTGCAATATCTGTCACCCCACGGCCCTCGAAATCAATGGCGAGCGGCGTTTCGCCGGTCTATCATCGGCCATCGTTTTTTGCGCGGGGGCGGCAATGGAGCGGAAGGCGGCAGGTGGCAGGCCAATGGCGTTGACCGCCGAGCTTGTGTCGCGGGTGGAGCGCGTCGAGCCCGATCCGGGGCCGGAACCCGGGACGAGCGAGCACACGGATGCGCAATTCGATGAACTGGTCGATCAGCTGCTTTCTGAGTACCGGCCCGAGACGCTCTGGGTCTTTGCCTATGGATCGCTGATCTGGAACCCCGAATTCGCCCATGTCGAACAGCGTCTGGCGACGGCGCCGGGATGGCATCGCTCCTTCTGCCTGAAACTGACGCGTTGGCGCGGAACGCCCGATCTGCCTGCGTTGATGCTGGCGCTCGACCGGGGCGGCAGCTGCAACGGCATTGCTTACCGGCTGCCGGACGAAGATCATTTTGGGCAGCTCGGCCAGTTGATGCGCCGGGAAATCGATGCGAACCCACCAACCAACGTGCCTTGCTGGATCAATATCAGGACAAGGGAAGGGCCGCTGCGTGCCCTGGCGTTCGTCGCGGCTCCGGGCGGCAGGGCTTATGCCGGACGGCTGCCGCTGGAGCAGGTGGCGGACACGCTGGCCCGGGCCGCGGGACATTGGGGCTCGTCGGCGCAATATCTGTTCCGCACCGTCAGCATGCTTGAGGAAAGTAGCATCCGCGACAGGAATCTCTGGCGCATCCAGGATCTGGTGGCGCGGCAGATCATTGCATCAAGCCCGGGCGGCGATCCGGCCTGATCGCCTACCGACAGGCGCGGTAGCCGCTCTTGCGATTCTTGATGTCGAAATGGAAATGGTTGCGGTGGTCGTAATTGTAGCCGGGCCCGAGCACGGTAGTGAAATACTGGCAGCCATCGGCGCGCACATTGTTGAGGAAGCCGCGGGTGCGGAAGGCGAACAAGCCGGGCTTGCGCACGTCGATGTCATCGCCATTGTTGAGCTCGATGCTCATGACGTCCAGCGCATTGCCCTTGCCGTGCTCGGACAGGACACCCTCGCCGGCGATGTTGCGGCAGGAATAGCTGGAGCCCTGGTGGATGGTCCTGACGCCGGAAAAATAGCGCCAGCGGGCGGAGGGAACGAGTTCGTTCTTCGTCCAGCCGGCGAAGGTGGCGGCCATATCGCAGGTCAATGTGGCGGCCGGTTTCATCTGGATGCTGCCGATGGACGTGACCTTGACCGGATAGTCGATGCCGCACTGGCCTTCATGGATCGGCGCCATGTCGGTATAGGCCACGTCGAGCCGCTTCAACTGCTGCCGGCAATCGGTTTCGCTGGCCGGCATCTGTTCGACCGGCGACATCGGCTCATCCATGCGCGGATAGGCGGCCTGCGTCATGTAAGGATTGGACGGGACAAGCCTCTGCATGCCCGCATATTGAGGCACGGCCGAGGTTTGCGTGCCGACGTCGACGGCCGGCTGCAGCGTCAGCACGCTGCCGGTGTTGCAGGCCGAAACCATCGCGAGCCCAAGGCCGGCCGCCACCATCGGCACAGCTTTCGACTGGCGCGCGGCGGCGGAAAAGACGGCCAGTAATTTGCCCGACATTGTGGAATCCTATCCAGATGTCCGGCATTTTAACGATCAACGGTAAAGGAAAGCTCAGCGCTTGCATTCACGCCTGCGGCCGAATTGCGGCGCGCTGGCGTGCGGTTCATTGGCAGAAGGTGCCGCCATTGCGGCGCGGCTCCAGATCGAGATGGAAATGCAGGGAATGATCGGCGTCCGCGCCCGGTCCAAGAACGGTCTTGAACGGGCCGCAGGCGGCCTTGCGCACTGCGTCGAGGAATTTCGCGTCCTTCTCCGGCGGCGACGGGCCGACCTCGATCTTCTTGCCGTCCGACAGGGTGAAGCTGGCGATGTCGAGCGCGTTGCCAAAGGCGTGCTCCGACAGTTTCCGCGTGCCATGGCGAGGTCGGCAGACATAGGCCGATGCCTGGCTGATCGATTTCAGATCGGCGCCGAATTCGGCTTTCGCCGCCGGCTGAATGACATCGGCGGCAAACCGCGCCGCAGCCTCGGCCATCTGGCAATTCAACTCCGTGCCGGAGCCGATCTCGATCGACTTGCCCAGCGTCTTCAGCACGACGGGGTAGGGAATCGAACAGCCGATTTCAGGATTGCTCTCCGCCGCGTGTTCCTCGAACTGGACGCCGAGCCCAATGAGCCGCGCGCGGCAGGCGACTTCTTCAGCAGGCATTTTCTTGTCAGGCAGATCGGCCGAGCGCGGGTCGGGAAGCATTTTCTTGTCGGCTTCGCCCGCTGGCTTTGGCGGCGGTTGCGGCGCGACGGAAGGCGGCTGGGCCTCGGGTTCGGCGGTGCCGGCGCCATTGGGTTCGGCGGTTTCAGGGCCTTGGCGTTCGGCGATGTCAGGCCTTGGCGTCGGGACAGGCACGGCCTCTGACGGTCCCGGTTCGCTCTCCGTATCGGCTGATGGCTTCGGGACTGATGCCGCCGGCTGCGACTGCTCTTGCGGATCGATCTTTTGTTGCGGTTCGGGTTTTTCTTCCTCGGTCCTCTCCGGCGCGACGGTTGGAGTTGGGATAACCTTTGTTGGCTCTTTCGCCGCCGAACCGTCTGCCTTCGGTGCGTCTGCCGGACGTTGCTCAGGCACTGGAACCGTGGCGAGAAAAGGCGGCGCAACGGCGGCAGACGATGGCGCCGGCGGACCCTGAAATTTCGATTGTACCGGTTTCGGCTTATGTCGTTGACCGGAGCGCGAGCGCTGGCGCTGCTTGCTCCTCGGCTTCAACGGCTGGTCGGCCCTCTGCGTCAGCGGCTGCGCCACCACGGGCCTGTGATGCCCATGACGATGCTTGGCGCTCGCAGGCATCACCAGCACAGCGGTGACGGCGATGGCGATGGCAATCCTGCATATTCCCGAAAAGACAAGCGACCCCATGCCCGACAACGGCGCGCGCGCCCGGAGGTTGCCTCGAGCCCATCACGAACGGTAAACGCGGCGTTACGCGCCGATCTGCTCCAGCCCTTCCTCCAACAAGTCGGCGAGAAGAGGCATTCCGAGCAGGTACTTTGCCGTGCGCCTGTTGCCGCGCTCGCGCGCCGCGGATAGGGCGTCGCTCCATTCGGAAGCGTCGTAGTCGCCGCGACCCACCCAGGCCAGCGCCACCAGTTCGGCAGCCTCGTCGACGTTGAGGTCGTTGATCAGTTCGCGCAGTTCTTCCTCGGCCAGGTTTTCGGAGCTTTCCTCGGCAAGGCCGTCATGGTGATGGTTGACATGCGATTCGGCGTCGAGCTCGACCTCGTGCTCGGCGCCGTCGGCATAATCTTCATTGATCGCGGCGCTCAAACCCTTGGCCTTAAGGATGAACAGGCGCACGGTGTCGGGACCGATCGAGAGTTCCCAATCCTTTTCAAGCCGCCGCTGCACAAGCCTTCTCCGTCAGGTCAATCCGGGGATGATAGCGGATTTGCAGCGTCCGTCACCTGATGTTCTCCCCGGTGCTTTTTTCCGGGATGAAACGAAGGCCGGGTGGCGTTAATGTTGCATTCCCACCCCTCAAGGAGGCTTCGATGCATAAAAGAGTGCTCATCCAGGCAGCCGCCGCGCTACTTGCGCTGCAGTTCCTCGCCGTGCCGGTGTTTGCCGCCGGCGGCGACAGTTCAGGCGGCGGTGGCACCGACCAGACCGTCACCAAGTGCAAGAAGGGCGAAGTCTGGGACAAGAAGAAGAAAAAGTGCGTCGCGCCGCAGGAAGGCATGCTGGACGATGACAGCATCTATGACGCCGGTCACGCGCTGGCGCTGGCCGGGCGCTACGACGAGGCGATCGCCGTGCTCAGCCTTGCCGCCAACAAGCAGGACCCGCGCATCCTCAACTATCTCGGCTATTCGCACCGCCATTCCGGCCGCATCACCGTCGGGCTCGGCTATTACGAGGAAGCGCTGCGCATCGACCCCAACTACACGCTGGTGCGTGAGTATCTCGGCGAGGCGCATCTGCAGATCGGCGATCTGGCCGGCGCCCAGCAGCAATTGTCGGAAATCGAGAAGCGGACCGGCAAGGGATCGCGCGAATACGGCATGCTGGCGGAGCAGATCGACCATTTCATGCGGAGCTGAACGGCCTCCCAGGGCTCCACGATCCGGCCGCGAGCGATCGCGGCCGTTTTTTTGCGTGCGCCATCGATCGGCCCGCCAATAAATGCGGGAACGATTTTCGCGAAACCAACTTTTGGACGTGAAAAACCCGGAAAGATTGCTATATCTTGGGAAATTGTGGTGAAACGGTTCCGTTAGGCCGAGGCTGGCGGACCGTTTTCTTTTTTACCCCGTCGAGAAGGCTTTCCCCGAAAATGCGGGGGTGGCAGCAGGAAAGGTCAGGCATTATGAACAAGGTCCCGATGACAGGCGAAGGGTTCGCGTCATTGAAGGAAGAACTGCGCTGGCGCCAGCAGGAAGAGCGGCCGCGCATCATCGAGGCGATCTCCGAGGCGCGCTCGCATGGCGACCTGTCCGAAAATGCCGAATATCATGCCGCCAAGGAGGCGCAGAGCCTGAACGAGGGCCGAGTCAACGAGCTCGAAGACTATATCGCCCGCGCCGAGGTGATCGACGTCAGCAAGCTCAGCGGCGACAAGGTCAAGTTCGGCGCCACGGTGGTGCTGGTCGACGAGGACACCGAAGAGAAGAAGACCTACCGCATCGTCGGCGACCAGGAAGCCGACGTGAAATCAGGCCGCATCTCCATCTCCTCGCCCATCGCGCGCGCGCTCATCGGCAAGGAAGTCGGCGACGCGATCGAGGTCAATGCGCCTGGCGGTGCCCGGGGGTATGAGATCGTCCAGGTGCAGTTCATTTAGGACCTTTGATAATTCTACTCTGGCGGCCGACTAGCGCGGTTTTCTGCGCTTCCGGTGCTCGCGTACCTTAAGTACGCTCCGCTCCGGTTCTCGAAGAACCACGCTATTCGACTCGCCAGAGCGAATTCTGAAAGGTCCTAGGCCGGCGCTTGTGATTTGAGCGCCATTAGCCTCTCTACCTCAGCCACCACCTGCGCCGGCGTAACACGCCCGCCTGCCGCGGCCAGCAGCGTCGATGCATAGGGCCCGCGCGGGCCGGTCAGGCCGGGCTCGGTCGCCAGGAACACCGCGACTGTTGGCAGGCCGAAGGCGCTGGCAAGATGGGTGAGGCCGGTATCGGCGCCGATGACCAGAGTCGAGCGGCCAATGATGGCGGCGATTTCGGAAAGGGACGATTTCGGCAACACGACCGTTGCGGGAACAGCCCTGGCGATCGCCTCGGCCACGGCCTTCTCACGCTCGTTCGACCATGTGGTCACGGGCGTTACGCCCCGCTCAACCAGGAGGCGGGCGGTCCCGATCCAGTCTTCCACGGGCCATTTCTTGTCGTCACGGCTGGTGCCGTGCAGCAGGAACGCCGTTCTGCCGGCAATGCCGGCCAGATCGCCGGGCGGCGGGACGATGCCGGAGTCCAGCCTCGACAGATCGGGCTGGTAGCCGAGCGCAAGGCCGAACAGCCTTCGCGTCCGCTCGATGGCGTGCAGGTTGCGGGGCACGGCGTGCGTCGCGGTGTAGAACATCGCAGCCGAAGGTTCGCGCGCGCTCCGGCGATCGAAGCCAGCGATCGGCGCCGCGGCCTGTTTCGCCACCAGCGCCGATTTCAACAGGCCTTGCGCGTCGATGACGAGGTCGTAGCGGGATTCGCGCAAGGCGCGGCGCAACGCGGCCGCCTCGCACCAGGTGCCGGACTGGAACAGGGCCTTGCGCCAGCGCCGGATCGCCACCGTGTGGATCAGGCCGATCGCCGGATGCAGCGCGACGATGCTGGCGAAGGCCTCCTCCACGCACCAGTCGAAGGTCACGTCCGGCCGCTGGCGGCGGGCATCCTCGACCGCCGGAAAGGTGTGGATGACATCGCCCATCGACGATGTCTTGACGATCAGGACCTTCATGCAGGGGCCGGGATGCCCAGCAGCCGGTCCGCCGCCGCAGCGACCTGTCCAACTTCCAGTGTCCTCAGGCAGTTGAGATGGCCGAGCGGGCAGATTTTCTGGTGGCAGGGCGAGCAGGACAGGCCGAGCCAGACCAGTTCACGCCGGTCGGCCAGCGGGGGCGTGTTTGCCGGCGAGGTCGAACCATAGACGGCGACGATCGGCGTGCCGACGGCGGCGGCGACATGCATCAGCCCGCTGTCGTTGGAAACCGCCAGCCTGGCGGCCGCGATCAGGTCGATGGCGTCCTCCAGTCGCGTCTGGCCGGCGAGATCGACTACCCCGGGCGCGAGCGCGGCGATCTCCGCCGTCACATCGCGGTCGTTCTTCGAACCGAAGAGGGCGACCTTCAGGCCTTTCCTCATGAAATCACGGGCAAGGCCGGCATAGTGTTCGCTGGGCCAGCGCTTGGCCGGGCCGAATTCGGCGCCAGGCATCAGGGCGGCGAATTTCCGTGGCGCAAGCCCGAAACGGCCAAGCAAAGCGGCTTGGTTCCCGGCGTCCACGGCCAGGTGGGGGGCATGGAAGGCGCCGCCTTGGGCAAGACCGAAATAGGCCCGCGCGGTGCGCCGCTTCACGGCGTCCGGCAGCGGCACGATGTCGGTCAGCAGGCCATAGCGCATTTCACGCAGATTGCCGAAACGGCGCGGAATGCGGGCAAAGAAGGGAATCAGCGCCGACTTCCAGCTGCCAGGCAGGATATAGGCCATGTCATAGCGACCGCGCAGAAGACGGCCGAAGCGGCGGCGATGGCTGAATTCCAGCGCGCCGGATTTCAGCGGAAAGTCGATCTGCTGGCGAATCTCGGGCATGCGCTTGACCAGCGGTGCGGCCCAGGAGGGCGCCAGCACGTCGATCGCGGCGTCGGGATGAAGCTCCTTCAGCGCCGAGAACAGGCACTGCGCCATCACCATGTCGCCCACCCAGCGTGGGCCGATCACGAGGATCGTTGGGCTTTCAGCCATTCAACATAGTCTCTGACACCGGTTTCGACTGTCCGGAACTGGCCATTGTAGCCGGCCGCGCGCAAACGGGACATATCAGCTTGCGTAAAGCTCTGGTAGCTGCCCTTCAGGTGGTCGGGGAAGGGGATGAACTCGATCTCGCCCTTGCCCAGCGTATCGATCACGGTTTCGGCGATGGCGCGGAACGGCTGGGCGCGGCCGGTGCCGCAGTTGAAGATGCCGCTCGAGCCGCGCTTCCACAGCCACAGATTGACGTCGGCGACATCGGCGACATGGATGAAGTCGCGGCTCTGTTCGCCCGGTCCAAAGCCCTCATGGGCGCCGAACAGTTTCGGGTTCTCGCCACGTTCGACCTGGTTGAACAGATGGAAAGCGACCGAGGCCATGGCGCCCTTGTGGGCCTCGCGCGGGCCATAGACGTTGAAATAGCGCAAGCCCGCGACCTGCGAATGGTCGGTGTCGAACACGGTGCGCCTGACATAATCGTCGAACAGCTTCTTCGAATAGGCATATACGTTGAGCGGCCGCTCGAGCGCCGGCTCTTCGCGGAACTCGGATCCGCCGCCATAGACGGAGGCCGAGGAAGCATAGAGGAAGGGCACGCGCAGCGCCTGGCAGGCATGCAGCAGCCGCTTGGAGAAGGCGTAATTCACCTCCATCATGAACTTGCCGTTCCACTCGGTGGTCGTCGAGCAGGCGCCCTGGTGGAAGACAGCCTCGATGCGGCCAAGTTCACCGGCTTCGAGACGGGCCAGGAAATCGTCCTTGTCGAGATAGTCCGATATGCTGAGATCGGCGAGGTTGGCGATCTTGTGGCCGTCCGTCAGGTCGTCGACGACGAGGATGTCGTCATGGCCTTCGGCATTGAGCGCGGCGACGATGTTGGAGCCGATCATGCCGGCGCCGCCCGTGACGATGATCATGAAGGCCTCTGGTTGCTAGCGATTCCGGTCCTTATAGGGGAGGCCAGCCGGGCTGTCGACAAAGCAGGGCGATCACGGTGAGCATCGAGACCTAGGAAGCGCGCTTCGGCACGATAGCCGCCGTGCTTACGCGACCAAGAACGCTCCGTTCGAGCATGTCGAGATGCTCGAGGGCTCTCATAAGACAGATCGTGATTAGGCTGCTGCCGGTGGGGCAGTCGCTACCGGCCAATTGCTGACAACGACGTCAGGTCAGCGCCGCCCCTCATCCGCCTGCCGGCACCTTCTCCCCGTATAGTGACGGGGAGAAGGGGCTGGGCGCAACCTCGCCGCCTTTCTTGCAACAGTGACAATTGGCGAAACCATCGATTACAGCGCCCCTCTCCCCGTCACTATACGGGGAGAGGATGCCGGCAGGCAGGTGAGGGGCAGCGCCAACGCCTTAAAAGGTTAGTGGGACGCATTCGAAGCTACCAATATCTGTGCTATCGCCAACATGGCGCAAGGTGCAGCCTGTCAGAGACTTAGTTACCAAGGGGCTAGAAAAATGCCGTCGACCGAATTGCTGATCGCCTTCTTCGCCACCACGGCGATCTTTGCCTATATTCCGGGCCCCGCCATGCTCTACGCCGCGGCGCAGACGATGGCGCGCGGGCGCTGGTCGGGGCTGACGGCGGCACTCGGCATTCACCTTGGCGGCTATGTGCATGTCTTTGCCGCAGCCGCCGGCCTGTCGGTGCTGTTCCATGCCGTGCCGCCGCTTTACCTGGCGGTCAAGCTGGGCGGTGCGCTCTACCTGATCTGGCTCGGCGTAGCTCTGTTGCGCAAGCGCGTTGAGGGCGCCGTGGCGTTGTCCGTCCTTGAGCGGAAATCGGCGCGCCGGGCCTTTTTCGAGAGCATCACCGTCGAGGTGCTCAATCCCAAGACGGCGATCTTCTTCATGGCGTTCCTGCCGCAGTTCATCGATGCCTCGGCGGCGTTTCCGGTGTGGCTTCAATTCGTCGTGCTGGGTACGATCGTCAATTTGATGTTCTCGTCGGCCGACATCGTCTGTGTCTTCCTTGCCGGAATGGTGGTCGGCCGGCTTCGGCGTTCGAGCGGGGCGCAGCGGCTGATGCAGCGGGCGGGCGGGGCTGTCCTGGTCGGGCTGGGCTTGCACGTGGCCCTGCAGAAAAGCTGACGTCGCACCGCCGTTGCGCCGGCTCGAATTGCGGTATATCGGCTTCGCCCATGAAACAACGCTGGCCGACCCCATATACTCCAGACAAGATTTACCAGCGCGTTGCCTCTTGCCAGTGACATGATCAAGCACAATCCACCGTCAGCAGAACCTTTGCATCGCGCCATCGCGCGGTTTGGCGACGTCACCGTGCTGGTGGTCGGCGACCTCATCCTCGACCGCTTCGTCAACGGCGTCATCGAGAGAATTTCGCCGGAAGCGCCGATCCCGGTGCTGCATGGTCGCGGCGAGACCTCGGCGATGGGCGGCGCCGGCAATGTCGTCGCCAACATCGTCTCGCTCGGCGCGCGCGCCATTCCGGTGTCGGTGATCGGGGCCGATACGGCCGGCGACAATCTGGTGCGGATGCTTGGCGAGCTTGGCGCCGATACGGCGGGCCTGGCGCAGGAGCGCGGCCGCATGACGTCGTCGAAGAGCCGCTTCAGCGCGCTCAACCAGCAGGTGCTGCGCTTCGACGAGGAAGAGATCAAGCCACTTTCCGCCCATGAGCGGGCGATGCTGCTCGATCATTTTCAGGCCGAACTGCCGCGCGCCGATATCGTCATCCTGTCCGATTATGGCAAGGGCATCCTGCTCGATGGTGTCGCCGGCGAGTTGATCGCCATCTGCCGCGATGCGGGAAAGCCGGTGCTGGTCGATCCGAAGGGCCACGACTACGCACGCTACGCTGGCGCGACCGCGGTCACGCCCAACCGCAAGGAGCTTGGCGAGGCGGTTGGTCGCAAGGTGTTCGCCGACGACGAGATCGAGGAAGCGGCCCGCGATCTGATTGCGACCCATGATTTCGATTTCGTCGTCGCCACGCGCAGCGAGAAAGGCATGAGCGTCGTCACCGCCGAGGACGCCCGCCACATCGCTACCCAGGCACGGGAAGTGTTCGACGTTTCCGGCGCCGGCGACACGGTGATCGCCACCTTCGCGCTTTCGCTCGCGGCGGGTGCCGATCGCGTGCAGGCAGCGGTCATCGCCAACGCCGCCGGCGGTGTCGTCGTCGGCAAACGCGGCACCGCGCGCTTGACCGTCGAGGAACTCAGCGGCGCGCTGTTCCGCTCGCATGGTCCGACCGCCCACAAGGATGCCATTCTCGACGCGACATCGGCGGCGCGCATGGTGGCGGCGTGGAAGGCGGAGGGCCTGAGCGTCGGCTTCACCAATGGCTGCTTCGACATCTTGCATGCCGGCCATGTCAGCCTGCTGCACGCGGCGCGCAGCCAGTGCGACCGGCTGGTGCTCGGCCTCAACAGCGATGCCTCGGTGCGGCGGCTGAAAGGGCCGGGGCGCCCGGTCAACGACCAGCATGACCGCGCCTGTGTGCTGGCAGCGCTTGCCTCGGTCGACGCGGTCGTGGTGTTCGAGGAGGACACGCCGCTGGCGCTGATCGAGGCCTTGATGCCAGATATCCTGGTCAAGGGCGCCGACTACACGGTCGCAACGGTCGTCGGGGCCGATGTCGTGCAGAAGGGGGGCGGGCGCGTCGTGCTGGTCGATCTCGTCGCCGGCAAGAGCACCACGGGCACCATCGGCAAACTGCGCGCGGGCGGCACCACCAACTGAGGGTTACATGTCTGAACTCAACGACTACCTGGTCCGCTCGGCTTCTGCGATCACCGCCATGGTCGAGCGCGACCTGACCAGCGAGATGGAACGGGCGGTGACCGCCGTGGTGACAGCGCTTTCGTCGGGCAAGGCCCTGCTGATCGCCGGCAATGGCGGCTCGGCCAGCGATGCCATCCACATCGCCGGCGAACTGGTCGGCCGCTTCCTCAAGGAGCGCAAAGCCTACAATGTCATTGCGCTGCCGGCCAATGCCGCGGTGCTGACCGCCTGGGGCAATGACTACGGGTTCGACACGGTGTTTTCGCGCCAGGTCGAGGCGCATGGCTCGGCGGGCGGCGTGTTGCTCGCGATCTCGACCAGCGGCAATTCGCCGAGCATCCTCGCCGCCGCCGAACAGGCAAGGATGATGGACATGACGGTGATCAGCCTGACCGGCGATACCGGCGGCAAGCTCAAGCCGCTGTCGGACATCCTGCTCAACGTGCCCTCGACCTCGACGCCGATCATCCAGCAGGGGCACCTGTGCCTTTACCATCACCTGTGCGAGGTGGTCGAAACGCGCCTGCACAATGGCTGACGGGACGCCGTGGTGACCCCGCATCCGCTCCAGGAGCCTGGACTGTGGGTCCAGAGGATCGGCGGGAGGGTCTTTCCCCAGGGCATGCCGGCATTGTTCCTGGACCGCGACGGCACCATCAATATCGATACCGGCTATCCCGACGATCCGGCCGGGATCGCGCTGCGCGCGCATATCTCGCCCGTCATCGCCGCCGCCAACCACGCCGGCATTCCGGTCGTGATCGTCACCAACCAGTCCGGCATCGCGCGCGGCTATTTCGGCTGGGACGAGTTCTCAGCGGTCAATGGCCGGGTCCTGGACCTGCTGGGCCGCGAGGGCGCGTCCGTCGACATGGTGCTGGCCTGCGCCTACCACGAGAATGGCATCGGGCCGCTGGCGATCGCCGACCACCCGATGCGCAAACCCAATCCGGGCATGCTTTTGGAGGCGGCCAGACGCCTGGATATCGACGCGCCTCGCTCATTGATCGTCGGCGACAAGCCGGCCGACATGGAGGCGGGGCGGCGCGCCGGATTGGCGCAAGGCTGGCTCGTGGATGGCGAGCCGTCCCGTCAAGGCGATTTCGCCATCTCGTCGCTGCGGGATCGAAGCGATTTCGACAGCCTGCTCGGGGCCATAGCGGCCCTTGGGGCGGCGCCAGGCCAAGCCTGAATCACACGGGGTCCCTGTCTTCCAAAACCTCGTAGAATTTGGCCTCCGTGGCATAGGAATAGATCATCACCGACATCGAGTAGAAGAAGCCATGCCGGCCGCACAGGAAATAGCGCTTGGCCACGTAGAATTTCAGGAAATTGCCGAGCGGCGACAGCACCAGCCGGATCAGGCCGGGCTTCTTGCCTCTCTCGACCATCATGGCAACCTTGAGGCTGGAATAGATGTTTGCCCTGGCAAGGTCTCCCTCTATCGAAATCTCGCGACGGTGCAGCAAGACGCCGCTTTCCATGGTGCGGGTTTCGCCGGGGACTGCGAATGATTCATGAACCCGCGCCGTCAGGTCCATGGTGGCGACGTCCCGGCGGAAAAGCCGCATGAGCCTGTTGTTCAGGACCCAGGGGTGCGCGTACCCGTAGCCTTTCAGCCAGTCGCGCCGGCGAATGTACCATCCGTCGACGCCGCTGTCGGGCGTGCGCGTGGCGGCCACGATGGCCTGTCGCAGGAGGTCGTCGACCCGCTCGTCGGGATCGATCGAAAGACACCATGGCTGCGTGGCATGGTCGAGCGAGAATTGGCGTTGGCGCGGGAACCCCGACCAGTCATTGTGCAACAGTCTTATCGGATAGCCCCTGGCGATGTAGCCGTTCACGCATTCGAGCGTGCCGTCCGTGGAGCCTGAATCGACGACGATGATCTCGGCGCAGAAGTCGATGCTTTCCAGGCACGGGCCGATCATGTCGGCTTCGTTCATGCAGATGATAAGCGCCGACACCGGGCTTGCAAATCGAGTCATGGTCCCCTTCCCATGGCGGGCCGCCCGCGGAATTCAATTTGGCTAATCTATCTGTTCCGGCAGAGCCGTACAGCCTTGTACACCAACGCGGCGCCGGTGTGGCGAATTCCCGGGATCTCCGACGAATACGCGTTCGCCGGTCTTAGGGGCGTTTGCTGATCTCAAGGGCGTTCAAACGAGACCAGGCCTTCATCCTTGACGCGGCGGATGGTGAGCGCCGTGCGCACCGTGTCGACGTTCGGCGTCGAGGTCAGTTCCTCGATCACAAAGGTCTGGAAGGCGCCGAGGTCGCTTGCCACGCAATGCAGAAGGAAATCGGATTCGCCCGACACCATCCAGGCGTCGCGAACGATCGGCCAGCCGCGCGTGCGCTCGGCAAAGGTGCGCAGTTCCGCGTCGGACTGGTGATGCAGGCCGATCAGGCAGAAGGCGACGACATCGAGCCCGAGCGCAGGTGCGTTGAGCAGGGCACGATAGCCCCGGATGATGCCTGCCTCCTCCAGCCGCTTGACGCGGCGCAGACATGGCGGCGCCGAAATGCCGACACGGCTCGACAATTCGACATTGGTCATGCGCCCGTCGCCCTGGAGTTCTCGCAGGATCTTCCAGTCGATGGCGTCGAGGTCGGCTTTCAAGGGCATTTCTGTCTCGCCTCGGCGCAACAATCTTTCGCGATTTTGTAATTAAACGACTTTTGGAGCCATGCCAGCCCCGCCGTTTGCTATTTTAAGGGGGTAACGCAGATGGCCATAGCGCGAATATGGCGAAGGGCTGAAGCTTTCCGGGGACGACGGGCCGTTTGTCTTGCTGGCATGCTTGGCAGCACTTACATTATCCGCGATATCCGACATTGTTCTCACGACCCGACCACCGAGGTTTTGGATGACCACCAAACACGCTCCCGTCCTCATCATCGGCTCCGGCCCAGCCGGCTATACGGCGGCGGTCTACGCGGCCCGCGCCATGCTGAAGCCGATGCTGGTTGCCGGCCTGCAGCAGGGCGGCCAGCTCATGATCACCACGGATGTCGAGAACTATCCGGGATTTGCCGATCCGATCCAGGGTCCGTGGCTGATGGAGCAGATGCTGAAGCAGGCCGAGCATGTCGGCACCGACATCATCAATGACATCATCACCGAGGTCGACCTTAATGTGCGGCCGTTCCGTGCCAAGGGCGATTCCGGCACCACCTATACGGCGGATGCCCTGATCATCGCCACCGGAGCGCAAGCCAAGTGGCTGGGTATTCCGACCGAGCAGGAGTTCATGGGCTTCGGCGTCTCCGCCTGTGCCACCTGCGACGGCTTTTTCTATCGCGGCAAGGATGTCGCGGTGGTTGGCGGCGGCAATTCGGCGGTGGAAGAGGCGCTCTATCTCTCCAACCTCGCCAGGAGCGTTACGGTCATCCACCGGCGGAGCGACTTCCGCGCAGAGCGCATCCTGCGGGAACGCCTGTTGAAGAAGGAAAATGTCCGTGTCATCTGGGACACGATCGTCGACGAGATCACCGGCCGCCCCGGCAAGGCGCCGTTGCCGCCTTCGGTGGAAGGATTGAAACTGCGCAACGCCGTGACCGGTGCCGAGACACACCTCAAGGTCGATGGCGTGTTCGTGGCCATCGGCCACGCGCCGGCGGTCGAGCTGTTCGCAGGCAAACTGAAGCAGAAGCCGAACGGATACCTGTGGACGGCGCCGGATTCGACCCGCACGGATGTGCCCGGCGTGTTCGCGGCGGGCGACGTGACCGACGATGTCTACCGTCAGGCGGTCACGGCGGCGGGGCTAGGCTGCATGGCCGCGCTCGAGGCGGAAAAGTATATTGCCGGCATTGAGGCGCACCGGGAAGCGGCTGAGTAGAGAGTTCAGAAAGCGGCTTAGAGACGCCGCTTAAAAGCCTGATTGTTCATTCAGACGCCAAACAGAACGAGGGGAATTATGGCGTTGGACTGGGACAAGCTACGTGTGTTTCACGCTGCTGCGGAAGCGGGGTCGTTTACCCATGCGGCCGAGACCCTGCATCTGTCGCAGTCCGCGATCTCACGGCAGGTCAGCGCGCTAGAGCACGATGTCGGCGTGCCGCTGTTCAACCGCCACGCCCGGGGCCTGGTGCTGACCGAACAGGGCGAGATGCTGTTCCGCACCGCTCATGACGTGCTGATGAAGCTGGAGACGATCAAGTCGCGGCTGACCGAAACCAAGGACCGGCCATCCGGCGTACTCAGGGTGACGACGACCGTGGGCCTGGGCTCCGGCTGGCTGACCGAGCGGGTGCAGGAATTCATCGAACTTTATCCCGAGATCAGCCTGCAGCTGATCCTCGCCAATGAGGAACTCGACCTCACCATGCGCCAGGCCGACTGCGCCATCCGGCTGCGGCAGCCGCAGCAGCCCGACTTGATCCAGCGTCGCCTGTTCACCGTGCATTTCCATCTCTACGCGGCCCCTTCCTATGTCGCCAAGCATGGCAAGCCGACGTCGGTCGCGGACCTGAAGAACCACCGCATCGTCACCTTCGGCGTGCCGGTGCCGTCGCATCTGTCGGAGCTGAACTGGCTGGAAACGATCGGCGATTTCGAAGGCGGACAGAGAGTGCCCACGCTGCAGATCAACGACATCTTGTCGATCAAGCGCGCCGTGCAGGGTGGCGCCGGCATCGCCATGCTTCCCGATTACGTGATCAACAAGGATTCAGGTCTGGTGCAGCTGCTGCCGGAGACCGAGGTGCCGTCCTTCGATACCTATTTCGCCTATCCCGACGCGATGAAGAACCAGGCGAAGCTACACGTGTTCCGGGACTTCATCATTTCGAAGGCGCGAAGCTGGTCTTACTGATCTTTGGCTCCGCCAACGTCATCGTCGCCTGCACGCCAGCCGTGCGCGGCGAAGCCCACCCAGAGCAATCCGCCACGCGAGACCGCGCCGCCGGTGATCCTGAAAGTCCGGATTTCGTCGGTTTGGCCTGACTGCCTGAGAAATGAACGCCTGCTGCCTGATTCCACGTCATCTCCTTTCACGCCGATTTTCGCAAGAAAACGGCAATGATTGGCATTGGAAGGCTCATTTCGGCGCTGGCGAGCGGTCCATTTTGACGATTCTGCTGGTCCTATTTGCTTTCCGAATAGGTTGGACCACAGCCTGCACGTTTTTGCATGCGTGTGTTGCAAAATAGATGCTTGTTTCTTGGGCATGATGAGCAGATATATAGATCATCTCCTGGGCGCGTTCTCCTCCCATTAGCGCCCTAGAGTGTTCCCCTCTGGAGGTTAGCCCTAACAGGCACTTCCATCAAACTCAGCCGGATCTTCGTTGATCCGGCTTTTTTGTTGCCCGCACCCTGTCGAGACGGCTGCGAATGCCTCCCAGAATTGCCACGTAACAGTGACATGTAACATCGGGTAACATGTCATGTCCTTTCGAGGTCTGTTAAGCCCACCATAGGACGCGGTGTGGTTTGGACGGGAGATGGGGGCATCACTCGGACGACCCAGGCTCAGGTGGCTACCGCGTCCCAACCTTTTTCCCGCCGGGAACTGGCGGAATTGTGCGGCGGACCTGCCGTTTTGCCTCCCACGAAAACGGTCCGCAATGGAGCGACGTCCGGTTATGCCGGACGTCGTTTTCATGTCGGCGAGGACCCGGCCTGCACGGATCAGGCAGCCTTGCCGTTGGCGTTCATTGCCTCGTCGGCGAGACGGCCGGTGATTTCAGCCATGTGGTCGAAGACGGCGCTGTAGCTGGCGACGCCTGCCGTTGCCGAACGCAATTCGATGATCAGATCGCTGATCTCCGCTTGCGGCATCGTCGCTTCCACGACATCCCATCCCGGCCAGTCCGGCCGCGCGTCATAGCCGAGGATCTGGCCGCGACGCTGCGGGATGAGCGCGATGATCTTCGACGTCGCGTCGGATGGCGTGACGATCTGCACCTTCATCACCGGTTCCAGAAGCACCGGCGAGCAGGCCGCCATCCCTTCCTTCATCGCCAGCCTGGCCGCCATCTGGAAGGCCATGTCGGACGAATCGACCGCGTGATAGGAGCCGTCCGACAGGTTGACGGCAATGTCGACGACCGGAAAGCCGAGCGGACCGGATTTCAGATACTCGCGAACGCCAGTCTCGACCGACTGGATGTAGGTCTTCGGCACGACGCCGCCGGTGATGGTGTCGGTGAACTGAAAGCCGGAGCCGCGCGGCAGCGGCTTGATCTCGATCACCACATCGCCGAACTGGCCGTGGCCGCCGGACTGCTTCTTGTGGCGCCCGCGCTGCTGCGCAGGCTTGCGGATCGTCTCGCGGTAGGGCACCGCCGGTGCGTGGCCTTCGACCGGGATCTGGTTCTTGCCCTCCAGCCGCTCGCGCACGACACGCAGATGCATCTCGCCATGGCCCGACAGCACGGTCTCGGCGGAATCCTGGTTGTGGCGCAGGCTGAGCGAGGGGTCTTCCTCGGCCAACCGCTGGATGGCGGCCGACATCTTCACCTCGTCCTTGCGCTCCTTGGGGCGCAGCGCGAAGCCGAAGACCGGCTGCGGCGGCTCGACATTGAACAGCTGTAAGGTGCCGCCCTTGGCCGAGGTCAGCGTCTGGCCGGTCTTGGCGCCGTCCAGCTTGCCCAGCGCCACGGTGTCGCCGGCCTTGGCGCTGGTCAGCTTGAACTGGTCCTTGCCGAGCATGCGATAAATGCCGGAGACCTTGGCGGTGTCACCGTTAGGCAACCAGAGCTCGGAACCGTCGGCGACCTGCCCGGAAAGGATGCGCGACACCGACAGCTTGCCGCCATGCGGCGTGTGAATGGTCTTCATCACCTGCACTACCGCGGCGCTGCCCTCAGGGACGCCGAGCCGCTTGCGCGTCGCCTCGATGTCTGGCGCGTCGTGGCGGATTGCCTTCAGGAGGCGAAGCACGCCATTGCCCTTTTCGGCGGTGCCGATCAGGACCGGCGTCACCGCGCCATCGCGCAGGTCGGCGGCGAGGTCATCGAAGATCGCATCCTTGGGCGGTTCGATTTCTTCGAGCAGCTGTTCCATCAGCTGGTCGTCATGGTCGGCCAGGGTCTCCAGCATGGAGAAGCGCGCTTCGAGCTCGCGCGCCTTGTCGTCGCCCGGTATCTGCGCGATTTCGCTCTCGGCATATTCGCGATAGATGTAGGCGCGCTCCAGCGCCAGATCGATCGAGCCGATGACGACGCCGTCCTTGCGCAGCGGAATCTGGCGCAGCAAGAGAGGCACGGAGCTTGCCGGCTGCAGTATCTTCAGCGTGTCGCGCACGCCTGCTATCGCCTTGTCGACCTTGTTGAGGAAAAGGATGCGCGGCACGCCGAGATCGTCGAGCTTGCGCATGATCAGCTGCAGCGCCGGGATCTTCTTTTCGTCGGCTTCGGCCACGACCACCGCCAGGTCGCAGGCGGCCAGCACCGGCTCGGCCTCGAAGGAGAATTCGATCGAGCCGGGACAATCGACGAAGGTGATCTGCTCGCCCATGAATTCGGTGGTGGCGATGGTCGCCTCGACGCTCATGGCGTGGGCGCGCGCTTCCGGCGAATGGTCCGAAACCGTGCTGCCCGATGAAACGGGATTTTGTCGGGGAATGGCGCCCGTGCGGGCCAATAAGGCTTCGAGAAGTGTCGTCTTACCGCTGGCAAAGGGACCGATTATGGCAATGCATTTCGGTCCCGTGCGTCGTCCTCCGGCGCGAGTACCCATGACTGACCTCCACTCAGGCGTTTCCCGTAGGACCGACTGGCATGCATGGTTCAGGCGTGGTCAATCGGTCCTTTAGCGGCGGCCGGCCTGTGCGACCGTCGCGGGCGGGGTTCTTTTCAACTGCCACCTGCCCAAGGCCATCGTCCCACTTGTTTGCCGGGAGGGCAAGCAAATAGAACTTGTGCCAGGACGACCAGCCCTGGCACGAAAGACGTATACGGCCATGTCCCCGGTTTCAGGCCAGCGAAGCCGTGAAGCGCTGGATGCGGGAGCAGGCTTCCTCCAGCAGCGTCTCCGACGTGGCATAGGAGATGCGGAAGTTCGGGCCAAGGCCGAAAGCCGATCCGAACACCACCGCGACACCTTCGGCCTCGAGCAGTTCGGAGGAGAACGCCTCGTCGTTGTCGATCACCTTGCCGGCCTTCGTCTTCTTGCCGATCAGCTGGGCGCAGGATGGATAGACGTAGAAAGCGCCTTCCGGCGACGGGCAGGTGATGCCACGTGCCTGGTTGAGCATCGAGACGACAAGGTCGCGCCTGCCTTGAAAGATCGCCTTGTTCCTGGCGATGAAGTCCTGCGGCCCGTTCAGTGCCTCGACGGAGGCCCATTGCGCGATCGTGCAGGCGCCCGATGTCTGCTGGCCCTGGATCATGTCCATCGCCTTGATCAGCTGGACGGGACCCGCCGCGTAGCCGATGCGCCAGCCGGTCATCGCGTAGGCTTTGGACACGCCGTTCATGGTCAGCGTGCGGTCATATAGCTTCGGCTCGACCTCGGCGATGGTCTTGAAGACGAAATCGCCATAGGTCAGGTGCTCGTACATGTCGTCGGTGAGCGTCCAGACATGCGGATGCTTCAACAGCACATCGGCCAGCGCGCGCAGCTCAGCCTCCGTGTAGGCGGCGCCCGACGGGTTCGACGGCGAGTTCATCAGCAGCCACTTGGTCCTGGGCGTGATCGCCTTCTCCAGCGCTTCGGCCGTCAATTTGAAACCATTCTCGAGCGAGGTGTCGGCAAAGACAGACGTGCCGCCGCAGATCGCCACCATTTCGGGATAGCTGACCCAATAGGGGCGGGGAATGATGACCTCGTCGCCGGGGTTCAGCGTCGCCATGAAGGCATTGAACAGGATCTGCTTGCCGCCGGTGCCGACAATGGTCTGCTCGGGCTTGTAGTCGAGATTGTTCTCGCGCTTGAACTTCTTCGCGATCGCCTCGCGCAGCGGCACGATGCCCGAAACCGGCGGATATTTGGTCTCGCCACGGCGGATCGCTTCGATCGCGGCGTTCTTGATGTTGTCGGGCGTGTCGAAGTCGGGCTCGCCGGCGCCTAGGCCAATCACGTCACGGCCGGCATTTTTCAGCTCGCGCGCTTTCTGCGTCACCGCGATGGTGGCGGAAGGCTTCACGCGGGAAAGGGTGTCGGCAAGAAAGGCCATGACCTTGAACATCTCCAACAGAGGATCGGCACGGCCAGGATCGGCCGCGGCGCTTCTCATGTCGCATGATTTCGCCCAGTGCAAGCATTGTTGGCTGATCCAGTGTCAAGGAGCCGTGATTGGGCCCGCTCGACAACAATAAATTCATTAACGGCCGGTATAGGCTTGCGTGACAATATCGAAATCGAATGCGCCAGTTCGAGGAGCGAGGAACAGTGCCGCGCAGCATCGGGCTTGCCCACATCATTCGTCACGACGACGGCACCTCGACCGGTGTCTGGGGCCTCTATACGCTGC
>NZ_JBAZUD010000088.1:0-21962 GCF_041661565.1 Mesorhizobium sp.
GAGGGATGCCCGCGCCTTCGCCGTCGGGGTCCAGTGGCATCCCGAATATTGGGTCAAATCGGACGGCAACTCGGCCAAGATCTTCCGCGCCTTCGGCGATGCGGTCCGCCTGCACGCGGCCGCCAAGTCCGGCTCGCGCGCGGCGGCTGAATAATCAGTCGGCCGGATCGGGCTTGTCGGCCGCCAGTGACAGGATCGGCGTGGCCGGGGCATAGGATTCGTAGCCATCGCCGTCGGCGACCGAGAAGGTGACGATCGGATCGACGCCATTGGCGCTGAAGGCGACCGCGCCGTCATCTTGCTCGCGCCAGAATTTTGCCCGCTCCACGCCGGGCAAAAGCCCGCGGCAGTTCGGAGCGACCGTCAGCCGCGACAGGCCATCCGACAGTGAGGCGCCGCGCGTGACGGTGCAAACCCCTTCATCGCCGTTGGCGACCAGCCGGAAGGTGTTGGACGGCGCGACCCCGTTGGCCGCGCTTTCGCCGCTGCCGCTGTCAAACAGCTGGGCGCCGCCAAACAGCGCGGCGGCCGCCGCCAATGCGCACAGCATCTTCTTCATCATGGGTCTTCATCCGCGAACAAGCAGGATGAAGAATGATTTCATAGGGTTAAGCTGACGTTAACAAATGTGGCGACCCCAGTCAGCCGCGCGCCTTCACATTCGCCGTCTCCGGCACCGGCGTCAGCGGCCGGCGCTCGGTGAACCAGGAGACCAGATTGTCGACGCACAGGTCGGCCATGGCGCGGCGCGTGTGCTCCGATGCCGAGCCGACATGCGGCAACAGCGAAGTGTTGGGCGCATCGAGCAGCGCCTTCGGCACGTTCGGTTCGTCGGCGAAGACATCGAGGCCGGCGGCGGCGATGGTACCGTCCCCGAGGGCCGCCGCAAGCGCTGCCTCATCGACCGTACTGCCACGACCGATGTTGACGAAAACACCGTTCGCGCCAAGCGCGGCCAGGATTTCGGCATTGACCGCCTTTTCCGTGGAAGCGCCACCGGGCGCCACCGAAATCAGCGTGTCGACCGCCTCGGCGAGACCTTTCAGCGTCTGGTGATACTGGTAATCCAGGCCGTCGACCGGGCGGCGGTTGTGATAGGCGACCGGCAAGCCGAAAGCCTGCAGCCGACGGGCAATCGCCTGCCCGATGCGGCCCATGCCGAAAATACCGACGCGGCGGCCACGCAAGGTCAGCCGGCTCAATGGATAGTTGCCTTTGCGCGCCCAGCTGCCATCGCGCAGCCAGTTTTCGGCGCGCGGCAGGTCGCGGATGGTGTTGATCAGCAGCCCGATGGCAGTGTCGGCGACTTCATCGGTCAGAACGTCGGGCGTGTTGGTGACCATGATGTTTTTCGTGGCCGCATGGCCGACATCGACCGAATCATAACCGACGCCGAAGGATGCGATGAGTTCGAGATTGGGCAATGCATCCATCATCGCGGCGTCAATGCCGGCGAAGGAAGCAATGGCGCGCACATTCTGGCGCATCTCGTGGGTGACCAGAGCCGGATCGGCGCGCTCGATGCGGACGCGGTCGAACGTCCGGTCGATGCGCTCGACGGCATGATCGTTGAAATGCCCCGGCACCAGAACGGCGACGGATTGCAATTGTTCGGCCTTCGTCATGCACGCTCCACCGGCTTGCCGGTCGACTGACGCACATGCAGTTCCGGCTTGATCAATTCCTGCGACGGCCGCACCGTCTGCCCGTTGAGCTTGTCGAGCAGCGCGCTGGCGGCGCGGCGGCCAACCTCGCGCTGGCCGTTCCAGACCGTGGTCAGCGCCGGCGTGGCGATCGCCGCCTCCTCGAGATCGTCGTAGCCGGTGACGGAGATGTCGACGCCCGGCACCAGGCCGGCGCGCGCAATGCCGTTCATCAGGCCGATGGCGACAAGGTCGTTCCAGCAACAGGCCGCCGTCGGCCTGTCCTTCAGCGCAAGGAACTGGCCGGCGGCCTCGAAGCCGGCCTGCTTGGTGCGCGGGCCTGCGATGCGCCAGGATGGCTTGGCTTCAAGGCCGGCCGCCTCCATGGCGTTGAGATAGCCCTGGTAGCGGTCGCGGCCTGTCGAGGTCTGGTCGGTGCCGCCGATCATCGCGATACGCTTGTGGCCGAGCGAGATGAGATGGTTGGTGGCCAGCCCGGTGCCATAGGCGTCGTCGCCGCGAAACACCGGCACGTCGGCGCCCTCGACGGTGCGCGCGATCAGCACCGCCGGCAGGCCGTTCTCCTCGGCCATCTGGATATCGGAGGCCGGCGTGCCGATGGCCGGCGACATGATGACGCCGTCGGCGCCGAGCTGCAGAAGCGTGTCGATGAAGGTGCGCTGCTTTTCAAGCTGATCGTAGTGGTTGGACAGGATGAAGGTCTGCCGGCTGCGGTCGAGTTCGCTTTCAATCGAGCGCAGGATTTCGGCGAAGAACGGGTTCATGATGTCGTGGACGACGACGCCGACAATGCCCGAACGCGAGGTGCGCAGGCTGGCGGCGCGACGGTTGTAGATATAGCCGATGGCGCGGGCGTGCTCCTTGATGCGGTCGCGGGTGGCGCCGGCGACCAGCGGACTGTCGCGCAGCGCCAGCGAAACCGTTGCCGTGGACACGCCGAGCGCATCCGCGATCGTCGAAAGCTTGATTTTTTGTGCCAGCGCCCTGCGCTCCCCGAACGACCTAAACAGTTTAAAGGCGGCGTTATGCCATCGATCGGGGCCAAATCAAAGTTTTTTTGCCAACGCTTCCGCCTCGACATCGGAGGCCGCGCGGCTGCGTAGCCTGAGCCGGTGCTCGCGATGGACGATGTAAAGCCCGCTGGCGACGATGATGGCGGCGCCGACCAGCGTCCACCGGTCGGGGAGCTGCTTGAAGACGATCCAGCCCGCGATGATCATCCACACCATCTGCGAATAGGGATAGGGCGCCAATGCCGTGGTCGTCGCCAGCCGGTAGGCCTGAACCAGCAGCCAGTGGCCGACACCGCCGAACACGCCAAGCATGAGCAGCACGAACCAGTGCCAGCCATCATGCGGCAAGGAGAATGAAAATGGCAGCAGGGGCAACAGCACTACGGCCGGCGCCAGTGCCGAAAACAGGATCAGGCTTTCGGAGGTTTCGCTCGCCGACATGCGGCGGGTCATGATGACGTAGAAGCAGTTCGACAGCATCGAGCCCAGCGCGAAGAGATGCCCGATGCCGAATACGCCGACGCCCGGCCTTGTGATGATCAGCACCCCGGCAAAGGCTGCCAGGATCGCCAGCCAGCGCCGCCAGCCCGCCCATTCGCCAAGCAGCGGGCCGGCCAGCGCGGTGATCACCATCGGTCCAAAGAAATAGATCGAGGTGGTCTCGGCCAGTTGCAGGGATCGCAGCGCCAGGATGTTGAACATGGTCGAGCCGAACAGGAACAGCCCGCGCAGGATATGCGCCGGCAGGTTGAGCGGGCGAAATCGCGCCGGTTCGCGCCAGCCGCGCAGCAGCGTGCCGACCAGCAGAACATGCACGGCAAAGCGAACCCAGGCGACGATCAGCGCGGAAACGCCGGCAAGGACGAGATATTTGCTCGAGGTGTCGAGAAAAGTGAAGCAGACATAGGTGGAAAGCATGCACAGGATCGCCACCGGGGGCGTTGCGCTTTCGACAGTTCTTTGGGGAGCGTTCACTCGCAGGCCGGGAAAAAGCTGGGCTGAAACCCACCTTTGCGGGAAATGCCGATTGCCGGCAAGGCAATTGTCACCGGATATCCTGGTAAAGCCCGCTGGCACAACAACCAGGCGCCGGCAGGCTCGCGCCCGTGCCCAGATGATAGTCAGGTGTGCATGCGTGCGCCCTTGGTGATCTTGTCGACCATCTTCTTGTCGGCGCGGAGCGCGATGCCGACCACCCTGGCGTCTTCGGGCGCGAATTCGGCGAAGACGGCGCGGTTCGCCGCGTCATGGCCGGTCGAGAACATCTCCTCGACATAGAGCGACGACGTCACGCCGCGTTCCAGCGCGCGCCGGTGGATGGTGGCCAGCGTGGCCTGGTCGGCGGACAGCACGATGATCGGCTGGATCGACAGCGGATTGTAGAGATTGCCGGCACGGTCGCGATAGGGCTCGCCGATGATCTCCGCGAACTGGGCAGTGATTCCGCTCGTCAGAAAAGCGGTGACGTTGAGTTTCTGCCAGACCGCAAGGTCTTCCCGCAGCACGATTGCAAATTTGGTATCGAACATGAGACATTGACCATTCGAACTATGCCTCGATGCGAGGCGGAAGGAGCAGATGACGTACGATCTAGACAGCCAGGCCGTTGCGGGTCTTGGACGTTTGTGCGTCGACGCGGCGGAAAACCGCATCATCTCCGCCCCCGATCCCGCCGGGATGGAACGGATCGAGGCACGGTTCCACGGCAATGCCTTCGATCCTCATCGTCACGACACTTACGCGATCGGGGTGACGCTGCATGGGGTGCAGACGTTTCGCTATCGCGGCGCGGCGCGGCACAGCCTGGCCGGACAGGTCATCGTGCTGCATCCCGACGAGTTGCATGACGGGGCCGCCGGCACCGAGGACGGCTTGCGCTACAGGATGCTGTATCTGGAACCGTCGCTGATGCTGGACTGCCTGGGCGGCGCATCGCTGCCCTTCGTCAGGGATGCCGTGGTGACCGACGGCGCCTTGCGCGCCACGCTGCTTTCAGCGCTGGGGCCGCTGGACCGGCCCCTCGACGCGTTGTTCGTCGACGACTTCCTCGAGCAATTGGTTCAGAGCCTGGCCCGGCACGCGGGCAACCCAGTCAGGCCGATGACCAGAACGGCGTGGCGGGCGGCGGCGCTGGCGCGTGATTACCTGGCTGAAAATATGGCGCGGCCGGTGCGCTCCGGCGAACTGGAAGCGATCACCGGGCTCGACCGCTATGCCCTGTCGCGGCATTTCCGCGCCGCTTTCTCGACCAGCCCGCACCGTTTCCTGGTGATGCGCCGGCTTCAGCGTGCGCGGCGAATGATTGCCGCCGGCGAGCCGCTGGCGCAGATCGCGATCGAGGCCGGCTTCAGCGACCAAAGCCATTTTAACAGGCAGTTCAAGAAGGCATTCGGCATGACGCCGGGTCGCTGGTCGTCGCTGATCCAGGAACACGCCCCAGCGGCGGCAGCCTGATCGCCAGCCGATCAGGCGGTCAGTCGTCGGACTCGGCGTCGTCGTCGATCAATGCCAGGTCCTCGTTCAGGAGATTGGCTTCGATGCGGGCGAGCAGCTTGAACAGGGATTTCTGGTCTTTCTTGTCGAGGCCCTTGAGCGCCTGCTTTTCGGTCTTCTTCACCGATTTCTCGATGGCGCGAATGGTTTCGCGCCCGGTATCAGTGAGGAAGATGTGCGCCTGCCGGGCATCGGACTCGGAAGCGCGCTTTTCCAGAAAACCCTGCGCCTGAAGGCGGTTGATGGTCTTGGTGATGGTCGGCGGGCGCACGCCGAGGCGGCCGGCGAGGTTGCCGGGTGTCTGGCCATCCTCGCGATCAAGCGCCAGCATGATCTGGTCCTGGCCGGCATAGAAGCCATGCGCCAGAAGCCGGGCCGCCAGCGCGGTCCTCGCCAGCCTTGCCGCCGAATGCAGCCGGCTCATTGTCGCGGTCTTGTCCGCCTTGGCCATGGTCATCCCTCTTCGGCAGGACCGGCGCCGTCAGCATGGACGCGGCGGCCGGTTGGCAATCGACAATCAAAAAGAGTCCGGCACGCCAAACAGCTTTGCCGGCAAGCATTGCGGTGTCCGCCGTGGCTAATGCCAGATGATTATTTCAGTTAGATGACAAACGACTTTCCGCGCAAGCGATTGCGCCCGATTGGCATCGCCTGGTCGTTCCCTATCAAATCAGAGGTGGTCGGCCGTGGCGATGCGGCTTAGCTCGAGACCCCGGGGAAACGATCGCCCTCGGTCATTTCCGCGTCAGTCATCTGCCGCGCAAGCGTTCCCCGTGTGGTGGACAACCATTCGCGGTTTGCTTGGTGCAAAAGCCCGGCACACATCCTATATGGAGCCACAACCCCTTTTCGCGGCCCTGTATCTTCAAGGGGCCATTTTCCTAGAGGCAAGGCCATGAGCGACGCACAGACGCAGATCCCCGTAACCGTTCTCACCGGCTATCTCGGCGCCGGCAAGACGACGCTGCTCAATCGCATCCTGTCGGAAAACCACGGCAAGCGCTATGCCGTCATCGTCAATGAATTCGGCGAGATCGGCATCGACAACGACCTGATCGTGGAATCCGACGAGGAAATCTACGAGATGAACAATGGCTGCGTCTGCTGCACGGTGCGCGGCGACCTGATCCGTGTCGTCGAAGGCCTGATGCGCCGGCCCGGCCGGTTCGATGCCATCCTGGTCGAGACCACCGGCCTCGCCGATCCGGTGCCGGTGGCGCAGACCTTCTTCATGGACGACGATGTGCGCTCCAAGACCAGGCTCGACGCGGTGGTCGCGCTGGTCGACGCCAAGCACCTGCCGCTGCGGCTCAAGGATTCCAAGGAAGCCGAGGACCAGATCGCCTTCGCCGACGTCGTCGTGCTCAACAAGACCGACCTCGTCACCCCCGAAGAGCTCGCCAAGGTCGAGGCGACGATCCGAGCCATCAATCCGGCGGCCAGGATCCATCGCACCACCCGCGCCGGCGTCGCCTTGTCCGAAGTGCTCGATCGCGGTGCCTTCGACCTTTCCAGGGCGCTGGAGAACGATCCGCATTTCCTCGAGGCGCAGGACGACCACCATCATCATGACCACGACCATGATGGGCACGATCACCACCACCATGACCACGACCACGCCCATCCCTCCGACATCCATGACGTGACGGTGCAGTCGGTGTCGTTGCGCGGCGGAGAGATGGATTCGAAGAAGTTCTTCCCCTGGATCGAGAAGATCACGCAGATGGAAGGCCCCAACATCCTGCGCCTGAAGGGCATCATCGCGCTCAAGGGCGACGACGAGCGCTACGTGATCCAGGGCGTCCACATGATCATCGAGGGCGACCACCAGCGCGCCTGGAAGGACGGCGAGAAGCATGAGAGCCGGCTGGTGTTTATCGGCCGCGAGCTCGACGCCGAGCGGCTGAAGAAGAGCTTCGACGCCTGCCAGGCGGCCTGACCGCAAGCAATGCCGCGTCTGCTCGATCTTGCCGAGGATTTTCTGATCGTCGGCGATCTCATCCGGCTTTCCGACAATTACGATCTCGGGCCGGGCTCCGGCCCGGTCGATCTCCTGGTTTTCGAACCTCGCGAGGACGCTGCCGGCCTCGGCCTCATGGTGACATCCGGCTACAAGGCAGGTCTGGTTTTCGCGGTGCTGCCGGCGGAAAGCCGGTTCGAGAAAAAACCCGCCGTTTCGAAGCTTTGGCTTATCGAAAACTGGGACAAATGGTTTGTCTTCACCTATCAAGGCGGCCCGGTTCCGATCATGGACACCGTCATCCTGCGCTGGAACGAACGAATGACCGTTGAGACTTGCCATGCCGACCGTCGCCCCGCTTGATCTCGAAGGCCATTGCATGGCCGCCGTGTTCCTCGGCGACGTGCCGCATTTCGCGCTGGCAGACGGTTCCGTGCATCGGCTCGACAATGGTCACAAGACAAGCCAGGCCAATGACGGGCTGCTCGCCGCCTTCCACGATGCGGCCAATGACCGGCTGATCACCGGCGGCGAGGACGGCAAGGTGTTCGCCGTGAAAGCGGGCGGCGAGGTCGTGGAGCTGGCCGGTGCCGGCAGGAAATGGATCACCAGCGTCGCCGCCGGCCCGCAAGGCGCAATTGCCTATGCGACCGGCAAGACCGCCTTCGTGCGCTTCGCCGATGGCAAGACCCGGGAGTTTGTCCATCCGCGTTCGGTCGAGGGGCTGGCGTTTTCGCCCAAGGGCATGCGCTTCGGCGTTGCCCGCTACAATGGCGCGACCCTGCATTTCCCGGCCGCCGAGGGCAAGCCGGTGGAACTGGAATGGGCCGGGGCCCATACCGGCATCACCTTCTCGCCGGACGGCGCCTTTCTGGTCACCACGATGCAGGAAAACGCGCTGCATGGCTGGAAGCTGGCCGACGGCAAGCACATGCGCATGACCGGCTATCCCGGCAAGGTCAAAAGCCTGTCATGGAGCGTCAAGGGCAAATGGCTGGCAAGTTCCGGTGCGCCGGCGGCGATTGTCTGGCCGTTTTCAGGCAAGGACGGGCCGATGGGCAAGGCGCCGCTGGAACTGGGCACGCGCGGCAACACGATGGTGACTTGCGTGGCATGCCATCCAAGCCAGGATGTGGTGGCGATCGGCTATGAGGATGGCATGGTGATCGCCGCGCGCTTCGCCGACGCCAAGGAAGTGCTGCTGCGCCGCCAGGGCAAGGGCGCCATCACCTCGATGATGTGGGACAGGCAAGAACGCCGCATTGCCTTCGGCAGTGCCGCCGGCGACTGCGGCGTCATCGACATTTCCGCCTGACGCCCGCGGTAGGGCCCTGGCCGAACGCGATGCTTGCGCGCTGCCCGTCTTGGGTGCATCCTGCCTGGGTTGGACAAGGTTCCGATGGAGGAGACCGTGCCAAACACGGTTACGCTTCACGCCTGGGCTATCCCGGCATTTGTCAGCGGCTCGCCGGTAGACCATACTTGGGTCACCACCTACGACAACCAGCAGCATCACTATGCCGACGCCGCCGCAGTCGCCGCGGCCGGCAAGGACTACTGGTTCTGCTGGGGCAGCTACCACCCGACCGGCGGCGTGCCCGGAAATCCGACGGGCGGGCTGGGCAAGCAGGCCGGCAACCTGACCATGGCGCGATGCCTGGTTCAGTCCAACGCCGACTCGGCGAAGGTCGCCGCCGCCCAGGGAACCATACTGGTCTATGGCATCGACGGGGTCTGCCACCAACTTGCCAATCAGGTGCTCTACGCGACCAGCGGTACCCGGCTGACGGTGAAGAAAGCGCGTGGCTACGTGGCGAGCAGCTTCCTATATGGAACCTACGGACTGCGGCACGCCGCGTGGGCAAGCAAGATCTAGCATTGCTCGGGCGCGGGTGCCGTGGCCGCCGCGGTCCAAAGTGGAGTGAGCAAGATGCAAGGACTGCCCGACGATTTCGAGGACCATGCGCGATCGGTGCTGGCGGACGAGGACCCTGAACTCCTGGCAAGGCTGCTGTCGCTGAAGGGCGAGGTGCAGAACTTCACGGCGCAGCGAATTCCGGGTTTCGCCCCGCCCAGCCCGGAAACGATCAATGCGCGCAACCAGCATCTCATCGACCAGGCCGCGCTGCTGCTCGGGCCAAAGCACTTTGAACGCGTTTTCGGCTTTGCGCCCGGCGAGAAGATCAACCTCGTCGACCCGACTGTCACCTCACGCACCTAGAACGATCCGCCGGCATGGCGTCTATCGGCGCCGCCCAGGCCGAATCCCCCTTCCGCCGATCCCGGCCGGCAGGCCGGGTTCGCACCGCCACGGCTGAGCCAATGCAGGGCCGAGCCGCGGCCAATTGCGGTTGCGGACCTGGATTGGCTAAGAGGGAGGGACAAGAGGGTTTTCATGCACAGCAGCGACAGTTCAAACAGCATTGGCGGCATAGACCGTGAGCGCATCTCCGAGTTGCGCGCGGCCGAAGGCGTAGCCTTCCGCAAGGCGCGGCCGAAATCCCAAGCCAAGGTCGGCAACGGCCTGCCCGGTTTCTTCGGCGGCGTGCCCATGCACTGGATGAACGACTGGCCGACGCCCTTTCCGATCCTGGTCGACAGCGCCAGGGGCGCCACCATCACCGACATCGATGGTAACAGGCTCGACGATTTCTGCCTCGGCGACACCGGCTCGATGTTCGGCCACTCGCCTGCGCCGGTGGCCCGAGCCATTCGCCGCCAGGCCGGCCGTGGCCTGACCTATATGCTGCCGTCGGAAGACGCGCTCGCCATCGGGCCGCTGCTGCAGCAGCGCTTCGGCCTGCCGTTCTGGCAGATCGCCACGACGGCGACCGACGCCAACCGCTTTGCGCTACGCGTCGCCCGCGCCGTCACGGGCCGGGAAAAGATCCTGGTCTTCAACGGCTGCTACCACGGCTCCGTCGACGAGACGATGGTGCGGCTGGTCGACGGCAAGCCCGTCAACCGGCCTGGGCTGGCGGGCGAGTTCCGCGACCTCACCCGGGCGACGAAAGTCATCGAATTCAACGACATACCGGCGCTTGAAGCAGCCCTCAGGGACCGCGATGTCGCCTGCGTCACCACCGAGCCGGTGCTGACCAACTCCTGCATGGTGCTCGCCGATCCCGGCTTTCACGATTCGCTGCGCAAGCTCACGCGTGAAGCCGGCACGCTGCTTCTGATCGACGAGACGCATACGATCTCGACCGGACCCGGCGGCTATACCAGGAAACACGGGCTCGACCCGGATCTGTTCGTGCTGGGCAAGCCAATCGCCGGCGGCGTTCCGGCAAGTGTGTGGGGCATGAGCGAAGAGGTCGCCTCGCGCTACGCCGACTACAACAGGACCAAGGAGCCGGGCTATTCCGGCATGGGCACGACGCTGTCGGCCAACCCGCTGCAGTTCGCCGCGATGCGCGCCACGCTGGAAGAGGTGATGACCGACGAAAATTATGACCGCATGGACCATCTGGCGCGACGGCTCGATGCCGGGCTGACCGGCGTGATCGACCGCTACGATCTGCCCTGGCATGTCGCCCGCGTCGGCGCCCGCGTGGAGTTCATCTGCGCGCCCGCACCGCTGCGCAACGGCGCCGAGGCCGAGACCGCGCATGCGCCGGAGCTTGAGGCCGCCATCCATGTCGCGCTGGTCAACCGGGGCGTGCTGATCGCGCCTTTCCACAACATGATGCTGATCTCGCCCGCGACGTCGATTGCCCAGGTCAACCGCCTGATCACCGCCTTCGGCGCGGTTGCGGCAAGGCTCGCGTCATGAGACAAGCGGCCATGGACAATCCTGATGGCATCGCGACGTCTCCCTCGGGGTCGTCGCCCACCGAAGCGCAAGCCTTTCTCGAAGCCCATCCCGAGATCGAGGCCTTCGATATCGTGCTGACCGATGCCAATGGCGTCGGCCGCGGCAAGATCGTGCGCCGGCATGAGCTGAAAGGCATTTTCGAGGGCGGCCGCCATATGCCGATCTCGATCCTCGGCCTCGATATCACCGGCGAGGATGTGCACGAGACGGGACTGATCTGGACCACCGGCGACGGCGATTTGCGGGCGTGGCCGATCCCCGGCACGCTGGTGCCGCTTTACGGCACGAACCCGCCGCGCGGCCAATTGCTGATGGCGATGTACATGCTCGACGGCCGGCCGATGTCGTCGGATCCGCGGCTGGCGCTGGCGCGGCAGGTCGAGATCCTGGCGGCCCGGGGGCTCTACCCGGCCGGTGCCTTCGAACTGGAATTCTTCCTGCTGGCCAATGAGCGCGACGCCGACGGCAAGGTTCAGCCGGCGCGCGCGGTGCTCGATGGCCGCATCTCCGGCAAGACCGAGGTCTATTCCGTCGATCATCTGCATGGCATGGAGCCGCTGTTCTCCGACATCTATGCCGCGGCCAGGGCGCAGGGCATCCCGGCCGAGACAGTGATCTCCGAATATGCGCCCGGCCAGTACGAGCTGACGCTCAACTACCGCAAGGACGTGATGCGCGCGGCCGACGACCTTGTCATGCTGAAGCGGCTGGTGCGGGCCCAGGCGCGCCGGCACGGCGTCACCGCCTGCTTCATGGCCAAGCCGATCGAGAAATATGCGGGCTCCGGCATGCATTTCCATGTCTCGCTGCAGGACAGAGCCGGCCGCAACGTCTTTGCCGAAGCCGGGGGCGAGAGCTGGTCGCTGCCATTGCTGCAAGGGCTGGGCGGCCTGATCCAGACGATGGCCGAATCGATGCTGGTGTTCGCGCCGCATGCCAATTCCTGGCGGCGCTTCGTTTCGCAATCCTATGCGCCGGTGGCTCCGACCTGGGGCGTCAACAACCGGTCGGTGGCGCTGCGCGTGCCGGCCGGCGACGCGCGGAACCGGCGCATCGAGCACCGGCCTTCCGGCGTCGACGCCAATCCCTACCTGATCGCGGCGACGGTGCTGGCCGGCATCATCAAGGGACTGGATGAGGGTCTCGACCCCGGCCCCGAAACCACGGGCAACGGCTATGAGGCAGCGGTGACGCGGACGACCATGCCGGTCGACTGGCGCTCCGCGATCGAGGCGGCACGGGCGTCGACGTTCCTGAAGGAGGCGCTGGGCGAAGATTTGCATCGGACCTTCGTGGCCATCAAGCAGTCCGAGTATCTGCGGGTGGCGCGCACCGTCAGCGAACTCGACTACCATCTGTATCTGTACGAGGTTTGACGGCCGGACGATGAGACGCCAGTCACTTTCTTGATCGGCACGATCAAATGATGTAGCGCCGCGGGTTCAAAGAACATATCATGAACGGATGAGTGTCCCCACCATCCGTGAAAAGCTGGCGATCCTGTCCGACGCAGCGAAGTATGATGCCTCCTGCGCCTCGTCCGGCTCGACAAAAAAGGATTCAAAAAAGTCCGGCGGCATCGGCTCCACCGAAGGCATGGGCATCTGCCATTCCTACGCCCCCGATGGCCGCTGCATTTCGCTCTTGAAAATCCTGCTGACCAATTTCTGCATCTACGACTGCAGCTATTGCATCAACCGCTCATCCTCGAACGTGCGCCGCGCTCGCTTCAGTGTCGACGAGGTGGTGAAGCTGACCATGGATTTCTACCGGCGCAACTATATCGAGGGCCTGTTCCTGTCCTCGGGCGTCATCCGCTCGCCGGACGAGACCATGGGGGAGATGGTCGAGGTGGCCCGGCGGCTGCGCCTTGAGGAAAAATTCTCCGGCTATATCCATCTCAAGACCATTCCGGAAAGCTCGGCGGAACTGGTCGAGAAGGCGGGGCTCTATGCAGACCGGCTGTCGATCAACGTCGAACTGCCGACCGACGAAGGCGTGAAGCGGCTCGCGCCGGAAAAGAAGCCGGAGACGATACGCCTGTCCATGGCGAAGCTGCGCCAGAAGATGGAGGAAAAGGCCGAGCCGACGCTGCGAACCAAGAAACGCGAGCGCTTCGCGCCCGGCGGCCAGTCGACGCAGATGATCGTCGGCGCCGACAAGACATCGGACGACGGCATTTTGCAAACCAGCGCCCGCCTTTATGGCAGCTACCATTTGCGGCGGGTCTATTATTCCGCCTTCAGCCCGATTCCGGATTCGTCATCGGCTCTGCCGCTGCAGAAGCCGCCGCTGATGCGCGAGCACCGGCTTTACCAGGCTGACTGGCTGATGCGCTTCTATGGTTTCTCGCAGCCGGAGATCCTGGCCGGCAGCAGCGACGGCATGCTGGACCTCGCCATCGATCCGAAATTGGCCTGGGCGCTGCGCAACAGGGGGCAATTTCCGGTCGACATCAATCGCGCCGATCGTGAAGCGCTGCTGCGCGTGCCTGGTCTCGGCACCAAGGTAGTGGCGAAAATTCTGACAACGCGCCGCCACAGGCGGCTGCGGCTCGAGGATGTCGGGCGGATTTGCCAGTCCATCGCCAAACTCAGGCCCTTCATCATCGCGGAAGGCTGGTCGCCGGGCACGCTCACCGACAAGGCCGGCTTGCGCGACACCATCGTGCGGCCCTGCGAACAGCTCTCTTTGTTCTAAGATGCAGCCCGCGGAGCTCAATCTCGCCCGATACAGCGTATGGCTCGACAGCGAGACCGATTTCGCCGGCTGGCGCGACGCGGCCCGGCGGCTGGCGCTGAATGAAGTCAAGCCTGATGATATCAGTTGGTGCGTCGCCTCCGGTTCGCAGCATGAGCCAAGCGATTTGCCGGCTGTGCCTCCAGGCGCGCAACTCGTGGTGCCGCGCGACTTCATCGGGCATGCGGAGACGGCTTTCTGCCATTCCGATCCCACCCGGTTTGCTTTTCTCTACCGGTTGCTGTGGCGACTGCGCACCGAGCCCAAGCTGCTGGCAATTGCTTCGGATCCGGACACAAGGCGGCTGGAGGCGATGGAGAAAGCGGTGCGGCGCGACAGCCACAAGATGCACGCCTTCGTACGCTTCCGGAAGATCGGCGATGGCGACGAGGAACGCTATGTCGCCTGGTTCGAACCCGATCATTACATCGTCGAGCGCAATGCGGATTTCTTCGTCAGGCGGTTCACCGGAATGCGCTGGACGATCCTGACGCCGCATGCTTCCGCCGACTGGGACGGCGAAAGGCTGGCCATCGGGCCTGGCGCGGCCAAGGGCGATGCGCCCGACCAGGACGACACCGAGGCGCTGTGGCGCACCTATTTCGAGAACATCTTCAACCCCGCGCGGCTGAAGGTGAAGGCAATGCAGAAGGAGATGCCGAAGAAATACTGGCGGAACCTTCCCGAGGCCTCACTCATTCCAGATCTGATCGCAGGAGCGGACAAGGCCGCCAAGGAAATGATTGCCAGGATGCCCACGGCGCCCTCGCCGCACCACGCCAAGGTGCAGGCCAAGCACTGGCCGAAGCAGGACGCGTTGCCCGAACTCGACAATGCCACCACAATTTCCGAATTGCGCGTGGCGGCCAAGGGGTGCCGCCGCTGCCCGCTGTGGCGCGACGCGACCCAGACCGTGTTCGGTGAAGGGCCCGACAATGCCAAGGTGATTTTCGTCGGCGAGCAACCGGGCGATCAGGAAGACCTCGCCGGCAAACCTTTCGTCGGCCCTGCGGGTAAAGTGTTCGACGCCATACTCGACGATGCCGGGGTCGACCGGCAAAAGGTCTATGTCACCAACGCCGTCAAGCATTTCAAATTCGAGCCGCGCGGCAAGCGACGCATCCATTCCAAGCCGAACGCCGGCGAAGTGCAGGCGTGCCGCTGGTGGATCGACAGGGAATTCGCACTGATCAAGCCGGACCTCGCCGTGGCGCTGGGTGCCACTGCGGCACTGTCGCTGCTGGGCAAGGCGATCCCGGTGACGAAAATGCGCGGCCAGGTGGTGGAGCGCGAGGACGGTTTGCGCGTCTTCCTCACCATCCATCCCTCCTTCATCCTGCGCATCCACGAGCCGGCGGAGAAGGAAGCCGAGCGCGGGCGATTCTTGCACGACATGAAGCAGGTGAAGGCCTTGATGGCGACTTGATTAAGCGCCAGGTCGGCGCCGCCCCTCATTGTCCTGCCGGACATTTCTCCCCGTATAGTGACGGGGAGAAAGACGCTGTGTCGGGGCCTTTCGCCAATCGTCAATGTTGCAGGTATGGCGTGACTCTGCCGTCAGCACCTTCTCCCCGTCACTATACGGGGAGAAGGTGCCGGCAGGCGGATGAGGGGCGGCGCTACGCCTGCAGCGTTGTCCGACACGCTCTACCGGATCAGGATCGCTCGCAGATCATTCACATTCGTGCCCGTGGGCCCTGGCACGAACAGATCGTCAATCGCGTTGAAAGCCGTCCAGGCATTGTTGCCGGCCAGCATTGCCTTGGCATCGACGCCCGCCGCGCGCATGCGCGACACGGTCGAACCGTCCGCGAAAGCTCCGGCATTGTCCTCCGAACCGTCGATGCCGTCGGTGTCGGCGGCCAGCGCATGGATGCCGCCAACGCCGCTGATGGCGATGGCGAAGGCGAGCAGGAATTCAGAGTTGCGGCCGCCCTTGCCCTTCGCGCGCAGGGTGACGGTTGTTTCGCCCCCCGAGAGGATCAGCACCGGCTTGGGAAACGGCCGGTTGCGCGTCGCGACTTCGCGCGCGATGGCGGCATGGACGCCGCCGACCTCGCGTGCTTCGCCTTCGATGGAGTCGGAAAGGATGACCGCGTCGAAACCGTGCCGCCTGGCTTGCGCCGCCGCCGCTTCCAGCGAGACGCCGGCGGAGGCGATCAAATGCACTTCGTTGCGCGAGAAACGCTCATCGCCTGGACTTGGAGCATCGGCGGCGGGCGAGTTTAGGTGTGCCATCACCGCTGCCGGCAGCTTCATGCCGTAGGCCGAGATCGACGCCAGCGCGTCCTCGCGGCTGCCGCTATCGGGAACGGTCGGCCCGGAAGCCACCAGAGCCGGATTGTCGCCGGGAATATCGGAAACCACCAGCGACACCACCCTGGCAGGCCACGCCGCTGCCGCCAGCCTGCCGCCCTTGATGGTCGAGACATGCTTGCGGATGGTGTTCATGGCCGCGATCGGCGCGCCGGAAGCGAGCAGCGCCTCGTTGACGGCGATTTCGTCGGCCAGGGTCAAGCCCGCGGCGGGCGACGGCAGCAGCGCCGAGCCGCCACCGGAAATCAGCGCCACGACCAGATCGTCGGCCGTCAATCCCTGGACCTTCTCGAGCAGGCGTCTTGAAGCCTCGAGTCCGGCCGCATCCGGCACCGGATGCGCCGCCTCGATGATCTCGATGCGCTCGCATCTGGCGCCGTAGCCATAGCGGGTCACGACCAGCCCTTCGATGGGGCCATCCCACGCCTTCTCGAACGCCGCGGCCATCTGCGCCGAGCCTTTTCCGGCGCCAATGACGATGGTGCGGCCCTTCGGCCTGGCCGGCAGATGATCCCGGATGGTGCGCTCCGGGTCAGCGGCGGCGACAGCCGCATTGAAGATGGAGATGAGGAACGATTTTGGGTCGGTAACGGTCATTCGACTTCCGGCGGCAGCGCCAGCCCGCGCCTGTCGATGCAGAGATGTTCGCAGATCGCATCGACCACCACGCCATGATCGTCGCGCTCCGGCAGGCCCGACACGGCGATGACGCCGATGACGCCGGCACCCTTGACCGTCACCGGAAAGCCGCCGCCGGCCAGCACATAGTCCGTGATGTCGAGGCCCTCACCAAGCTTGAAGGCGCGGTCGGGGCGCTGCTGCTCGAGCACCATGCGATAGGTGCTTCTCAGGAACCGCTTGACCACATTGACCTTGCGCCGCGCCCAGTCCGGATTGGACGCATTCGAACCGGGCATGGCGGCATAGAAAAGCGGCCTGTCGAAGGTCCTGATGTCGACGATGATCGGCAGGTTTTCAGCGAGCGCGCGGTCGCGGATGGCGGAACCGATCTTGAACGCGACGGCCTCATCGAAAGTGGAAAAGACGAGCGTCGTTTCCTGTCGCTTGATCAGAGCGATGTCTTCGGCAACGGGCATGTCGTCCCCCTGTCAACTTCGCCGCACGCTTTGACCGATGGCCGCCGCGCGGTCAAGCCATGATCCACGCAGTGGCTTCTACGACGCCATGTCGCTCTTGGCGGCCCGCCCGGCCACATAGACCTCGCGCACGGCACGGTCGTCGCCCAGCGTCTGCAAGAGGAAGAGTTCCTGCGCCAGCGTCGTCACTGTTTCCATGCGCAGCCGCATCGCGGGCGTGGCGCTGGCATCCAGCACAACGATATCGGCATCGGTGCCTTCGTCCAGCGTGCCCACCTTCTCCACCACCGACAGCGCCTCGGCATTGCCGCGCGTCATCTGCCAGAAAGACTGGAACGGGTTCAGCTTTTCGCCGTTCAGCGCGATCACCTTGTAGCCCTCATCCATGGTGCGCAGCATGGAATAGTTGGTGCCGCCGCCGACATCGGTGGCGGTGGCAATGCGGAGCGGCTTGTCGCGGCGGCGATAGCGCTGGTAGTCGAACAGGCCGGAACCGAGGAACAGGTTCGAGGTCGGACAGAACACCGCCACCGAACCGTTCCGGGATAATGCGTCGGCCTCGCGTTCGGACAGATGGATGCAGTGGCCGAACAGGCTCTTCTTCCCCAGCAGCCCGTAATGCTCGTAGACGTCTGTGTAGTCGCGCGACCAGGGATAGAGTTCCTGCGTCAGCGCGATCTCGGCATGGTTTTCCGACAGATGCGTCTGCATATGCAGGTCGGGGTGCTCGCGGCAGAGCGCTGCCGCCATTTCCAGTTGCTCGGGCGACGAGGTGATGGCGAAGCGCGGGGTGATGGCGTAGCGCTGGCGACCCTTGCCGTGCCATTCCTTGATGAGAGCCTTCGTGTCGTCATAGCCGGATTGCGGCGTGTCGAGCACGCCGTCCGGTGCGTTGCGGTCCATCATCACCTTGCCGGCGATGTTGAGCATGTCGCGGTCATGCGACTCGGCGAAGAAGGCTTCGGCTGAGGCCCTGTGCACCGAGCAGTAGGCGGCAACCGTCGTGGTGCCATGGCGGACCATCTCGTCGAGGAACAGCCGCGCGATGCGGCGGCCATGCTGGGCGTCGGCGAATTTCGTCTCTTCCGGGAAAGTGTAGGTGTTCAGCCAGTCGAGCAGTTCGGCGCCATAGGAGGCGATGACCTGCATCTGCGGGAAATGCACATGCGCGTCGATGAAGCCGGGCAGCAGCAGATGCGGTCGATGGTCGATCCTTCTTGTGCCCTCGCCGGCCTGTCTTTCGATGTCGCTATAGGCGCCCGCGGAGACGATCCTGCCGTCGCGGATCAGCAGGCCGCCATCCTCCTCGTAGCGCCAGGCGGCATGGTCATCGATGGTTTCGGGCCAGCGCAGGAAGGACAGCGTGCGGCCACGCAGGAGCGTCGAGGCCATGCTCAGTGTCCCGCGCCTTCGAACCATGCCACCAGCAGCGCGCGTTCCTTGTCCGATATCTGCGAGACGTTGGCGGGCGGCATGGCGTGGCTGCGGCCGGCCTGCAGATAAATCTCGCGGGCGTGCTCGGCGATGTTGGCGTCGGTGTCGAGCATCACGCCCTTGGGCGCATGGTAGATCCCTTCATAGACAGGTTCCGCCGCGTGGCACATCGAGCAGCGGCCGAGCACGGTGTCGCGCACGGCGGGGAAATGCGCGGAAGCGACATAGAGCTGCGCCGCCGCCGACTCCTTGGGTTCGCCGGTCAGCAGCTTCGGCGCGGTCGACAGCCAGATGATGATGATGAACAGGACAAGCGCGCCGAGCCAGGTCCAATGCGGGTTGCCCTTGCGCGCATGGACTGTGTTGAAATAGTGCCGGATCAGCACGCCGATGATGAACACCAGCGAGGCGATGACCCAGTTGAACTGGGTGCCGAACGCCAGCGGATAGTGGTTCGACAGCATCAGGAACAGCACCGGCAGCGTCAGGTAGTTGTTGTGGAGGGAGCGCTGCTTGGCGATCTTGCCGTATTTCGGATCGGGCTTGCGGCCGGCGATGAGGTCGGCGACGACGATCTTCTGGTTGGGGATGATGGCCATGAAGACGTTGGCCGACATGATCGTCGCGGTGATGGCGCCAAGATGCAGGAAGGCGGCGCGGCCGGTGAACAGATGGGTCAGCCCCCAGGCGATGAAGACCAGCACGCAGTAAAGCACCAGCATCAGGCCGGTATCGCTTTTGCCCAGTGGCGACCGGCACAGCAGGTCATAGACCACCCAGCCGACACCGATCGTCGCCAGCGACAGGAGGATGCCGACCGGTACCGACATCGGCAGCACGTTGGGATCGATCAGGAACAGGTCGGCGCCGGCATAGTAGACCACGCACAGCATGGCGAAACCGGACAGCCAGGTGGCATAGGATTCCCATTTGAACCAGGTCAGGTGCTCCGGCATCTCGGCCGGCGCCACCAGATATTTCTGGATGTGGTAGAAGCCGCCGCCATGCACCTGCCACTCTTCGCCGAAGGCGCCTACCGGCATTCCGGGGCGTTGGGTCAGGCCAAGATCGAGCGCGACGAAATAGAAGGACGAGCCGATCCAGGCGATGCCTGTGACGACATGCAGCCAGCGCACGGCGAAGCTCAGCCAGTCCCAGAAAATCGCGAAGTCCATCATTGAAGTCGTCCCTGCCGATCGGGCGACTTTACGGGCTGGAGCGCAAACGGAAAGAGGGGAGGTGTGCGATGACTTTCAAAAAAAAATGGAAAATACTAGGCTGCCGCATCTAGCCGCGTGAAAGCCACCAGACGACATGGCCTATCTCGACAACATCGCCGTCTTCGTCCGCGTCGTCGAACTCGGCAATCTGTCGGCGGCGGGCCGCGACATGCGCATTTCGCCGGCGGTCGCGTCCAACCGCATCAAGGAACTGGAGAAGCATCTCGGCGTGCGGCTGTTCAACCGCACGACACGGCAGTTGATGCCCACCGAACACGGCACGGTTTTCTACTCGGGCGCCAAGCAGGTGCTGGAAGCGATCACCGAGGCCGAGGCCGCGGTCTCGGCACTGTCCGGCCAGCCGCGCGGCACCATCCGGGTCACGGCCCCACTCGGTCTCGGCCGGCGGATCGTGGCGTCGGGCATCCCCGATTTTCACGACAGGTATCCCGATATCGAGGTTCGGCTTCGGCTCTCCGACCACAATGTCGATATCATGAAGGAGGGCATCGACGTCGCCTTCCGGCTCGGCATCATCGAGGATTCCAGCCTCAGGATGCGCGGCATCATGGAATGCGAACGCGTGCTGGTGGCGGCGCCGAAATATCTCGAGGCGCGCGGCGAGCCGACCGAGCCGCAGGAACTGATCGGCAGGAAGCATGACTGCCTGATGCTGCGCTACTCCGGCGCGCGCGAATATGTGTGGACGCTGCAGACATCAGCCGGTCCGCAGAAATTCGAGGTGCATGGGCCCTACGACACCGACGACGGCGATGTGCTGACCGGCTGGGCGCTTTCCGGACGCGGCATCATCAACAAACCTCGCTTCGAGGTCGAACCCTTCATTCGCGACCGCCGGCTGAAGGTCATCCTGGCCCATACGCCGCCGACGCCGGTGCAGTTCGCCGCCGTCTATCCGCACAAGAAACTGCAGGACCCCAAGGTGCGGCTGCTGCTCGATTTCATGGCCGAGCGTTGCCAGCGGCTGATCAACGATATCCTTGCCGGCAAGTAGGGCGACTGCCTTCGACCGGCCAATGGGCATGAGCCATGACGCGCGATATTCGGGATTAGCCGAGGTCTCTAAACTTCGTCATCCCCGGGCGGAGCAGGAGCGAAGCTCCGTCGCGGAGACCCTGGGATCCATTCCGTGACCTTAGTCGTGGGATGCAACGGATCAAAATTCTGCACCGTAGCGGCGCTTCCGAGTCCCGGCATGGATCCTATGGTCTGCGCCGCGTCGCTTCGCTCCTTGCTCCGCCATAGGATGACGAAGTCATTGATGTTTCGGCTAATCGTCGAGGTGTGTGAGCAGCCAACCCAAGCACATCCGACCTACCCAAATCTCCGCGCCCCGGAACTGGCCGGAAAGCAATTGCTGGCCGGCAAGTGAGCGGCAGTTGGCCCAGCGCCGGCGGTTGCCATCGCTGGAACTGGCGAACATAGTTCCGGCATGTCTTGCAAGGACCATCCATGGACAACGGCACCACAATGCATCTTGCCGTCTCGCCGGTCCTTGATACCCCACTAGGGGCTGCGCCGGAATTCAACCACTTGGCCAGCTTCGTGCAAAAGGTCGAAGCTGCCGGACTGGACATGGTGCTTCTTGCCGACTCCGCGCCAGCTTCGAGTGGCGACGCAGCAAGCCGCCCCCTGCCGTTCGAAGCGACGACCTTGCTCGCCGCGCTGGCCACGGTGACGAGCCGGATCGGCCTCGTCGCCTCGGCGTCGACGGTCGCCCACCAGCCCTACAATCTGGCGCGCCGCTTCGCCTCGCTCGACATCATCAGCCATGGCCGCGCCGGCTGGAACGCAACCATGACGCAGAACCCGCGCGAAGCTGCCAATTTCAGCCGGCCGGCCGGGTTCTCCGACGACGATTTCCGCCGCCGCACTGAGGAATATATCGGCATCGTGCAGGGCCTGTGGCAGGGCTGGGATGCCGACGCGCTGCTGTTCGACAAGAGCGGCGGACGCTTCCACGATCCCGAAAAGATGCATCCGCTCGACCACAAGGGCGAGTTCTTTTCCGTGCGCGGGCCGCTGAACGTCGCTCGGTCGCCGCAGGACACGCCCGTGCTATTGCTGTCCGGGCTGTCGGAACCCGACCTCGATATCGCGGCCCGCGTGGCCGACGTTATCCTGCTCGACGACGGACCGATCGAGATCACGAAGCCGCGCTATGACGATCTGAGGCGGCGCGTCGGCG
>NZ_JBAZUD010000089.1:0-21341 GCF_041661565.1 Mesorhizobium sp.
CCCTTACGATTGCCGATCTGCCGCCGACGAATACACGTCGCTGGGTTATCCGGCGCAAGGCGGAAGTGGTTGCGGCGGTGCGTGGCGGGCTTTTGAGCCTTGAAGAGGCATGCCAGCGCTACAAGCTCACCACCGAGGAATTCCTGTCCTGGCAGGCGTCGATCGACGAATATGGCCTTGCCGGGCTGCGCACGACGCGGATCCAGCAATACCGGCACTGACATTCGATAATCAAGGCGAAGGGCGCGGCATCCGCGCCCTTTCAGTTTTTACAGAAGCACTTCTATTTCAGCACGATATTGTTGGCGTGGAGTCGAGTGCCACGTTGCCGGCTTTGTGGGCAAGGAGGCGTGATCAGCGCCCGCCGGGTCGGCATCAAAGCAGCCTGTCAGGCTTCCACTTCCAGCGCCAGAGCCAGCCTAGACCGCTTGTGCAGATCAGTCATGGCCGATCAGTCGCCGGTTGCAGGCTTTGGACGTATTCCAGTCCCAATCGCACCGAGGCGGAGTCGGGCTTCGTATGATCGGCCTTGTCGCCGCCATGCCGCAGATGACGGGCCGCCGCAAGGGCAGGGGCCGAGTATCCGCCGGCCTCAGCCGATCATGGCGCTGCGGCCGCTGACTTCGGCTTCGCGGATCTTGGTGTCACGGGATTCGAGCATCTCCGCCTTTGAAAGCTCCGCCTCGGCTTCGCCGAGGAGTGATTCGGCGGTGCTTCGCTGCTGGGCGAGGTCGCTCTGCGAGTTTCTGAGGTTGTCGCGGCGCAGGCGCGCCGCCTTGGCAAAGGTCGGATAGGCAAAATGATTGATGTCCGTGATGCCGGCCTTCTTTTCCTCGGCGGCGATCTGAAGCTCCAGCTCCACGGCCATGCGTTCGAACTCGGCGATCATCATGTCGAGCTGCAGCAGCTGCCGCCGCTTCTCGTTCACCTGAAACTGCTTCAGCCGAACGAGGTTTTCACGTGACTTCATGATTCGGTACTCCTGGCAACGCACACCCGCACATATCGTCCATCCACCCGGAAAATGTCCAAGCGGCGCCCGTTTCCACCGGCTTTCCCGACACTATGGGAAACAAAACCCTAAAGTTTCTTGCCGCTGGTAACCATTCGTTTACGCGCATTGTTAATCATACGGGTCAGGGCTTAAGGCCGGGTAAAAATTCCGGCTGTCGACGCGGAAGCGGGTCGATGAGTCCCTGGAGTCACTTAGTTCAGCTTCCTAATGTGTCGCATTAGGAAATTGCGTCTGTGATTCAGTATTGGATTCAAGAGGGTGTAGAAAGAGGTTAAAAAATCTGGTACCGTGATTGACGGGAAATTAGGTTTTGTTAACCATTCAATGGCAGCCTCTGCACAAGGCAACCACTGCTCCGGGTCCGGACGGGCCGCGACATGGTCCGGCAGCAGAAAAGGGGAATGAAATGCGTGTTCTGCTGATAGAAGATGACAGTGCAACCGCACAGAGCATCGAGCTGATGCTCAAATCGGAGAGTTTCAATGTCTATACGACGGATCTTGGTGAAGAAGGCGTCGATCTAGGCAAGCTCTACGACTACGACATCATCCTTCTCGACCTCAATCTGCCGGATATGTCAGGCTACGAAGTCTTGCGGACACTTCGTCTGTCCAAGGTGAAGACGCCGATCCTCATCCTCTCCGGCATGGCCGGCATCGAGGACAAGGTCCGCGGCCTCGGTTTCGGCGCCGACGACTACATGACCAAGCCATTCCACAAGGATGAGCTCGTCGCCCGCATTCACGCGATCGTGAGGCGTTCCAAGGGCCATGCGCAGTCGGTCATCACCACCGGCGACCTCGTGGTCAACCTCGATGCCAAGACCGTCGAAGTCGGCGGCCAGCGCGTGCACCTGACCGGCAAGGAATACCAGATGCTGGAGCTGCTCTCGCTGCGCAAGGGCACCACGCTGACCAAGGAAATGTTCTTGAACCACCTTTATGGCGGCATGGACGAGCCTGAGCTGAAGATCATCGACGTCTTCATCTGCAAGCTTCGCAAGAAGCTCGATGCGGCGTCCGGCGGCCAGAACTACATCGAGACGGTGTGGGGCCGCGGCTATGTGCTGCGTGAACCGGAAGATATTCGCGTCAGCGCCTGATCGGCGTACGCCGCTGGTCCTTTTCGCGTAGACAAACAACCCGGCTCAGGCCGGGTTTTTGCATGATGGAAGGATAGGTGGCACGCAATTCCCGGCGCAAACCGGAAGGTCCCGTTCCGGAACAGCTCAAGCCGGTCGCGCCACCAAATCAGGCGGCGATCTTCAAGGTGCGAAAACACTCGAGCAGCTGAGGCCGGTTGAACGGCTTCAGGAGATAACCCTGGGCACCGGCGCGCTTGGCGCGCATGATCGAGGCAACGTCGAGCTCGACCAGCGAAATCAGGATCTGCGGCCTCACCAGGCTTTGCATGGCGCGAATGCGCCGGATGAGATCAACCGCCGGCAAATCCGGCAAGGCGCCGTCGACGACGATGATCTCGGGCATGTCGGCGTCGCACATCTCGAGCGCGTCCCGTCCGCTGGCCGCTTCGATGACCACCAGATCAGAGCCACCCAGGATACGTTTCGCAACCTTCCTGATCACGCTTGAATCGTCAACGAACATACAGCGCTTCATTCCGGTTCCTCTTTGCCGTTTGGCAATCCGGCCAGTATCGGGGGGTGTCCGAAACGGATCATAGGGGGATCTGGTAAAGAAGCTGAAAAGCCGTTAGATAAAATTTTTTGTAAGATGCGTTTTGTAGACTGTTCTTCGCAATGCTTGCCGCGTCCAGCCGGCAAAGCTCTTCCTGCGCCGGTTGGTCTGTCCAACGGCTGTCAGCGGCCTGAAATAGTTGGTTTTTCTTTGGGATTCACGCTGGCGTCAGGCAGCGGAGAGGACGATTTCTTCCGGCGTGGCGTGGATCGAGATCGTCATGTTGGCCTCGCGCGCCAGAAGCAGCGTGTAGTAGGGCTGTACGGAATGCGCGTCGATTGGCTCTTCCGGCTTGTGGCCGGAATGCAGTTCCAGAAATTTCGGCGGGACGCGCAGCATCGGGCCGCTCGAGGCAAGCGCGAAACGCGGCTCGGTCTCGAGGTTCTCCAGCGTCACCGAAAGCTTGCCGCCGCGCGGGATGGCGGCATTGGCGACGAGAAGCAGGTTGAGCAGCAGCTTGACCTTGTTCTTGGGAAGCAAGGCGCGGGTGCCGTTCCAGGTCAGTTCCGGTTTTTCATTCTTGAGGAAGGCGATGGCGACCGCCTCGGCGTCGCCGGTGTCGATCAGCATGCCGGCCGAACCGGCGGCACCGAACGCGATGCGGGCGAACTGCAGACGGGCCGAAGCGTTGCGCGCACTCTGCCGGATCAGCTTCATGGCGTCTTCGTCGGCGCCGCCCTCATCGAGCAGTTCGAGGCCGTTGTTGATCGCGCCGACTGGCGAGATGATGTCGTGGCACACGCGGCTACACAAGAGTGCCGCCAGATCGGGTGCGGAAAGGGTGAACAGTTCGGCCATCGGCGTAAATCCCTGCAAAATTTCACAATCTTACGGCCGAGCGATCGATTGTCGCCTACCCGCCCGAATCACACTCTCTCCCAAGCAATCCTGATTACACAGCGCTCGTGCGTGCGGCAACAAATCCAGAATTGTGGTCATGGCAAATGGCGTGTTCAGGCAGGCTGCACGTCCCGTCGCGATCCCAAGCAGCCTTTGAACCGCCATGTTCATGTGGGAGTTTAATGGTTGAAAAAGAATTACGGCATAGTTTGCCCGTAACAGTTACCCTTAACGGCCGCCTAAAGAGCCGGACGGGTGAGAGGCGTCGGCGAAGGTGCTCCCTGACGGAGATTGGAAGCATGTTTTCCCGATTTTACGACCGGACCCTGTTCCGTGTCATCCCGGGCCGGAGCTTAATCCGTGTCCTCTCAATGGCGATCGCGCTCATGGGCGTTCTCGTCTTCTCGACTTCGGCCCTTCGGGCTCAGGAATATACCGCTCAGGAGATTGTCGATTCCGGTCACAAGTTCTTCGGTGCGACATCCGGCGGGCTCGCCACGGTTGTGGAGAAGATCTTTGCCTCCTACGGGCTGCCCAACGGTTACCTGCTGGGCGAAGAGGGCTCGGGCGCGCTGATAGGCGGCCTGACCTATGGTGAAGGGACGCTCTACACCAAGAATGCCGGCGATCATAAGGTGTTCTGGCAAGGCCCATCGCTCGGTTGGGATTTCGGCGGCGAGGGGTCGCGCGTGATGATGCTGGTCTACAATCTCGACGATGTGGGCAGCCTCTACAACCGCTATGGCGGCGTTGCCGGCTCCGCCTATGTGATTGCGGGCGTCGGCTTCAATGTTCTGAAGAACAACAATGTGCTGCTGGTGCCGATCCGCACCGGCGTCGGTGCGAGGCTCGGCGTCAATCTCGGCTATCTGAAGCTGACTGAACGCGCGACGTGGAATCCGTTCTGACCCCAACCCTGCGCGCGGCAAACTCTTGCCGCAACGCTGGAATTCCGCCATGTCAAGCTGGCGCAAATCGAAAGCGCCTGAGCAAGAAGGCTCGATGCGCTTTTGATTGTCGCGGTTGCACGGCATGATGCCAGAACCCAAGTTCCTGTTTGGGCGACGTGCATGGGTTTGGCGGTTTGCGTCCACAACGGGTAGTCCCTTGGTTCAATCGGTCCTGTTCTTCGTTCTCGGTTTTCTGTGCGCTGGCTTTCTGGCCGTCATGGTCACGCCTGCCATATGGCGCCGGGCCGTTGCGCTGACACGCAGGCGCATCGAGGCCTCGATCCCTTTGACGCGCGCCGAGATCCAGGCGGACAAGGACCGCATCCGTGCCGAATACGCCATGACGACGCGCCGCCTCGAAATCAGCGTCAAGGCGCTGCGCGAGAAGGCGGCGGAACAGCTTGTCGAGATCAATCGCGGCCGCGAGGCCCTGAAGGGGCTGGCGGTCGAGCGCATGGGCAAGGATCAGGCGCTGAGCGAACTGGAGGTCAAGAACGAAGCCTTGCTCAAGCGCGAGGGCGAGTTGCAGCAGGTTTCGGAGCGGCTCAAGGAAACCGAACGCAAGCTGGAAAAGCGCGCGCTCGACCTCGAAAAGCTGGAACACATGTATGATGACGCCAGCTTCTCCTCCTCCAGCCGGCAGATCGAGCTGGTGGCGCGCGAAGCTGAATTGCAGAAACTCGCCGGCGATATTTCGGTGCTGCGCGCCCAGCGCAAGGAGGCGGACAGGCGCAGCCAGGAACTGGCGGCGGAAGGCAAGGCCGCGCGCGACGCCCTGAAAGCCGAGAAGAAGAGAACCGCTGAGCTCGACAAGAAGGTCGAGCGCCTGCTCGCGACGCTCGCCGATCGCGAGGACAAGCTGGACCGCCGCGAAAAGGAGCTGGCGCGGCTGCGCGAAAAACCCAAGGCCGAGGACGGAGCGCCCGTCCCGCGGCTGGTAGGCAAGACTGGGGACACCGGCAAGAGCGACGATCTCGACAAGGCGATCGCGAAGCTCGACAGCGACCGCGAGCGGCTCGAGGCCAGGCTGACGGTATTGGCACGCGAAAACAAGCGCCTGAAAGCGGATATCGGCGTGCTGACCGCATCCAGCCCCCTGGATGGCGCCTCCGCCTTGCGCGAGCAGATGAACGAACTGGCGGCGGAGGTCGTCCATCTGACCGCCAAGCTGGAGGGGCCGGCTTCGCCGATCGGCAAGGCCCTGGCGGCGCCGTCCGACGCCAATCCTGGGAAACGCAGCCTTGCCGACCGCGTGCGGGCTCTGCAAGAGGCTGACGCGACAGGCTGAGGTCAGGCCTTGCTTGCCGAAAAATGATGCAGGGCGATGGCTGAAGCCGCCGCGACGTTCAGGCTGTCGAAGCCTTCCGACATGGTGATCCGCACTGTGCGCAGGCGGGCGAGCAGGCTGTCCGGCAGGCCTTCGCCTTCCGTTCCGAGATAGAGCGCCAGGCGCCCCGTCCGCCGCGCTTCGCGCATGTCTGTCAGCCCGCGCGGCGACAGCGCCACCTGGTCAAAGCCTTGCTGATCGAGCAAAGCCGTAAAGCGGGACGTGTCGGCGAAGGACGCGAAAGGCACCTTGAGCGCGGCGCCGACCGAAACACGGATCGCCTTGCGGTAAAGCGGATCGCAGCATGTCGCGTCCATCAGCACGGCGTCGGCGCCGAAGGCGGCGGCGTTGCGGAAGATAGAGCCGATATTGTCATGGTTGGCGATGCCGACGAGCACCACGACCAGCGCGCTGGCGGGCAGGGTATCCAGAAGGAGTTCGGCGGGCCGGGGCGTGCCCTTGCGGCCGATGGCCAGGATGCCGCGATGCATGTGAAATCCGGCAATGGCATCGATGACGGCCCCGGTCGCGACATAGACAGGCAGGTCGTGCGGCGCCTTGCGCAGGACGTCATCGAGACCGCTCAACCGGTTTTCCAGCACCAGGACGGATTCGGCGGCGAAGCGTCCGGCCGACAGCAGCAGGTCGAGCACCACCTTGCCTTCGGCGACGAAGCGGCCCTGCCGGCCGGCGAGATCACGTTCGCGGATGTCGAGATAGGCGGCGACGCGCGGGTCTCGCGGATCGTCTATGCGAATGGGATCCATAGGCCTCCCCTTATCGGCACCGCGTCGGCAAGGTCCCCCGCCGGTCCCTAGAACAATTCACCGTTCAACGGAAACGCGAATTGCTCTATCGCCTTGTTTTGACGCAATTCCGAACGGAAAACCGTTTCCCCGCCAGCCGATGGCGCGGGCCTGCCGCTCAGGTCGCGGCGCGGCGCAGGCGGTGGGCCATCTGCGAAAGATCATCCTTGCCGTTGCCGAATATGCTTTCCAGCGTGCCGAACAATTCGCGCACGGCGTCGGACTTGCAGGAATAATAGATCATCTGCCTGTCGCGACGCGTTTCAACGAGGTCAAGCGCGCGCAATTTGGCCAGATGCTGCGACAGGGCGGATTGGCTGAGCATTACCTTTTCGGCGATCGCGCCGACCGACATTTCACCTTCTGTCAGGTAACTCATGATCAGCAGCCGTTTTTCGTTGCCCATCAGCATCAAAAATTCGGCAGCCGATTCGGCATTGGCTATTAGCTTCGTCGAGACCATTGATGCCCCATGCTTTTTGTTTGATCCGGACACCATGGGGGCAATGGTGTCTGATTCCAAAGTTCACTTATGATCGGCGCTGGCGATTCAGCGTCACCAGCAAAAGGTAGAACATTTCGTTCAAATCTCAAGCATTGCTTTCTGAGCCAGTGCGATTAAGTCGCGACCCAGGTCCTGCGGCGCGGATGGTTTTGACCATATCCACCAGGACGGGGCGCAATTCCCGAGCGACGGCCAAGGGCTGCGGAAAGAAGACCCGGCAAATATTGTCGCCCGAGACCAGATCCATGCCATCGACATCGATCCCCGAAACGGTCCAGCCATCGCCGGCGGCTCGGGCGAAATGCAAGGCGTAGAGCGTGATGGCGTCCAGGTGATCCGTGTTCATATGGTCCATGGCGGGCTGCTCGCTGGTCACCAACGCTTCGGCCACAGGTCCGCCGGCGAGCAGGTTGGCTCGGTCGAGCAGATAGGCCTTGCCGAAGCCGCCGTTCAGGCTGGCGTGCTCTGGCTCGAGGCGAAAGATCGAGAAATCGCCAAGGCCGGCATAGAGCTTCGCCTTCGGATTCCGGTTCAGGTAGCGGCGCTCGGCACGGGCGTGTTCGTTCGATCCGCGCTCCAGCCGGGTGGCCTGGCAGACGAGCGTCAGGCGCGGATGCGCCAGCGGATCGCCTTTTCCGGGTTCGCCAAGCAACAGCGAACAGCGCGGATCGGCAAGTAGCGCGCCGGTGTGCGCCGAAAGCATCGACACCAGGATGAGCGGCGTGCCATCGATGTCGGTGGCAACGCCGACACGACTGGCCAGCGGCGCGCCGGTTTGCGGTTCAAGGACCGCCAGCGCGCCAAAGCGGGCACCGCGCAGCAATGTCTTCGCCAGCCGGATCGCCTCGGCGTCGGTTTCGCGAATCACATCCTGCTTTTTCTCGTCCAAGGTCGTCGCCCTGCTGATTTGATGTCTTATCAGACGACGACGCCGCGCTTGGCAAGCGCTTGATGCCTATCGTGGTCCAGGACCGCCTGCGTGGCTCGAGGCTGCCCGCGCGGCATGGCTTTGTCGCTGGGGAAGGTCAAGCCGACGCCGAGAAGTGATCGGCAATCCTGGCCTGATCGGCGTGGCAGACCTCGCCCGAAAGCCTGGCGACCGCGCCCGGCGTGATTTCGTGCGACAACAGGCGGTCGAGATCGACCGGCCGCGGCATCGAAATCTGTCCGCGCGGGATCCGCTTGAAACCGAGCGGCCCATAATAGGGTTCGTCTCCGACCAGCATGACGGCCGGCGCGCCGGCCTTGGCGGCGGCTTCAAGCGCGATCGCCACCAGCCGACGGCCGATGCCGAGATTCTTGAATTCCGGCCGCACCGCGAGCGGTCCGAGCATCAGCGCGCGGCCGGCTCCGGCGGCGACACGGGTCATGCGCACCGAGGCGACGACGGTGTCACCGTCGACAGCGACAAAGGACAGCGGCCGTTCGTGCCCTCCGGATTCGCGGATCTTGTAGGCGGCCAGCACGAAGCGTCCGGGGCCGAAGGCCTCTTCGTTGATGGCGTTGATCTGAACGTCATGCGCCGGGGTTTCCGGCAGGTATTTCACGTCGGCAAGGCTCATGGTCTTTGCGTTCCGGTAAGGAGGAAAGGTTTGCTGCAAACGGCAGCATTCGCCAGTCAGCGCTTCATCAAGCGCGGGCGCCCTTTCGTCGTCGGTCAAACCGGATCAAGGCAAAGTCGAACATGCGGATTGTCCGCTAGCATCAATTTCCCATCGCTGCAATCGTCGCGTTCGTGGGCCGTGCGCGTTGCCCGCGCGGCTGCTTGACAATCTGTTCAGCGCGATGCGGTTTCCATTTTACCGCCTCGCGCCCTAGATGCGGCACAGGCAGGAAAGGACAAGCGATGGGATTGCTGGTCGACGGCAGATGGCAGGACCGCTGGTACGACACCAAGGAAAGCGGCGGGAAATTCGTGCGGTCGCAATCGCAGTGGCGCGACTGGATCACCCGCGGTGGCAAGCCGGCCGAAGGCCGCGACCGCGGCTTCCAGGCGGAACCCGGCCGCTACCACCTTTATGTCTCGCTCGCCTGCCCATGGGCGCACCGGACGCTGATCTTTCGCGCGCTGAAGAAGCTGGAGGGTGTCCTGTCGGTGTCGGTGGTGCACCATTTCATGGGCGCCGACGGCTGGACGTTCCTGGCGCAGGATGGCGCCACAGGCGACACGCTCTACGGTCTCGATTTCCTGCACCAGATCTACACCAGGGCCGATCCGGCCTATTCGGGCCGGGTGACGGTACCGGTGCTGTGGGACAAGCAGGAGCAGACCATCGTCTCCAACGAATCCTCCGAGATCATCCGCATGCTGAATTCGGCTTTCGACGAATGGGGCGACGCCGGCCTGGACTTCTATCCGCAAGCCTTGCGCGGCGAGATCGATGCGATCAACGACCTCGTCTATCCCTCGGTCAACAACGGCGTCTATCGCGCCGGTTTCGCCACCACGCAGGCAGCCTATGAGGAAGCCTTTGGCGACCTGTTCTCGGCGCTCGACACGCTGGAAGAACGGCTATCGGACCAACGCTATCTGGTCGGCGACCGCATCACCGAAGCGGATTGGCGGCTGTTCACCACGCTGGTGCGCTTCGATCCGGTCTATGTCGGCCATTTCAAGTGCAATCTGCGCCGCATTGCCGATTATCCTGATCTGTCGAACTATATGCGCGATCTCTACCAGGTGCCGGGCGTCGCCGACACGGTGAACCTGCATCACATCAAGTCGCATTATTACGGCAGCCACGAGACGATCAACCCGACGCGGATCGTGCCGGTTGGACCGGAGCTGGACTATGGCGCACCGCATGACCGCGCGCGGTTCGGCAAAGCGAGCGGCTGACCTACCAATAAGGCGATGCCGGTTCGTCCTGAAAAACCTCTCCGATCCGCCGCAGCGTCGCCGGTGTCGTGCCCTGCGGCAGGCGATCGAGCGGGAAGAAGCCGGCTTCGGCGATCTCGTGGTCGGGCAGTTTCGGCGCGGTCTGGCTGAACTGCTCGATCAGGTAGAAGCCGACATGGTCGCGGCGGCTGGCGCGGCGGTTGAAATGCATCGATTTCAGCACCGGCGGCGCGGTCAGCGCGATGTTGCCTTCCTCGGCCAGTTCCCGGGTCAATGCCTCGGCCATCGTTTCGCCAGCCTCGACACCTCCGCCAGGAAGCTGCCAGCCTGGAACATAGGTGTGGCGGATGAGGAAGACGGAATTGGACGAAGTGTCGTGGATCAGACCACGCGTCCCCAATGTCATCGGCCGGCTCAGCGCGAAGTAGACGTGGAACAGCCTTGCCCTGAGCCCGGGCCAACCGTATTGGCGGAAGGCGTCTTGCGGGTTCGCCATCAGCCGCGAAACCTCGGCTGGATCGGAAAGCTTGGGTGGAAAGCGCCGCGGCGGTCGCCTATGAAGGAATGATGTTCAGGCTCGCGCATATTTCCGATGTCCATCTGGGGCCGCTTCCGGATGTATCCTATCGCGATCTCGCGTCCAAGCGCGTGGTCGGCTATGTCAACTGGCAGCGCAATCGCCGTCGCTTCATGCATGACGCGGTCATCGACACGATCGTGGCAGACCTCAAGGCGGGCAAGCCCGACCACCTCGCCGTCACCGGCGATCTCGTCAACCTGGCGCTCGACGGCGAGATCGAGATGGCCAAGCTCTGGCTGGAAACGCTTGGCTCGCCCCACGATGTTTCCGTGGTGCCGGGAAATCACGACGCCTATGTGCCCGGCGCGTTCGACAAGGTCTGCCGGTCATGGGCGGCGTGGATGAGCGGCGACGGCATCAACACGCCGGTGGACCGCAATGCCTTCCCCTATCTGCGGATACGCGGCAATGTCGCGCTGATCGGCGTCACGACGGCACGGGCCACCGCTCCGTTCATGGCCAACGGCTTCTTCCTGGAAGGCCAGGCCGAAAGGCTCGGCAAATTGCTCGACGACACGGGCAGGCAGGGCCTGTTTCGTGCGATCATGATCCACCACCCGCCGGTGCGCGGCGCCGTCTCGCAGCACAAGCGGCTGTACGGCATCGGCCGCTTCCACAAGATCACGCGCAGCCATGGCGCCGAACTCGTGCTGCATGGCCATTCCCATCTGCCGACGCTGTCCTTCATCGGCGGTCGAGGCGCCAGGATCCCGGTGGTCGGCGTGGCCGCCGCCGGACAGGCGCCGGGCAGCCATCACCCGGCGGCACAGTATAATTTGTTCGAGATCGACGGCGAAAAGGGCGACTGGCGTATCCAGTTGACGCGGCGCGGCCTGACCGGGCCATCCATCCCGCCGTCCGATCTGCAGGTGCTCGAGCTCGGCTCCGGGACCGGCGCGGTTACGGCCTCAGGCTGACTATCATGGCGACGATGCGGTCCCAGAACAGGACGGCGGAAACCCCCAGCCCGACCAATGCGCCGGCGGCGACCAGGCCGAGGCCGGACAGGAAGGCCGACAAGACCCTGCTCCTGATGGTCGCGGGCAAGAGCGGCTCGGCTTCCGGCACGCCGGCGCGTTTCATACCGGCGACAGCCGGCTCGGCGCCGCCTTCCATCATCCTCTGACGCTCGACGATGCGCTCGGCGACATAGCGGGTCACGGAATCGGCAACCGGTTTCCTGTCGGTCGATTCGGCAAGCACCAAGCGGCCGATGCGGGTGTCCTTGAGAAAACGATAGGTCCGGCGGTCGCGTCCCATGGTGACGTGGCTGACGGCGTCGATCCACAGGCGCGGCTGCAGGCCCGACGAGACGGCGAAGTCGAAATTGTCCATGTCGGCGGGAACATCGGCGAAAACCGGCGCCAAATCGGCGGCCAGCAGATCGAGACGCATGCGATGGGCCTCGCGCATGTCGATGACCACATCGTCGCGATCGGCGAGGGCATTCTTGACGTCACGGATGGCGTCGGACAGTTTTCTCGACTGATCTTCCTGCTCGCCTGCGTCCTTCATCGGCGGTTGCCTCGCGGTTTGGTTAACACGGGGTTACCATAGTAGCCGGAAAGATGCACTGGCGAGATCACTGCGATCACCGCACATGCCGCGCGCGCGACGTCAGCCGGCAGCCGCGGCGAGTTCCCTGCGCCGCCGCGTGGCGCGGCGGTTGGTGTTGCGGCGAATGATCTCGGCGACGAGGCCCGGGGCTTCCTCAACCAGCATATGACCGGCTTCCAGCACGTGGTGGACATGAAAATGCGCCGGCAGATCGTCCGCCTGGGAAAAGGGCAGGACGGCGTCATCGGTTCCCCACACCACCATGACCGGCATGTCCAGCCCGTCGAGACGATCGCGCGGAATGACGCCTTGCCGGTCATCCCTGGTCATGGCGGCGGCGATCTCGACCAGCTTCTCTACCTGGCCGGAACGCGCGCGCATGTGGCGGAGCACATCCAGCATGCGTTCCGCCGGCACACATCCGGGGCCGGACATGGCGGCGAGGCACTTGCGGATAGCGGACCGATCCCTGGCTCTGGCGAAGCGTCGTAACAAGGGTCCGTTGATTTCAGGGCCAAAGCCGCCGGGCGCCAGCAGGGTCAACGAGGCCACTCTCTGCGGCTGCGCCAACGCCATCAGCGTCGCGATAGCCCCGCCCATCGAGTGGCCTACCAGATGAACGCGCGTCAGTCCGCGCACGGAAAGATCGGCGAGGAGCGCCCCTGCCGCCACCTTGGCTGGGCCGGCCGCGGGAAAATCGAGCGACAGTCCATGTCCCGGAAGGTCATAGGCCAGCACGCGTCGCGAAGGGGAAAGGGACGAGATCACTTCGCCCCAGATCTCGTGACAGCCGCCGAAGCCATGCAGCAGGACGATGGCCTTGGAGCCAGCGCCCTGGTCGGCGGCAAAAAGCGATGCGGTCATGAAGCGGATGACTTGTTGCGGGATTGCGAAGAACGACAGGATTGCCACAGCAATACTTGCTGGATTGCTCCATGCCCGGCGCGATGACCAGTAAAATCTTCGCGATCCGCCAGTCTTTCGAAGATGTCAGCTGGCGTTGCCCAGTCCGGCGGCACGCAGCGCCTGGACCAGGCGGTTTGTCAGGTCCTCCGGATAGCCGCGTTCGACAAAGGTCGCGCGCGGGTCGGCGGCGAATTTCGGGAACTTGCTGTTCAATTCGCCCAACAGCGTTGCCGCCGTTTGCTGCTGCCCGGCGGCCCTGGCGCCGATCAGCCGCGCCGCCAGATAATGCGGCTTCATTTCCGTCGTTCGCAGCGCATTGCTGGCCGCGACGGCCTTGTTGATGTCGCCCAGCATGAACTGGCCGACAAACAGTCCATAGTCCCACCAAGTCGAGTGCCCGCTGAAGGTCTCCGCCGCATGGGCAAGGATAGGCGTTCCCTCCGCGTATCGGCCGGCGAAGATGAGCCCGTTGCCGTAAGCGGCGGCCATGCCGAGGTCGTAGCGATTGAGTTCGTAAGCCTTGCGCATCCAGCGGATGGCCTCATCCGTGTTGCCGAGACTCGAACTGACATAGCCATAGGAGCGGTGGGCGTAGGGGCTGGTCGGGCCCATCTGGATGCCGCGATGGGCAAGCTCCACGGCCTTTTCGATCGTCGCGTCGGGCGGATAGGCATAGTGGTCGGAGACTGCCTCGAGATGCAGGGAGGCCAGTTCCGAATAGACAAGCGACGACTTGGCCCCGACCTTGGCCAAGGCTTCGAGGCAGCGATAGGCAGCCTCGTGGGTGGCGGCGTTCTGGTCGAGGTAATATTTGTCGTTGAGCAGCAGGCATTCGGTGAGACCGTTCGGCTCGCCGGTCTGCTCGATGTAGTTGTAGATCGTGCCCGAGGCGGGAAGCGCCAGACTGAGCATGTCGGAGACGCGGTCCTCGACGGCAGAGGGCGCGCTGTCGGCGGGCGTGAGATTGCGCGAGAGCAGCACCTTTCCGGACGCCAGGCTTTGCAGTTCGATGGTGACGTCGCCGGCGTTCGGACCAGGAAGGATATCGAATACGAAGCTGGTGGGATCATTGGCCCCGTCGTGCCTGGTGGCGGGATCGCGGCCGATGAAGTCGATCGTATCGAAGCCGCTCAGGCCGGCACGCAGTGACGCGGCGACTCGGCCGGCATCGGCGCTGCCGGCCGTCACGTCGATGTAGACCAGCGGCAGGGCATCGGGTGCCGCCGACGGCACAATGCTGCCGGTGGTGCCGGAGGCCTCGAATGTCGACGTGATGTCGTCGCCCGCCAGCAAGGCACTGCCGCCCTGACGAAGGATCAGGACGCCCAGCATGGCGATGACCAGGGCGATCGCCATCCAGAAAAAGCGAAGATGGACCACCACCGAGGACGATGCGGCCGCGGCGGCCGGCGACACCGCGACCGGCGCGCGCTCATGGACGCCGTCGGGTCGATCGGCCTCACCCGACTCGAGATCGAGGACGGAATCGGGCGCATCCGGCAGCCTGATCGCATTGAGTTCATAGGCCGGAACATAGCCGCCGCGCGGAATGGCGATGCGGACGGGGTCGGCAATGCCCTCATTGGCGAAATAGTGCTTGAGGAGCTCGCGCAGCCTGCCGGCCTGTACCCGCACCACGGCGTCGGTCGACGAATCGAAATCGCCGTCCTTGCCGAAGACATCCATGGCGATGGAGAAGCCCTTGAGCCTGTCGGCTTCGCCGGCTTGTTCGCGTTCGACAAGGTATCGGATCAGCTTGCGTGCACGTTCGGATCGGCCGAACGTTTGGCTGGCAAGAAGTCGCTCCAGTGTTTCGCGCACTGCGGGGGCGGCAGGCGTGGCATGCTGCAAGTGTCGATCCTCTCGAACTCGGCACAGGTTGAAGCGCAATCATATAGGGCCCGCACGCCCATACAAGTACAAGCCCGTTATGCGATCACGTACCTTACCGGATAATTCCGCGTTGGTTAATGCCGCGAAAGGTCGGGACCGATCGCCACATGTGGACGATCCCGACCTTCATTGCGACAGTGCTTCAACCGGCCTTCTTGCCGATGATCCGGTTGGCGGCCGACATCACAGCTTCCAGGGAAGCGGCGACGATGTTGGTGTTGATGCCGGCGCCGAACAGCTTGCCATCAGGGTATTCCATCTCGACGTAGGAAATGGCCGAAGCGTTCGAGCCGCGCTGCATGGAATGCTCGGAATAGTCGAGCACGGACATGGCGACGCCGAGATGCCGCGACAGCGCATCGACGAAGCCGTCGATCGGGCCGGTGCCCGTGCCGGTGATCGTCACCTCCCTGCCATTGTCGAGGATGACCGCCTCGACCACGCGCCGGCCCTTCACCTCGGTGTCGGGATAGGTGTGGTGGTCGAGGAATTTGAGGCGAGCGCCCGGCTGGTCGACATAGGTTTCGAGGAAGCGCTCGTAGATGCGCCTGGCCGGCACTTCCTTGCCTTCCGCATCGGTAATCGCCTGGATTTCCTGGCTGAACTCGATCTGCAGGTTGCGCGGCAGGTTGAGGCCGTAATCGGCCTGCAACACATAGGCGATGCCGCCCTTGCCCGATTGCGAATTGATGCGGATGATGGCCTCATAGCTGCGGCCGACATCGGCCGGGTCGATCGGCAGGTAGGGCACTTCCCACAGGCTCGTGTTGGCCTTCTTCAGCGCCTTCATGCCCTTGTTGATGGCATCCTGGTGCGAGCCGGAAAACGCCGTGTAGACGAGCTCTCCGACATAGGGATGGCGCTCGGGGATCTTCAGCTGGTTGGAATATTCGTAGACGTCCTTCATCCGGTTGATGTCGGAGCAATCGATCCCCGGATCGACACCTTGCGTGTACATGTTGAGCGCCAGCGTGACGATATCGACATTGCCGGTGCGCTCGCCATTGCCGAACAGCGTGCCTTCGACCCGGTCGGCGCCGGCCATCAGGCCGAGTTCCGTGGTGGCGACACCTGTGCCGCGGTCATTGTGCGGATGCAGCGAGATGAGCAGGTTTTCCCGGTTGTCGAGGTTGCGGCACATCCATTCGATGCGGTCGGCATAGATGTTGGGCGTCGACATCTCGACAGTCGACGGCAGGTTGATGATCAGCTTGTTGTCGGCGCTCGGCCTGACGATCTCGGTGACGGCGTTGCAGATCTCCAGCGCGACCTCGAGTTCGGTGCCGGTAAAGCTCTCCGGCGAATACTCGAAACGAAAGCCGCCGCCGGCCTTGGCCGCCATGTCGGTGATCATCTTGGCCGCGTCGGTAGCGATGCGCTTGATGCCTGCGACATCCTTGTCGAAGACGACGCGGCGCTGCAACTCGCTGGTCGAATTGTAGAAATGCACGATCGGGTTGGTGGCGCCCCTGAGCGCCTCGAAGGTGCGGGTGATCAGTTCAGGCCGGCACTGCACCAGCACCTGCAGCGAGACATCGGCCGGCACATTGCCTTCCTCGATGCACCAGCGGGCGAAGTCGAAATCGGTCTGCGACGCCGACGGGAAGCCGATTTCGATCTCCTTGAAGCCCATGTCGAGCAGCAGCGCGAACATGCGCGCCTTGCGATCGTGGCCCATCGGATCGATCAGCGCCTGGTTGCCGTCCCGCAAGTCGACCGAACACCAGATCGGCGCCTTGTCGATGACTTTCGAAGGCCAGGTCCGGTCGGTGAGGCCAACGGTCGGATAGGGTTGATATTTGCGGGCCGCGTCCGGCATGCCCCGGGCCGACCCTGTCGTGCCCCGGGCTGACTCAGTCATGCCCCGGGCTGACCCTGTCATGCCCCGGGCTGGTACCGCGTCCTTGCTGCCTACCGCTGCTTCGGAACGGATTTCTTCTCGTGCGTTCATCGTCGTTTCTCCGGGCGGCCCTCGGATCCGCACTCAGGCGGATTGTTGGCGAGCGGCGCCTTTACCAGATTTTCGTTCGCTTGATGTGACTGCCAATTTTGAGACTGGCCAAGGAGCATGCGCTTGCGCGGCGGTTCGACCGCCGGGCGCTCCTTCAGCGAACCCGGCGATCGCCGATAAGGCCGAGAAGAAGCAGAGTCGAAGCCAGCGCGCGCACGGTCTCGCCGGCAAAACCGGTCGGACGGGAAGCGTTGGCGTCGCGCGTACACATGGCCGCTCTCATACAGGAGCGTCTTGCGGGAGGCAAGTGGGCCGTATGGCGGCTCTCGCAGGCACCGCCGCCCGGTTCAAGTCACAGCCATGTGATATCGATATGTGAAGGAAAACTTTGAAGTTTACCTTCACATATGCCACCATATGCCATGGATGATCGTCTGAACAAACAGAACGACGCCGAAGCCGCGCGCGCCCTGGCCGTGGCGGCGGAGCTGAGGGCTGTCGTGGGCAGGCTGATCCGGCGTCTGCGCGAGCAGGCCGATGCCGGCGACCTGAGCTCGTCGCAGAAGTCGGTGCTGCTTCACCTTGAGCGTGAGGGGACGGCAACGGTGACAGCATTGGCCCGCGCTCAGGATATGCGCCCGCAATCGATGGGCGCCATCGTCTCGACGCTGGAAACGGCCGGTCTGGTGCAAGGGGCGCCAGATCCGAACGACGGCCGGCGGACCATCCTGTCGCTCACGGCTGCGTGCCGGGACCTGATCACCGCTGGCAGGGCGGCAAGGCAGGACTGGCTATTCCGCGCCATCCAGACAAACCTCGACCGGGAAGAGCAGGAGCAACTGGCAGTAGCCATCGGCCTGCTCAAGCGGCTTGCCGCCGCCTGATCGATCGCACCGATCCACCAGCGAAAGAAAACCCAATGGCAATCACCACGCTTGACGAGAAGACAGCGCTGGTCGTCATCGATCTGCAGAAAGGCATCGTCGCGTTGCCGACGGCCCATCCCATTGCCGGTGTGGTGGAGCGGGCAGCAACCCTGGCCGAGGCATTTCGCGCTCATGGCTTGCCGGTCGTGCTCGTCAATGTCGCCGGCGTGCCGGCCGGCAGGACGGAGCAGGCGCCCCGCATCAGGGAATTTCCGGCCGGTTGGACGGATTTCGTCGCCGAGTTGCTGCCAGAACCGCAAGACCACACGGTGACGAAGCGCACCGCGGGCGCCTTCGTCAACACCGATCTGGAGGCCTGGCTGAAGGGCGAGGGCGTCACCCAGGTGGTCATCGTCGGCGTCGCCACCAGCATGGGCGTAGAAGCCACGGCCCGCCATGCCCGCGACCTTGGTTTCAACGTTACGCTGGCGCTCGACGCCATGACCGACACCAACCTGGAAGCCCATGCCAGCTGCATCGCACATGTTTTTCCAAGGCTGGCTGAAACCGGTACGACGCGGGACATCCTCGATCATCTGGCCAGAAGGGGTACCTGACGATGCAATGGACCCACTGTGTATCCTACCTGTTCGGCGGCGCCTTCCTGACCAACGCGATACCTCATTACGTCAGCGGCGTGATGGGGCGGTCCTTTCAAACTCCGTTCGCCAAGCCGCGTGGGCAAGGCCATTCTTCCTCGCTCGTGAATGTGCTGTGGGGGTTCCTGAACCTCGCCGTCGGCTACCTTCTGGTGGCCCGTGTCGGAGATTTCGACCTGCGGTCGACGGCCGATATTCTGGCGCTGGGGCTGGGCGCCCTGGTCATGGCGATGGCGTCGGCGCGCATGTTCGGGCGGTTCAACGGCGGCAATTTCCCGGCCGACGGATGAGCGGTCCGTCGAAAGGCACGTTCCGTTCGCTGGCCAATTTCAACTACCGGATCTGGGCCGGCGGCGCGATCGTGTCCAATGTGGGGACGTGGATGCAGCGCACCGCCCAGGACTGGCTGGTGCTGACGCAGCTGACCCACAATAACGCCAGCGCCTTGGGCGTCGTGATAGCGCTGCAATTCGTGCCGCAACTCATTCTCCTGCCATGGACCGGTTTCGCCGCCGATCATTTCGACAGGCGCAAGCTCCTGCTGGCCACGCAAGGCGCCATGGGCCTGCTTGCGCTCGGGCTGGGGCTGCTCACAATTTCCGGCATCGTTCAGCTCTGGCAGGTCTATGTGTTCGCATTCCTGCTTGGCTGCGCCGCCGCGTTCGACGCGCCGGCGCGGCAGACATTCGTGTCGGACCTGGTCGGGGAGGCCGATCTGTCGAACGCGGTGGCGCTGAACTCGACATCCTTCAACATCGCGCGGATGATCGGCCCGGCGATTGCCGGGGTCCTGATCGCCTCCGTCGGCTCGGGCTGGCTCTTCCTGATCAACGCGGCGTCGTTTGCCGCCGTGCTCGGCTCACTGGGCCTGCTGCGCATCGACAAGCTGCATCTCAAGGACAGGGCGCCGCGGAGCCCTGGCAGTCTTGGCGAAGGTTTTCGCTATGTCTGGAACCGTCCCGATCTCAAGGTCATCCTGCTCATGCTATTCCTGATCGGTACGTTCGGGCTGAACTTCCCGATCTTCATCTCCACCATGTCGGTCAGCGTCTTTCACGTCGGTGCCAGCCAATACGGGCTGTTGACGTCGACCATGGCGGTCGGATCGGTCGTCGGCGCGCTGCTGGCCGCCAGGCGCGAGCAGCCGCGCCTGGTGTTCCTGCTGGCCGGGATCGCGGTGTTCAGCTTCGGCTTCGGCCTGGCCGCGATCATGCCCAATTACTGGCTGTTCGGCCTCGCGCTCGTCGTCATCGGCGTCTCCGCCCAGACGGTCACCACCTCGGCGCTCAGCCTGGTGCAACTTTCAACCGAGGCCGCGATGCGGGGGCGGGTGATGGCGATCCTGATGGCCATCGCGCTTGGCGGCACTCCCATCGGCGCGCCGATCGTCGGCTGGGTAGCCGATCGTTTCAGCCCACGCTGGGCGCTTGGCGTTGCCGCTCTGGCCGGCCTGACGGCGGTTTTCGTCGGGGTCCGCTACTTCGTGCGCTATCGCGGGCTGCGCCCGCGCTTCGACGAAGGACGCTTCCATTTCGTCTTGGATGACGACCGGGCCGACGGCTAGCCACGCTGCCTTAATCCCGCAAGTTTCTGGCCACCAGCCGCGCGATGCTCGGACCGGCCAGCAGCACGATCAGGAAACGCGCGGATTGCAGCGCCATGACGAAGGATATGTCGACGTTGTGGGCGGCCGCGGCGATGATGGCGATGCTGTCCATGCCGCCCGGGCTGGTCGCCAGATAGGCGGTCAGCGGATCGATGCCGAGAAAATGGCTGATCATGAAGGCCAAGCCGCCGCAAAAGGCGATCAGCGTCACGATCGAGGCGATGATCTGCGGCAGCGCGCGTGTCGCGTGGTGCAGGATCCGACGGGTGAAATTGAGGCCGATCGACCAGCCGACCATCGCATAGCTCACGGCGAGCAACCATTGCGGCAATTGCATCTCTACGCCGAAGCCGAGATGAATGGCGGTGCCGAAGATGAAGGTGCCGAGGAAGGAAGGCGAGGGCAGTCTGAGCAGCTTGCCCAGAAGGCCGCCGGCAAACACACTGCCGATACTGGCGGCGAACGCTGTCGCGTCGATCGGCGGGAACCAGATGATAGCCGGGACTTCGACGCCCGATGTGTCGACCCACATCCTGGCGACGAGGGCCGCGGTCATCGAAACGAAGATGACGCGCAGGTACTGCATGAAGGCGACCAGGCGCTGGTCGGCGCCGAAGGCACCGGCCATCAACACCATGGCGGTGGCGCCGCCCGGCGAGGAGCCCCACACGGCGGTGGTGCCGGGCAGGATACGCCAGCGGCTGATCAGCCAGCCGAGCAGGCTGGACGCGGCGACAGTCGCCAGCACGGCGCCAAGGAACAGCGGCCATTCGGCATAGAGGACCGGAAAGATATCGGCCGAGATCGAACCGGCGACGAGACAGCCGACGACCGACTGGGCGGTGCCGAACAAGACGCTCGGCACGCGCACCGTGGCGCCGTTGGTGCCGGCGGCGATGGCAGCCAGCATCGGTCCTATCAGCAGGGCGGCCGGAAGGCTTGCGAGTTCCAGGGCGCCGGTAAACAGGATGGACACGACAAGGATCGCCAGCCATTGCCACAGCTTGCGCATCCGCGCCATGCGCTCGATCGCGGGCTGATCCAAGGGTGGCTGCTTGGCCGGGGACTCCATTCTCCGGTCTTAGACGCCAAGCCAGGTCGTGCGAACCCCTGCTGGGCCGAAAAGACGCGTGGTTCTCTCAAATCTGCCGGAAGGACCTTGTCAGACTTTTCGAATAGGGCCGGAGTAGCGGGCCACAAAATCGTCCATGGTCAGCAAGAGAATTCCCTCCACCATTGCCTGCGCGACCAGGATTCGGTCGAAAGGGTCCTTATGTATCGCCGGAAGTCCATCAACGGTGACGGCGTGTTCGCTAGTGATCGGTAATTCATGGTAGCCGTTGT
>NZ_JBAZUD010000090.1:0-21266 GCF_041661565.1 Mesorhizobium sp.
GCCAGGTCTTCAACGCGCTGTCGAGCTATATGGGCCTGCATGAATTCGATCCGTCGCTGCGCGCCCAGCCGGTCGATGCCGTGGTGCATTTCGCCGCCATCCCGCGCATCATGATCACGCCCGACAACGAGCTGTTCCGCATCAATGCGATGGGCACCTACAACGTCATCGAGGCGGCGGTGAAGCTCGGCATCCGCAAGGTGGTGATCGCTTCCAGCGAGACGACCTACGGCCTGGTTTTCGCCAACGAACCGCGCGACCCGACGCATTTCCCGCTCGACGAGGACTATGACGTCGACCCGATGGACAGCTACGCCTTGTCCAAGGTCGTCAACGAGAAGACGGCGCGTGCCTTCGCGCTGCGCAGCGGCATCGACATCTATGCGCTGCGCATCGGCAATGTCATCGAACCGCACGAGTATTCGCTTTTTCCGAAATGGTTCGCCGATCCGGGCTTCCGCAAGCGCATCGCCTGGAGCTATGTCGATGCGCGCGATCTCGGCCAGATCACGCTGCGCGCCATCGAGAAGGACGGGCTTGGGTTCCAGGTGTTCAACGCCGCCAATGACGACACCTCGTCCGACCTGCCGACGGCGGAACTGCTGAAGCGCTTCTATCCTGGCGTGCCGGTCAAGGCCGGTCTCGGCGAATACGAGACGCTGCTGTCCAACCGCAAGGCGCGCGATTTGCTCGGCTTCCGGCCGGAGCACAGCTGGCGCAAATACGTCAAGGCGAGCTGAGCGCTGGAACGAAAAGCGGGTTGATCTGTGCACAGCCGCCGGCATCGCAGGTCAACCCGTGCGCCGCGCTTGACAGCTTGCTGAAACCGGACTTTCTGGAGCCATGCGGGACGCGAAGCCGAGCAAGGACAAATCGACGGCGAAAGCGGCGGCTGCCGAGCGTCCGGCGGGCGTGCGCCGGCCCGATGCTGCACGCATTCCGGGGGCCAGCGTTCACACATCGCTGGCGAACGAGATCGGGCTGCGCATCGTGCGCGGCGACTATCCGCCGGGAACGATCCTGCCCAACGAGGCGAAATGGTCGGAGACCTTCAGCGTCAGCCGCTCGGCGGTGCGCGAGGCGATCAAGATGCTGATGGCCAAGAGCCTGCTGGCCTCGCGTCCGAAGATCGGCAGCTGGGTCGAACCGAAGGAACGCTGGAACCTGCTCGACCGCGATGTGCTCGCTTGGTACGCGACATCGCCGGACCGCGAAGTCTTCCTGAAGACCGTGCAGGAGTTCCGTCATATCATCGAGCCGGAAGCAACCGCCTTCGCGGCGATGCGGCGGACCGACGAGCAGATGGCCGAGATCAGCCTGGCCTGCCGGGAGATGGGCGAGGCGACCAGCCTGCAGGAGCGCACCCGCGCCGACACGCGTTTCCACCTCGCCATCCTGCGCGCTTCCGGCAACGATCTCCTGGTGCCGCTCGGCGTGCTGATCGAATCCGCGTTCGATCACCTGTTTGCCTATACGACGCGGGAACTCGACGATCTCAGCCACGCGCAGAAACTGCACGAGGCGATCGAGAAGAACATCCGGCTGCGGCGGCCGGACGCGGCACGCAACGCGGTGCGCAAGCTGCTGGCGAACACAGACGGCGTCATCCAATCCAGGTAGGTCGATGTCCAGGCGAGGCCGGCCTGTGCTTGTCCGCGGTCAGGACGGCGAATTCGACAGATGTCGGCGGGTCAGGCCAACCAGCAGCGCCTGGTCGCGGGCCGCGTGTTCGGGCGGGTTCAGGACAGGGTCGCCGTTGACGATCGCGCCCCGGAAGCCGCGCAACTCCTCGACGAAGGCTTCCGCGTAGCCGGCGCGCAAATCCCTCGTCGACAGCGTGTGGCCGTCCGAGGTCTTCACCGTCAGCCGTGTCGGATGGTGGTTGAGCCAGGGCGAGGGGAATTCCAGTTCGAGACTGGCATCGTCGAAGAACAGCGTGATGCGTTCCTTGTAGTCGGCGAGCTTCGGCACGGTCAGATGCGTCATGGTCCACAGCGCCTGGCCACCGAGCAGCTTGACCGCGCCCTGGCCACCGTCGCCATTGGCGAAGATCTGAGCGCCGACGATCTCGCCGTCGGGCACCTCCAGCGCGTCGAGCAGGCCATGCACGGCGTTGACATCGTGAATCAGGGCCGAGCTGTAAGCACCGGTAAACCCACGGAAAGCCAGATCCGTCAAAGGCATGCCGACGGCGCGCTCGACCTGCTGCCTCTGCTTGGCGATGGCGGTGGCGATCAGCTCCTTTGGAATATCCCCGCCGCGCTTGTAGCGCTGGTGGGCGATAAACGGCCAGGCGTCGGGGTCGTTGACCTCGACCGATACGGAGCGAAGCGTCCCGGCCGCGCCGGGCAGCGATTCCAGCGCCAGCCGGTAGCTCGGGTCGAAGCGCTTCATGTAGCCGACCTGAACCACTTTTCCCGTGCTGTAGCGGGCCGCGATGATGTCGGCGATCTCGGCCGGCGAATAGCAGAGCGGCTTTTCGCAGAACACGTGCAGGCCGCGTGCCAGTGCCGCCAGCACCTGTTCATAGTGCAGCGGGTCCGGCGAGCCGATGACGACGGCGTCGAGACGCTGGTCGAAAAGCTGCTCGGGTGTCTCGAAACCGGGAACGCCATGGGTGTCGGTGACGAACTGACGCGAGATCCGCGAGGGATCGGCAACGCCAACCACCTCGAACAGGTCACCAAGGCGCAGCAGGTTCGGAATATGCTCGACCTGCGAAATCATGCCGGCGCCGATGACCCCGACCCGTATCCTGCTCATGCGATCACTTTCCGAAGAGTCTCGATGTGTGGGTCACGATGCGGTCGCCGGCGGCCGGTTGCCGATCTGCGCCAGCAGTCCGGCGATTTCCGCTTCGACCGCCTTCAAATCTTCGCCGCCGGACATGATCGAGATGACCTCGTCGCGCGAGATATCAGACTTGGCGTAGGTGCCGCGATTGCGGCCACGGTTGAGCAGCGTGAAGGTGTCGCCGACCGGATAGGCGTGGTGGATGTTGTGGCTGATGAAGATGACGGCCAGCCCGCGCATGCGCGCCTCGATGATGAATTTCAGCACCATCGCCGCCTGGTGCACGCCGAGCGCCGAGGTCGGCTCGTCGAGGATCAGCACCCGGGCACCGAAATGCACGGCGCGCGCGATCGCCACCGATTGGCGCTCGCCGCCTGATAGCGTGCCGACGGCCTGTGTCGGGTCGCGCACGTCGATGCCGATATCGGCCATCGCCTGGCGCGCAATGGTGTTGGCGCGCTCCTTGTCGATGCGCGAAAAGGGCAGGCTGCTCCGCGTCGGCTCGCGGCCGAGGAAGAAATTGCGGGTGATGGACATCAGCGAGATCATGCCGAGGTCCTGGAACACCGTGGCGACGCCGAGGTCCTGGGCGTCGCGCGGGCTGCGAAAGGCTACCGGCTTGCCGTCGACCAGGATCTCGCCCTTGGTCGGCCGGTGGACGCCGGACAGCACCTTGATCAGCGTCGACTTGCCGGCGCCATTGTCGCCGAGCAGGCAGTGCACCTCGCCTGGGTAGACCTTGATGTCGATGTCCTGCAGCGCGCGTACCGAGCCGAAACTGACGGACACGCCGCGCAGTTCCATGGCGGGGTGAATGGTCTGGGCAGACTGGCTCATTTGCCGCCTCCGCGTCCGAGCGCCTTCAGCCTGATGTAGTTGTTGACCAGCACGGCCATCAGGATGACGATGCCGAGGAAGACCTTGAACCAGTCGGTGTCGATGCCGGTGTAGAAGATGCCCATCTGCACCAGGCCGAAGATCAGCGCCCCGAACAGCACGCCGTAGACGGTGCCGTAGCCGCCGGTGAGCAGGACCCCGCCGATGACGGCGGCGATGATGGCCTCGAACTCTTTGAGCAGGCCGCGCGTGGTGTCGGCGGAGCCGGCCTCCATCACCTGGATTGTGGCGAGCAGCGTCGCCGCGCAGGCGGTGTAGATGAACAGGCTGATCTTCACGCGGTCGACCGGCACGCCGACATTGCGGGCGGCGACCAAGTCGCCGCCGGTGGCGAAGATCCAGTTGCCGTATTTGGTCTGGGTCAGCACATAGCCGGCGAGCGCGGTCAGGCCGAGCCACCAGACGATCGACATCGGAATGCCGGCGACGAACGGAATGCCGTCGCTGCGTGTGGCGATCCAGCCTTGTGTGCCCATCCAGTGGAACAGCCCGACCAGGATGTGCCCGTTGAACAGGCCCGATGTGCCGGGATCCGGGGCGCCATCAAGGATATAGGGGATCTGCGTGCGGCCGGTGACCGCGCGGGTTATACCGATCGACAGGCCGCGCAGGATGTAGAGCGTGGCCAGAGTGACGATGAAGGACGGCAGGCGGGTCTTCACCACGATCAGGCCGTTGAGATAGCCGGTGAGGACGGCGACGGCGAAGGCGCAGGCTATGCCGCCCCACAGCGGCAGTCCCCAGTATTTCACCGTCAGGCCGATGACGACGCCGGCGAAGCCGACCATCGAGCCGACGGAGAGATCGAATTCGCCGGCGATGATGAGCAGGGCGGCGGCGGTGGCGATGATGCCGAGTTCAGCCGACAGCGTCAGGAAGGTCATCGACCCCTGCAGCGAATAGAGGTTCGCCGCACCCGGCAGAAGCGCGAAAATGACGATCGTGGCCAGAAGCCCGCCGGCGGCGCCTGCTTCGGGCCGGCGCAGCCATTGGGTGAGCCTGCCGGTGCTGGCCAGCCGCTCGTCGGCGCCGGCCGCCCGCTTCGAGGTCATGCCGAAACGGTCCCTGGCCAGGGCGCCGGCAGCCGGTGCATCCGAAGGTATCGCCTTGTCTTCCACGACAGCCATTAGGCTCCCCAATCGCTTTCTGCGCAACATCGATCAGAGACCCGGGGAAGTGCCTGCGCGCTTGCCCCGGTGATCTCCCTTCAGGCTAGCGGATGCCGTCCTTGGCCAGTGCCAGGATCGCCTTGGCCTTGTCGGGCGTGTCGATGAACAGCGGGCCGGTGTAGGAGTTGTTCTGAGGCCAGAAGCCATGCGTTGCCTGCTCGACCAGGTAGATGACCGGCAGGTAGCCCATCAGATATTGCTGGGCGTCCATGCCGAAGCCCATTTCACCGGCGACCACCGAATCCAGGACCTCGGGGCTGATGTCGAAGGTGTAGAGCTTGATCTTGCCGAAAAGTTCGTGGTCGCGGAAGAACGGGATCAGCGGATTGGCCGCGGTGGCACCCAGCGCGAAGACGGCCTGGGTGTCGGGATGCGCCGACAGATAGGCTTCGGTGCGGCGCTGGATATCGGCCGGATCGGGCGACACGGTCAGGACTTCGGCGCTGCCGCCGGCCGGCTTCAGACCATCATTCACGCCCTGGCAGCGCTGGTCGAGGCTGACATTGCCGACCTCGTGGTTGATGCAGACGACCTTGAGCGTGCCTTCCTTGGCCAGGCGCGCGCCTGCCTTCTTGCCGGAATCATATTCAGAGACTGTGCCGACATAGAGCGACGTGCCGAGCTCGGCGCCTTCCTTCTCGCCCGAATCCAGCACCACCATCGGGATGTTGGCGGCAAGTGCTGCCTTGACCGATTTGCCGAGTGCGTTGGCGTCGGCGATCGACACGGCAATGCCGTCCGGCTTGGTGGCGACCGCGGCATCGAGCAACCGGGCCTGTTCGACCACATCGAACACCTGCGGCGCGTAATATTCGACCTTGGCGCCGGTAAGCGCCGCCGCATCGTCGACGCCGCGCTTGACCACCGACCAGTAAGGGTCGGAGGCCGAACCATGCACCACGAAGGTGATACGGACGTCCTTCGGTTCCTTCAGTCCGGCGGCCTGCGCGATGCCGGCGAGCATGCCCATCGAGACCATGGCGCCGAGCGCCAATTTCAATACCGTCTTCATTTCAATTCTCCCATTGCCGTTGCGGTGCAGAAGCCTGTCATGGACAGGCTGTCGTTCTCCTCATGGCGTGCGCCGCTCGCGGTGAGCGGTCACGTCGCGGATCGGATGGCCGCTTTGCGGGCCCTTGCCGATGCCGATTGGTGTGCGTCGGCCGCGTTGCCGGGGCCGGTCGATCTCGAAAGCGCCGCGCGAAGATCCTCGCGCAGCGGCCTCATGCCAATGATGTCGATGTCCTGCGCGCCGAGCCAGTCGCGAAAGCCCTGGTCGCGGAACAATTCATATTCCTCGGTGCGGATATAGGCGGAGCGCGGCTCGATCAGTTCCAGCTCGCCCGGCGCATTGAAGTGCAGGCAGAAGAACGTCAGGCCGTCACGCACACCCTCGACCAGCGCCTTGTAGGCGGGTTCGATCGGCCGTGAGCGGGGCCGGCCCCACGTCGTCTGGATGGCGGCGTCGAAAATGACAAAGCCCTCGGCGCGCGCCTGTTCGACGCCCGTCTGGAACGCCTCTTCGGTGACGCCGACCAGATTGTCGTTGGGCGAATAGGCCGACAGGGTCTTGGTCAACAGCACCGGCAGGCGGTATTCCAGGCCAAGCCTGATGTAGATATCGCAAAATTCCGGCGACAGCGCGGCGCCCATATGCGCGTCGAGGTGGGTGACATCGATGCCTGCGCGGTAGGCGGTGTCGATCTGCGCGCGCAATTCGGTTTCTACGGCTTGCGGCGCGGCCTTGCGGCGGGTGGTCGCGACATCCGGCCAGAAATAGCCGAACTCATCGGTCAGGCCGGCAGCGCGTGACGGAGAGGTGAGCGGCCGCCATTTGTAGTGCTGCTTCTCGCTGTTGAGCGTCAGGTGAACGCCGAGATCGAGTGCAGGATCGGCGGCGGCGGCCTCGGCCATTTCGAGGAACCAGGGGCAAGGCGCCATCACCGCGCCGGAACTGCAGACGCCCAGACCGGTCAGTTCGAGAAAGGCGCTGTTGGCGCCATGGCACATGCCGACATCGTCTTCGTGCAATACGATGCGGCGACTGGGAGCGGTGGTGTTCATGAATTGCGGTCTTCCCGGCTGTAGGCCGGCCGCGAGGGTCTTCCAAAGTGTGTTCCGTGATGCATGGAACCCGACCGTTTGCCCAACTGGACGCGATGGAACGCCGAAAGCGACCTTTCCGACAGAGCCACTTTTTCGGAATCGGATGGGTACGATTTTTCCAGCGGGCGGTTATTTGGAACGGCGATTTCATTTTGCCGCGCGTCAACGCTCCGAGCCTGGATGCACTGGGCCATCGGATGGCTTGGTCCGATCACGGCGGAGTGGTTCTTTCAAATAGGGCGGGCGAGCGTACACGTTGCGCACCATCAAACAATGGAGGCCGCCATGTACAGTGCCGGTGAGGAAGAGATCGAAGCCATCGCCAGGGTGATCCGCTCGGGCGCGTTGTTCCGCTATGGCGAGGACAGCGAGTGCGACCGCTTCGAGGCCCGCTATGCCCGCCATCTCGGCGTCGAGCATTTCGCGCTTGCCGCCAGCGGCACCTATGGGCTTGCCGCCGGCCTGATCGGCCTCGGCATCGGTCCGGGCGACGAGGTGCTGGTTCCGGCGCACACCTATATGGCGACGGCCACCGCGGTTCTGTCCGTCGGCGCCATTCCGGTCATCGTCGACATAGACGAGAGCCTGACCATCGACCCCGCGGCGTTGCGCGATGCCATCGGCCCGCGCACCAGGGCGGTGATCCCGGTGCATATGTGGGGCACGGCCTGCAACATGAACGCGATCATGGAGATCGCGGGCAAGCGCGGCCTTCTGGTGCTGGAAGATGTCTGCCAGGGTATTGGCGGCGGCTACGAGGGCCGCAAGCTGGGCTCGATCGGCCATGCCGGCGCCTATTCCTTCAACTATTTCAAAAACATCACATCGGGCGAGGGCGGCGGCATCGCCACCAGCGATCCAAAGGTGGCGGAGCGGGCGCGCTGCGCGATCGATCCCTGCCATTTCTACTGGCAGGGGCGCAGCGACAGCATCAAGCCGTTCGCCGGCATCGGCGCGCGCGCTTCCGAACTGATGGGAGCCATGCTCAACGTCCAGCTCGACAGGCTCGACGGCATCATCGAGGCGATGCGGGCCGAGAAGAAGAAGGTGCTGGCGGGCACGCGGCATCTCGGCAATCTCGGCCTGACGCCATCGCCGATGAACAGCCCGGACGACGATTGCGCGGCGCAGGTCATGTATCTGTTGCCGAGCGAGCAGGCGGCGCGGACGTTCTCAACGACCATTCCGAGCGTCATCGCCGGCAAGACCGGCCGGCATAACTTCACCCAGTGGGACCAGGTGCTGATGCATGAGGGCGCGCATCATCCGGCGCTCAACCCATACACGCTGCCGGAGAACAAGGGCCTGCGGCTGGACTATGCCGACGACCTCGGCAAGAGCTCGCTCGACATCCTCAACCGCACGGTGATGATCGCCATGAACCCGGCGCATGGCGACGGCGAGATCGACGATATGATCCACAACATCGACGCGGCGGCGCGGGTGGCTCTCGAACATGCCTCGCTGGACGATGTCGAGCTGCGCAAGGCAGCACCTGTGGATCTGCAGAAGTTCGACAGCGTCAATTGAGACGTGACGCGGCAAGCCGCGAGGCGGTTTTCAATCTGAGATCAGGCATCTCAGGCAAGAATGTCGAGGGCATTCAATCAGGTATTGCCCATCGCAAGCGACTTCCTGAACGCGGCCGCCAGCCCGTTCGCCACCGCCTGCTCGAAACCGGCTTCACGCATGGTTTCGATCGCCGCAGCGGTGGTGCCGCGATAGTCGAGGAAAGTCTGCACCGTTTCGGCCGGCGAGGCGTCCCGCGCTTCGAGCAGCTGCCCGGCTCCGGTGAGCACCGTGTTGACGGCGCGCCGCGCGACGTCTGGCGGGAGGCCGAAGGCGATCGCATCGCGCATCATCACGTGCGCCAGCAGGGCAGGAAAGGCGGGCCCCGAGCCGGTAAGGCCAGTGAGGTAATCGATGTCGCGCTCGCTGCCGACCTCGTCCTGCACGCCACAGGCATCGAAGATGGCGCGCGTGATGGCACGGTCGGCTTCGGTTGCATCGCCGCTGGCGATCCATGGCGTGTAGGAGTTCGCCACCTCGGCAGCCGCGTTCGGCAGCGAGCGCACGACACGCGACGTGGCGTGCTTCTCGCCGATCGCGGCGAGCCGGATACCGGCCATCACCGAGATCACCAATTTGCCCTTGGCGTCGACTTCCAGAGAAGGCCAGTCTTGCGGCCGCACCGAAAGCAGGATGACATCGCAGCGGTCGGCGAGCACCTGGTTGTCGGCGGTCCAGAAAGCGCCCGAAAAGCGCTCAGGCCTGGTACGGCGGTAGGATAGGGTGAGGTGTTCCGCCCGCACGGCGCCCGCCGCCAAGGCCGCGCCGGCAATGGCTCCGCCCAGCCAGCCCGCGCCGCCGACAATGCCGAGCCTGACCGAAGCGCTCATCTGCGTGTCTCCCGTGTTCGCGTCAACGTGCGGGAGGTCGGGTTCCTTGTCTAGCGTCTCAGTCGACTGGCACACGTTGTTCTTTCTGGCGCGCTGCCGTAGCAAAATAAACGCTGCCAGTAAAAAACCGACGAGCCTATGTCGGATCGGCCTGGCACCGCTCGTCCTTGGGGCATCTTCCAGGAACTAAAGAGGAGTATCGAAATGCCCGGCACCGTCCGTCTGCACCGCGTCCTGACCACCAGCCCGGAGAAGGTTTACCGCGCGTTTCTCGAGGCCGACGCGCTGGCCAAATGGCTGCCGCCAAATGGCTTCACTTGCACCGTCGATCATCTGGAAGGCAAGGTTGGCGGCACGTTCAAGATGGCGTTCCGCAACTTCACCACTGGCGGCAGCCACTCGTTCGGCGGCGAATATGTCGAACTCGTTCCGGGGGAACTCCTGCGCTACACCGACAGGTTCGACGATCCCAATCTGCCGGGCGTGATGGAGGTGACCGTTGTCTTGAAGAAGGTGTCCGTCGGCACGGAGGTCGACATCACGCAAGCCGGAATCCCTGATGTCATCCCGGTGGAGGCCTGTTACCTCGGCTGGCAGGAATCGCTGCGAAACCTGGCCAAGCTCGTCGAACCCGAGATCAACCAGTAAGCCTCACTTCGCCGAGGGCTCTTTCGCGAACGCACTGGCGACCGTGCCGAGCCCTTGGCGCTAACTCCTGTCCAGCCTGATGAACGCGGCGCGCAGGGCCAGGACGGCGCGCAGGATCTGGCGTTCGTCCATCGCCGCATAGCCAAGCAGCAGCCCGTTCTCCGGTTCGCTCGAATGGTAGTTGATGGAGATGCCTTGCACGTCGAGCCCTTCCTTGAGCGCGGCGGCGACCACATCGCTGTCCTTGTATGGGCGCGTGAAGCTCGCCAGCAGTTGCATGCCGGAATCGTTCTCCGTCACAGTCAGCCACTCGCCCAGATGGTCTTGGCATAGCTTGACGAAATTCGCCTGCCGGCGCGCGTAAAGCCGGCGCATCCGCTTCAGATGGGTGGCGAAATAGCCCTGGGTGATGAAGTCGTTGACGGTCGCTTGCAGGATGAGCGGCGCGAACTGGCCGGTGATGCTGACCGCCCTGTCGAACGGGACTGACAGTTCGCGCGGCACGATCAGGTAGCCGATGCGCAACGCCGGGATCAGCGTCTTGCCGAAACTGCCGATATAGACGACACGGTCGGCGTGGTCGAGGCCGCGCAGCGCCGGCACCGGGCGGCCGCGATAGCGGTATTCGCCGTCATAGTCGTCCTCGACGATCCAGGCGCCGTGGCGCTCGGCGATGTCGAGCAGCTGCAGCCTCTCCTCGATGCGCATGATGGTGCCGAACGGCCACTGGCAGGACGGCGTCACATAGATCAGCCGCGGCGGCGGCAGGGCAGGGTCGGAAAGGTGCCAGCCGCGTCGGTCGACCTTGAGCGGGGCCAGCTTGGCGCCGCTGGCGAGGAATGCGCTCTTGGCGCCGAGATAGCCGGGCTCTTCCATCCAGACATGATCGCCCTCGTCCATCAGCACGCGCGAGGCGAGGTCGAGCGCGGCCTGGGCTCCGGTGACGATGATCACCTGATCGGCGGTGCAGTTGATGCCGCGCGACAGGCTGATGGTCGAGGCGATGGCCTGGCGCAGGCCTGGATGACCGGCGAAGGAGAGGTAGCCAAGCAGGCTCTCGTCGCGGCTGCGCGCGTTGCGCACCAGAAGGCTCGACCAGATGCTGAAGGGAAACGACGCCGTCTCCGGGACGCCCGGATGAAAATTGATGACGCCGGCATTGCGCGGCGGCTGCGGCCCGTTGACGATGGTCTGGCCGCGACGCGACAGCTTTTGTGGAGCGCCGAGCCCGGCGCGCAGCGACGCCAGCGGGCGGTCGCGCTGGATCGGCGCGACCCAGGTGCCCGATCCGGCGCGCGCCTCGATGAAGCCTTCGGCGAGAAGCTGGTCGTAGGCGGCGATGACCGTGTTGCGACCGACCTTGAGATCCTCGGCCAGCGAGCGCGTCGATGGCAAAAGCGTGTTCTGCGGGATCTGGCCATCGAGGATGAAGCGCCGCAACGCCCCGTAGATCTGCCGATGCATCGGCTCTTCCGAGGTGCGGTCGACCGACATGATGTCGAGGGAAAGGCGCATGGAGCCAGTCTAGACCATGATGAGGATTGGCGGGATCATCATCCGGATCCATCTCTTCGTCGGTCCATGAACCTTTGCGAGAACCGGTCCCCATTTCTCGGTATCATTCTAGCCCTCGACATAGCGCGCCGCGCGGGCGATCTTTTCCTCGTTGAGACGACAAACCGTGTCGAGCACCAGCCGCCTCGTCTCGGGCCGAATCTCGCGGCTGTTCTTCAGGGCGCGGTGGACGGTCGCCGTCCCGAGTTCGGCCTTGTCGGCGATCTCGCGGATCGTGCACAGCCGTTCAATGCCAAGCGCTGCCTCGAAAGCCATGTCACTCCTTCATCCGTATCAAGGCACGGCTGGCGGCCGGCCTCAAGACTGAAAGCACGAACAGCGGAAACGACGTCCGCGATCCGCGCCGCACAAGGAGAGGTGCGGCGCGGATCGCCGGGCGCTTTCGCGTCGCTACCCCACCGAGGCGCGCGCCCGATTGGTCACCATGCGCGCCCAGCGCCGGTCAGGCCCTCTGTCGTGTCGCCACGTCGAAGCCGGCCTCGCGTGCGGTCGCCAGCAGCGAGGCGTAGCCTTTCGTGGCATAGGTCAAGGGATGCGCCTTGGCGGGATCCTGCTCGGCCTCGACGACGATCCAGCCCTCGTAGCCGCGGCTGGCCAGCGGTCCCAGCAGCGACAGGAAATCGACCGAACCGTCGCCGGGCACGGTGAAGATGCCTTCCATGACCGCCGCCATGAAGCTCATATCCTCACGCCGGGCTTTTTCGAGCACCGGGCGGCGAACATCCTTGCAATGGAAATGCACGACGCGGTCGAGGTGCCGCATCAACAGCGCCTGCGGGTCACCGCCGGAAAACAAGCAATGGCCGGTGTCGAAAAGCAGGCCGACGCTCTTGCCGGTGGCAGCCATCAACCGGTCGACCTCGTCGTCGGTCTCGACGATGGTGCCCATATGGTGATGGAACGCCATGCCGACGCCGAATTCCGCCATGCGATCGGCCAGCCGGGTGATCTTCTCTCCATAGGCCGGCCACTGGTCGTCGGTGAGGCGAGGGCGCTGCGAGATCGGCGCGAAGATCGCGTCATGGCGGCCGCGCGATGTGTCGGCATAGACGACAAGCGTCGCGCCGAGGTCGCGCAGCAAGGTCAAATGCGGGGTGATCGCCGCGAATTCCTCGTCGACTGTGCGGTCGAAGATGCGGCCGTCATACCAGCCGGAAACCAGGTCGAGCCCATAGGACGACAGGATCGGACCGAGCGTTTCGCTTTGCCTGGGGAATTTCCCCCCGAGTTCCGTACCGGCATAGCCGGCAAGCGCCGTTTCCGACAGGCAGGTTTCCAAGGGTGTGTCGCCGCCGAGCGCCGGGACATCATCATTGGTCCAGGTTATGGGATTGATGCCAATCCTGACTGTCATGCCTTAGACCCTTGCGCCTCGGAACGAGACCAGCCTGCAAGGTGAAGGCAAGCAGGACCTGTCACTAGGTCCAATTCCGGCAAATTTGGCGGAACCGGTTGGCGATCCCGCCGCGCTGGCTCTACTCTTCCCTGTCGCGGCCAAAGACGGCGCGCAGTTCGTCCTTGGCGTCCTCCAGCACTCGTCTTCGCGCTGCCGGCAGATTCTTGCCGGCGCGGTTGATGTAGAAATTCAGCATCGACATGGCGGACTGGAACGGCTCGGCCTTACGGCGGTTGCTGTGTTCGGCGGATCGCTTGAGAGAGGCGGCGATCTTCCTGGCATCGTCGGATTCAAAGACGTGATCCTCGAGATCCATTGCGTCGCTATGTTCGGTCACATCGGCCGACCAGTTCTTCTTCGCTGTCATGACGGGACTCCCATTTTCGAGGTGGTCCGCCGGGAAACTCGGCATATCGGTGTCGGTTCCCGCGCTGGAGCCATGGATATGCCCGCCGTGGCGCTGCTGTGCGCCGCGAATGCGCCGATAGTGCAGGAAACGGCAGCGGATCTTCGAGATTGCCGACAGGAAACGCCTTTGACCCGAACCGACACCAGCAGGCCGAGCCCCGGCATAGACAGCTCCTACGCCTGGCTGCGACTGGCCATCTCGATGCTGCTGGCGACGATCGGCGCCGTCGGCATGTGGGCCGTCGTCGTCGTGCTGCCCGCAGTGCAGGCCGAGTTCGGCGTCGATCGCGCTGCGGCATCCATGCCCTACACCGCGACCATGGTCGGCTTTGCCGCCGGCAACGTGTTGATCGGCCGCGCCATAGACCGCATGGGGTACTGGATTCCGGCTCTGTTGTCGTCCGTTGCGCTCGCCGCCGGCCTTCTGCTCGCGGCGCTGTCGACTTCGCTCCTGCAATTCACCCTTGCTCAGGGGATCTTCATCGGCGTCGGCACATCCGTGATCTTCGGGCCGTTGATCGCCGACATCTCGCACTGGTTCAACCGTAGGCGCGGCGTCGCGGTGACAGCTGCGGCGGCCGGCAATTATCTTGCCGGGGCCATCTGGCCGACCATCATTCCAACGATGATGAAGGCGGAAGGCTGGCGCTTCACCTATGCCGCCATCGGCGTCTTCTGCCTGGTGACCATGGTGCCATTGGTGCTGCTGTTGCGGCGCGGCGCTCCCCCGGCCGCCGCCGCGGGCTCGCCGGGAACCAGGCCGGTACAGGCGATCTCGATGTCGCCGGCCGCGCTGCAGGCGCTGCTGGTCGTCGCCGGCCTCGGCTGCTGCGTCGCGATGTCGATGCCGCAGGTCCATATCGTCGCCTATTGCATGGATCTCGGCTATGGCGTGGCGCAAGGCGCCGACATGCTGTCGATCATGATGGCGGCGGGCGTCGTCAGCCGGCTGGCGTCTGGCTTCATCGCCGACCGCATCGGCGGGGTGAAGACCCTGCTCATCGGCTCGGTGCTGCAATGCCTGTCGCTGCTGTTCTACATCCCGTTCGACGGGCTGGCCTCGCTCTATGTCGTGTCGCTGGTGTTCGGTCTGTCGCAGGGCGGCATCGTGCCTTGCTATGCGATCATCATTCGTGAATACCTGCCGGCGAAGGAAGCCGGCCAGCGCATCGGCATCGTCATGATGGCGACGATCTTCGGCATGGCGATCGGCGGCTGGATGTCGGGCTGGATCTACGATTTGACCGGCTCCTACGCCGCGGCATTCCTCAACGGCATCGCCTGGAATTTGCTGAACTTGCTGGCGATCGGGCTGTTGATATGGAGAGCACGGCGCGACACGGCCGTGATGGCCTGACTGGCTTCGGGCCGATATCGGCGGCTCAATTCCTTGGGTTGACAACGCGCAGGCGCCGCGCGACCAGAGTCGCGGGGGGCAAAGGCCGGTACGATGGCGACAGCTGGGATGATTGTGCGGGCGAGCCTTGGCGGCCATGCACCTGGGCCATGGCCTTGCTGAAGCCGCGCTCGCGCCGGGGCGGCGGCCGTCCAACCATCGCGGACGTCGCGCGCAAGGCCGGCGTCGGCGCCATCACCGTGTCGCGCGCCTTGCGCGAGCCGGGCCGCGTCTCGGAAGAGTTACGCCGCCAGATCGAGGCGGCGATCGACGAACTTGGCTACGTGCCCGATCCGAATGCGCGGGCGCTGGCTTCCGCCCGCGCCGAGGTGTTCGGCGTGCTGGTGCCGTCGCTCACCAACAACGTCTTCGCCGAAGTGGTGCGCGGCATCTATGACAGCCTGTCGGACGGCCCGTTCCGTATCCAGCTCGGCAACACGCATTATTCCGGCCTCGAGGAGGAGCGGCTGCTGCAGGTGTTCGGATCGCAGCGGCCGGCGGCGTTGATCGTCGCCGGCATCGACCAGACGCCAACCTCGCGCAATCTGCTGCAGAATGCCGGCTGTCCCGTGGTGCAGGTGATGGAAACAGGGCCGGATCCCGTGGACATGATGGTCGGCTTCTCGCATCTCGACGGCGGCAGGACGGCGACCGAGCACCTGATCGAGGCGGGCTACCGCCGGATCGGCTTCATCGGTGCGCGCATGGATCCGCGCTCGCAGCGACGCCTCGCCGGCTACCGCGCGGCGATGGAAAAAGCCGGCCTGTTCGATCCGCGCCTGGTCACCACCACCCCGGTTCTGTCCAGCGTGACGCTGGGACGGGAGCTGTTTCGCGATGCGCTGGCCAAGATGCCGACGCTGGATGGCGTGTTCTGCAACAATGACGACATCGCGCTCGGCGTGCTTTTCGAATGCCATCGCGCCTCGATCGAGGTTCCGAAGACCATCGGCATCGTCGGCTTCAATGATTTCGACATGATGCAGGTGGCGTTTCCGTCGATCACCAGCATCCGCACCCCCCGATACGAAATCGGCAGGCGGGCGGTGGCCATGGCGCTCGCGGCAATCGCCGGCAACAGGCCGCAAGAGCGGGTCGTCGACCTCGGCTTCGAGCTCAGGCGCCGCGAGAGCACCGCCCGTTGAAAAACACGGAGGCGGCTGCGTGAAAGCAGTTTACAGCCTGATTTGGTAGCGCTACCATCATCATCAAACAGCGCTTGAGGCAGCAAGCTGGTGCCTGTTTATTATACATAAGCGACAACTTATTCTTGTTTCTTATGGATAATATGATAATTTTCGCGCGGCTGGTTGCGACGAGGGGAGGGGCCAGTTCGGCAACCGCAAGCGATACAGAACACGCGTGGGCGAGACGGCAGCTGTCGGTTCATGCGTGGGACTCGCAGAACGAAACCACGAACAGAACTACAATCGGGAGGATAATCGATGATCAAGTCACTCGTCGGTGGCATCGTTGCCGCCAGCGCATTCGTCATGCTCAATTCGGCCGCCATGGCCGCCGGTCCGGAGATCGTTTCGGGCCCCGCCGCCCAGGCGGACTGCTTCGCGCCCTGGAGCGCCGACACGAAGTTCTTCAAATATCCCAAGAAGGAAGGTCCGTTCCGGATCGCCTTCGCCAATGGCTACATCGCCAACACCTGGCGCATCCAGATGGTGCAGACGGCCAAGGCCTATGCGGCCCAGCCGGACGTGAAGGCCAAGATCAAGGAATTCAAGGTCGTCTCGACCGGCGAGGATGTGCCGGCGCAGATCTCGGCGATCAACAATTTCATCGATTCCGGCTACGACGCGATCGTCACCGACGCGCAGAACCCGACCGCCTTCGGTCCGGTGATCAAGCGCGCCAAGCAGGCCGGCATCGTGCTGGTCGCTTTCGACAACATCCTCGACACCAAGGATGCCATCAACGTCAATGTCGACCAGAAGGGCCTTGGCGAATTGTGGGCCAAATGGCTGGTCGAAAAGGTGCCGAATGGCGGCAAGATCCTCGAAGTGCGCGGCGTTGCCGGCACCTCGGTCGACACCGACCGTCATAACGGCATCCATGAGGTCTTTGCCGCTTCCGGCAAGAAGTGGGATGTGACGGAAGTCGCCGGCAAGTGGGATGACGGCGTGGCGCAGAAGGTGACCGCCGACGCGATCGCCACCAATGGTCCTTTCGACGGCATCACCGGCCAGGGCGGCGACACCGGTATCGTCCAGGCGATGATCGATGCCAAGCATCCGTTCGTGCCGTTCGGCGGCGAAACCGAAAACGGCTTCCGCAAGTTCTGCGCGGCGCATGCGGCCGACGGGCTGAAGTGCACGTCGGCGGGCTCGGGCCCGGCCCAGGTCGCTGTCGCCATCAAGACCGCGATCGCGGCTCTCGAAGGCGAGGTGGTGCCGCAGGAGGTGAAGTTGCCGCTGGCGATCGCCTCCGACCCGAATTTCAAGGAAGGCACCGACTACTTCCCGAAGGAATCCGACAATTTCTTCGTCGGCAATTCCTTCCCGACCTGCGGCATCAACTTCAGTGCCCAGGAAATCATGGGGCAGACCAAGGAAAACCAGTAAGTCACGCCTGGTAGTCGCTGGCGCCGCGGCATGGCCGCGGCGCCAGTCTCCACTGCGACAAGCGCCCTGGGAGGCTTGATGGACGGTGCGGCTCCGCTCTTCCGCATGGAAGGCATATCCAAGCGCTATGGCGGCGTGCGGGCACTCGAGAAGGCCGAGCTTGTCGTACAGGCCGGCAGCATCCATGCCATTCTCGGTGAGAACGGCGCCGGCAAGTCGACGCTGATCAAGGTCATGGCGGGCGTGGTGGCGCCCGACGAAGGTCGCATGATGCTGGACGGGCGCGAAGTGACCTTCGCTTCGCCCGGCGCGGCCAACAAGGCCGGCATTGTCTGCATCTTCCAGGAGCTGTCGCTGATCCCCGAACTCAGCGTCGCCGACAACATCGTCATTTCCGACCCGCCGAAGCGCTTCGGCATGATCGATCGCAAGGCGCAGCGCCGCATAGCCGAAGATGCACTGGCACGCGCCGGCGCCGCCGACATCCACCCCCTATCGCTCGTCAAGGACCTGCCGCTGTCACGCCGGCAGATGGTCGAGATTGCCAAGGCGCTGGCCCGCAAGCCGCGCATCCTCATCCTCGACGAAGCGACCTCGGCGCTGACGGCCGCGGATGTCTCGAAGATATTCGCGGTGCTGAAGCGGCTGCGCTCCGAAGGGCTGGCGCTGCTCTACATCTCGCACCGCATGAACGAAATCGCCGAACTCGCCGACCAGTGCACCGTGTTCCGCAACGGCCGCAACGTCGCCAGCTACAAGGCCGGCACGAAGAGCGACAATGAAGTGGTCGAGCTGATGATCGGCCGCGAGTACAGCCACATTTTTCCGACCAAGCCTGCCGCCGTCCCGACCACCGCCGTGCCGGTTCTCGAAGCCCGCAAGCTCAGCTGGACGGATCGGCTGCACAACATCTCGCTGACCGTCAGGGCAGGCGAGGTGGTCGGTCTTGGCGGCCTCGACGGCCAGGGCCAGCGCGAACTGCTGCTTGCCTTTTTCGGCGTGTTGCGCGGCCTCACCGGCCAGGTGCTTATCGACGGCAAACCTGTCGCCATCGCCAGCCCGGCCGCGGCGCGCGAGAACAATATCGGCATGGCGCTCATCCCCGAGGATCGCAAGACCGAAGGCCTGATGCTGCCGATGACGGTGCGCGAGAACCTGTCCTTCGCGGCGCTCGACCGGCTGTCCAAGGGCGGCATCATCGACCGCGCCGCCGAGCAAAGGCTGATCGACGACATGGTTGGACTGCTGGCGATCAAGACGGCGGGCCTCGACATTCCGGTCGGCGCGCTGTCGGGCGGCAACCAGCAGAAGGTCGTGATCGCCAAATGGCTGATGCGCCAGCCGCGCATCATCCTGCTGAACGACCCGACGCGCGGCATCGATGTCGGCACCAAGCAGGAGCTCTACCAATTGATGCGCAAGCTCGCCGACGCGGGCGCGGCGATCCTGTTCTACTCGACCGACTATGACGAACTGATCGGCTGCTGCGACCGCGTGCTCGTGCTCTATGACGGCGCGGTCAAGCGCGAACTGGTTGGCGCCGAGATCACCGAGCGGGCGCTGATATCCAGCGCGCTCAACATCCATGGCGAGGAGAGCCCGGTGGGCCTGGGAGCAAGCGCGTGAAAGATTGGCGCTACTGGCTGGCCGAGCAGCGCGGAACGCTGCTGGCGCTCGGCATCTTCATGGTCATGTTCATCATCTACACGTCCAATCACCCGGCCGGCTTCAACGCCAATGTCGTGCAGACGGCGGCCAACAAGGGCGTGCTTCTGGCCTTCGTCGCCATGGCGCAGACGCTTGTGGTGATCACGGCGGGCATCGACCTGTCCGTCGGCATGATCTTCCTGTTGACCAACTGTCTCGCCTCCTGGCTGGTGGTGGGCACGCCGACGCAGACGGCGCTCGGCGTCGTCGCTGTGCTGGCCGTCGGCCTTGCGTGCGGCGCCATCAACGGCGCGATCGTCATCTATGGCCGGCTGCAGCCGATCGTCGCGACCATCGCCACGGGCGCCGTCTATTACGGCATCGGTCTTTTGCTGCGGCCATTTCCGGGTGGATCGGTCAATGAAGACCTGGCCGATGCGCTGACGGGGCGTGTGTTCGAGGTGGTGCCGGCAAGCCTGGTGGTGCTGCTGGCCGTCGTGATCGTCGTCTGGGTGCCGTTCAGCCGTTCGGTGCTGGGGCGAGCCGCCTACGCGGCCGGATCGTCGGAGACGGCGGCTTACATGTCGGGCGTACCGATCCGCCGAGGCAAGTTCGCGGCATACACGCTGGCCGGGCTGCTGGCGGCGATCGGAGGACTGTTCCTGACCTTCTTCACCTATACGGGCGAGGCCGCCTATGCGAGCGGCAATTCCTACACGCTGTTTTCGATCGCCGCCGTGGTGCTGGGCGGCGTGTCGCTGTTCGGCGGCAAGGGCAGCGCCATTGGCGCCATCTTCGGCGCGCTCGCCTTCCGCACGATCGGCGACCTGCTGTTCGTGTTCGATTTCGATCCGCTCTGGCAGCCGCTGTTCCAGGGCGTCATCCTGCTGATCGCCGTCAGCCTCGGCGCCTTCGCCCTGTTTCGGGTCCGCAACCGGCTGGAGTGGTTCCTGTGAGCGAAACGACGCCGATGGTTGGGAAGAGCGACGGCGGCATTGCCGGCCGCATGCCGAAATTCATCCGCCGTGCCGACCCTGCCGTGCTGACGGCCTTTGCCTGCATCGTGCTGCTCTTGTTCCTGGGCAGCCTTTATTCGCGCAGCTTCCTGTCGCCCGAATACCTCCTGCAACAGCTCAAGGTGGCATCCTTCCTCGGCGTCATTGCAACCGGCATGATGCTGGTCATCCTGCTCGGCCAGATCGACCTGTCGGTGCCATGGTCGGTGGCGGCGGGCGCGATGATGGCCTGCGCTGCGGCCGCCTATGGTCCAGCCGGCGTGGCGCTGGCCATTCCGTTCGGGATCCTCTGCGGGGTTGCGATCGGCATCGTCAACGGCATCGGCGTCGCCTATCTGCGAATTCCGTCGATGATCATCACGCTGGCCACCAATGCCGTCGCGCAGGGGCTGATGGTGGTCTACACCGGCGGGTTCTCGCCGCAGGATTCGGCCACCGGCGCGATGCGCTACCTGGCGACCGGCTTTACCATTCCGGGCGTGCCGAACGCGGTCATCATCTGGGCGCTGATCGGCGCGGCCATGGTGTTCGTGCTGACCCGCACCAGCTTCGGCCGCACCGTCTACGGCATCGGCAACCGTGAGCGCGCCGCCTATCTCTCGGGCATCGATACAAGGCGCGTGGTGATGATCGCCTTCGCGGTATCGGGCGGGCTGTCCGCCTTCGGCGGCGTGCTGCTGGCCGGCTATGCCTCCAAGGCGGCGCAGTCGATGGGCGATGCCTATCTCTTGCCCTCCATCGCCGCAGTGGTACTTGGCGGCACCTCGATCCTGGGCGGGCGCGGCTCCTATCTCGGCACGGTCGCCGGCGTCATCCTGATCACGCTGCTGCAATCCATCCTCTCGGTCATGCAGATGCCCGAGGCGGGACGCCAGATCATCTATGGCGTCGTCATCGTCGCCATGCTGCTGCTCTACGGCCGCGCGCCGGCAAGCCGCTGACAGTGGACGAAAAGCCGGCAAAGGCGCCGACCGGCGCCCCGGGGCGGGTGCCCCCGGCCATCGTGGTGATGGGGGTCGCGGGCTGCGGCAAGTCGGCCGTCGGCACCGCGCTGGCGGCGGCCCTGGGCGCCCTTTTCATCGAGGGAGACAAGCTGCATCCGCCCGAAAACGTGGCGCGCATGGCAAGTGGCCAGCCGCTCACCGACCAACTGCGCGAGGGCTGGCTGGATGCGATCGGGGAGCGCATCGCACTATCGGCGGCGCAAGGCCAAGGGGTGGTTGCCGCCTGCTCGGCGCTGAAA
>NZ_JBAZUD010000091.1:0-21161 GCF_041661565.1 Mesorhizobium sp.
CCCGGCGACGGTCGCGTCATCGCCGACATCAGCCGCAAATCGAAATCCCCATAGACATCGACCGTGGCCCGCGGGTTCCTGCATGAGAGGCTTTCGTACGCCTCACGGCACCCGAAACCCTTCACCACATCCGTCGTTCGTCGTTCTTATAAAATACCCTATAAGCCGTCATTGCCGTTAGCGCGAAAGCGGTTAGGTGAGTCTTGAAAGAAACGATATGACAGCCAAGCTCGAAGTTTTCCAAGACATGGCCATCCGTGGCCCTGTAGCGAAACGGCCCGAGTTGCGCGAAGCGCTCATAGCGGCGGCTATTGAACCTTGGCGCGTGGATCTGGAAAGGTCGGCGGAGGTGGCGCGTAACGCAGTGGCCTCGGAGGATGTCGTCCTTTTTCGTCGGGATGCCAGCCAAGACCATCCGGCGGCCGGACTGACCCTATGGGGAACCGAGGACGGTTATTATGTCCCGAACATCGTTCCCTTGGAGACGGGAAGCCTCACCTTTGCCCAATACAATGCCGTGCTCACGGATTTTATCGCGCGCATCGCTGCGCCAGTCACAGCCCGACACGGTTTCACGATCTCGACGACGGAACCTCGGCAAACACTCGACGACTGGTTGTCTCCGGACGCTGCGCTGAAGCTCAAACGCTTTTCCGGCGCGGCCAACAAGTCAACGGGAGCGAGCCACCCATCGGATCAACGTCGATGGTTCGATTTTCTCGTCGCCGTACATCGCAGCGGCGACAAACCCGGCACCGACAGGTTGGCTCGCTGGCTGCATGAAGTGGACGGTTGGGACGAGGACTCCGCCCACAATCTTGCAGGCGATTTTGAGACAGCGATTGCTCTTCTTGCCTACTACGAAGAGCACTGAGCCGGATGGACGCACAGGCAATTGCATCAGCGAGCGTTCCGGTGCTGTGCATTGATACATGCTCTATTCTGGACATCATGCGTGATCCTACACGCGAGACGGCCAAACCGCACGATCGGCAGGCAGCCATTGATCTCGTAGCGGCGGCGGAATCGGGGCGGCTCATATGCCTTATGGCGGAACAGGTTGCGATCGAGTTTTCCGATCATGACCAGCCTGTTCAGGATGAGGCCGTACGCAATCTCAATAGGGTTCGGGAGCAGGTCGAGCGCATCAACAAGCTTTCTGCCGTCTTTGGCGCTCCAGGCAACGTCAACCTTGCGCATTTTGACGATCATGTCGGGCGTGCAAGGGCGGTTGTCGGACGTTGGCTCGCCAGGCTCGGCAAGGTCACTCCCAGCCCTATAATCCCCGCCAAAGCATTTGCGCGGGTCAACGCTGGTATCGCTCCTGCGAGACGCGGCAAGGAGTCCTCCAAAGACTGCCTGGTCTATGAAACCTATGTTGAGGCCGTGTCGGCTTTGCGCGGCGCCGGGGTGACGACGCCGATCGTGTTCCTATCATCGAACACCAATGAGTATTTGACCGAGGCCAGGGTTTTGAAGCCTGACATCGCGGCGGAGTTCGGTGCGATCAACCTTGGCTATGCGCCCAATATGGGTGCGGCCAAATACGCGCTTGGCCTATAAGGAAGCAGCGTGAGCGTCTCGGCATCGAAACACAATCTGGTTCTCGAACTCTTCGTCCGCACGGCTGACGAAAACTACATCACCGCGCGCTGGTGCGCGATCAATCAGCTCAACACAGATTTCCTTTGGCTGTCGGTTCATGCTCTTGAGAAATATCTCAAGGCTGTGCTTCTGCTTAATGGCGGCTCGTCCCGACGCAGCGCCGATCCGAAGCCATACAGCCACGACATCGTTCGGCTTTACGCGGATGTGAAAACTCTGGCTGGTGCTTTGCTATCAAACAATCTCGGAAAGCCAACTGACCTCGACATCTATCACTGGACCGACCGAACGCCCGAGCAGTTCACGGAACACCTGCTCCGCAATGGGAATGCCGACAATCGTTACCTGATCTACGGTTACGTCACCCGCAGTCAGGATTTGCACATGCTGGACGCGATGGTGTTTGCCGTTCGGCGTCTTATTTGCAGGTTGGACGAGCGGTGGCTAGCGAGCCGAGAGCCCGAAGCACCGACGTTTACGAATCGCGAACTGCTCGTCCGTCAGCCAGAATACTTTGGGCGTCTTTTCATGCCGCTGGACGATCTGATCGGCGCTCGCGAGGAATCGCCGAGACGCGCAGCGGCGTTGAATCTCAACATGGCTTTCGCGCCGGATGACTATCAACGAACCGCTCCGATTCGGCAGTTCGTCACGCAATCCAGTCATCATACGCCGCATCCTCGATACTTTGGAGAGTGAAGACCCCCGGTGGGCTGCGGAAGGCGTCGAGATCGCACGCTGGTTCCTCGCCAACGTGCAGGTGCCGAAGGGTAGGCCGGACGATCCCGGCGTCACAGAACAGATTGCAGCCGCCATAGAGGCGGCGCGGGCGAAACATGGAATTACCTGACATCGTGCTTGCTGGTCATGCTCAAGTGAGCGAGCGCAAACGGTGCCGCACCTCGTCCGCATGAGGCGCAAGCTGCTCAATGCAAAGCCGGTAGATAAACCAGCAGGCGTATATCGCATCCCGTCCGCCAAATACCCACTGATGCAGCAGCCCGTGCGCCATTCTGTGGCGAAGCGTCGGCCCAGCCTGGTGGTCGAACATGTTTTCGATCTCGAACACCACGGCATCGCCGATGAGGTGTTCCAGCGGTTTGCGCCATTCACCCGACGGATCGAGCAGCGTGGAAAGCGTTGCGCTCGATTGCGTCAGATCGGATTTCAGACGCGTAGTGTCCACATCCGCCGCCTTCAGCACATAGCGCAGGCAGTTTTCGAGTTGCGGCACGAGAAGATGTGCCGCCTCGATAAAATCGCCGTTGAAAAAGTGTGAGAAGCCGCGGCCGAAGAACGCTTCGTGGTGCGGCGGCACGAACGGGCTCATTGCCGCAAGCGTCGTCAGAACCCGCTCATCTGGGGCATGATCGAAAACGATCTGATAGCGGCCCGGCTCGATCTGCCCTGCCACGAACAGTCCACGCCTTATCTGCTCGTGCTGGATGATCTGGACCCGAATGTTCGCCTCGTTGGGGGGATTGGCGAAGCCGCCGGCGGGTGGCGTTCGCGAGGCGGGCTTGAAGGTCTCATCATAGATCACCGAGGCGAACAGGCTGCCAAAGGGAGATCGTCTAATGGATTCCTCTGCCTCACGACGCAGGTCTGCGACGACGGGTGAGCGGCTTTGGACGGCGTAGATGAGAAGTGCGTCCGCCAATTCCTTGCCGCCCAATTGCGCTTTTGTCCCCTCGACAATCTCGGAGATGTCGGTCGAGGATGAGATCGGCGCCATGAAGTCGGCGATGTCGCCCTGCGTGCGCACCAAACGCGCTTGCAGATCAGCGCGCCTGGCGTTCGTGCCTCGAACTCGTCGCAACATCGCAATCGCCTGCTCAAGCCAATGAGTCTCATGCATGGGACTCTTGGTCATACGATCGGCTGTTTCGACGAGACGCTCCGCGACCTTAACCAGCGCCCGATCGGCATCGAGTTTTCGGTCCGCACGCGCATAAGCGCGAGCGGTCAGACGCCAAAGCTGTTCGGGTCCGTCTGTATCGCCCGCAGCGGCCCTGGAGACGGCAAACGCTTCAGCCGCTTTGGCAAGACTAGCGGCCCTTGTCGTCTTGAAGTCCAGTTCCAGATCGCTCGCCCGCACGAAACCGAACACGTCTTCGCGCTTCAGCGCCCGCTGCCGGACCTTCTTGGCGAGTGAAACGAGATCATCGGTTCGCCCGCCGCCCCAGCCAATCTGCCGTTGCAGGACGCAAGCACGGCGCAGCAGATCGAGCGCGCGGGGGTCGCTCGCCTCGTTGCGGCGGCTTCGCATCTCGGCCCTACCAGCCAAGAGGCAGCCGACACATTCGATATAGCCGTCGATCGCCAATCGCGCGGCTTCGTGCTGCTTGGTGTTTACCCATGCGAGATCGGCCAGCCGTGCTTTGAGAGCCGGGTGATTGACTTGGGCCGCCAGCTCGCCGAGGACCAGCGATTGCTTGCCTCGATAGCTCAGGGGCGTTGGAGTAGATCCCGTCGCCCAAGCCATGAGCGGGGTGAACGGTTTCAACGGCTCGTTTGCCTGTAGGCCCATCGAGCAGACAGCGCCCAGGAAATTGTAGACGGTTGCCTTCTCTCCGTCGCCGGCCGACTCGGCCGCGTCGCGCGCCGTGGAATAGTGTCGCCACAGTACGGAGCAATCGACCGAACGCTCGCTAGAGATCGGCATCTCTGGGTCGGCCGCTAGAATATCCGCGAGCACGATCAGAGAAGTTTCGGATTTCTGTTCAGTCTGCTGAGTGTCGGACATGGATGGAAACTCGGTAGAGGCTTCAGTGATCCTTGCACAGAAAAGGCCCGCCACGCGATGGCCTCCGTGATAGCATAGACATAGTTCTCGTATTCACTGGCGCGGCGCCAAATATCGTCGATTACCCTCCGGCAGTACGCTATAGCCGCCGAACGTACGCCCTCGTACCTGGCAAAGGCCGGCCCGTGGACAGAAAAGCGTAGAAACGGCGGCTTTCGGCGGCAGAAATGCCGCGAGCAAAGCCAATTTGCAGAGAATTGCTCACCCCATAGGCGAGGAGGCGGCCCTCAATTCCGCGTTCCTTCGGATATTGGCGAAGCTCGGCTTCAAACACAACGAGAGCTTCGTCCATAAGTCCGAGGGTGAGCGCTAGGAGCGTTTTGCGATCGACGCAGACATCGGATCGTCACTGTTGGCGAGCAACGCGATGCCAGACTGCTAATCTTCCAGACATCCGCCAACGGATTGCTTGTGGTGTTTAGATCCGCAACGAGGCCGCCAGAAGATGGTCCGCTTGCTGCTGACTTAAGTCTGGAAGCGGACGTTCCGCTCCCGGCCCCATTGCAGTCCGACCGCTATTAGTGTCGAACCAGCTTTAGCGCTTTTAATGTTTGGCAGTTTCATCAGCCCACCGGCGAAAAACTCCGATGGCGGCTGACAAGTCGAGCGGGCCGCAGAACGCCTCGAATTGGCCGTTCTGCACAGACGCGATCCACCAGCTCCCTGTACGATGCCATCCCTTCAGATCGTCGCTCGGCTCGCCTTGTGTGACGCGCTCAAAAGCCTTGTCTTGCAACGATGTGGCGGTCAGATCGATCTTGAGTGACCAGCCGGGATTGTCGAGCGTATCAATCCTCACCCCGTAGGCGTGCTCCCATTCGTCATCGCAATGGGACAGATACCACCGGCTCAGCCAACTGAAGTTATCTTCACTCATTACGTCAGCATCGACCAATGAAGCGGCGTCTGCAATCGGGGTGCAGGCCTGGACATCGACGCCGGGCTTCAACACGACTTTCAAACGGAATGAGCAATTCTGTTCATCGTCCACCTGCGGGCGCAATTTCAGCTATTCAATGAACGGCGTGACATTCGTCTAAGCTATCGCGGATACACACAAACTCGGCTTTACCTCGCATCATCCGGTAAAAACGCGCCTTAACCGTCCAAACGTCCCTCACTCGGCAGATGTCCACTGCACCGTCCATCGTAACGATTACGGCGCCTATGCAGGATGGATCGGTGGGAGAATGCACGAAGATGCCTTGATCCATCTGAGGGACCAACGTGCGCTTCATCAAAAGCTCCCCCGTCGCCTTCAAGACATAGCCTCCTTCCATCAGTTCGATCAGCCTCGGCGTCGCGTCAATGTTCTCGGCATGTGAAGCGGCTGTTGCAGTTAACATGAGCGCCAAGATCAGAGCGCCGCAGGCTTTCATCGCGCTAACTCCTCGCTTGCCGCGCCACCTTAGCTGACTGAAACTGATCACGTGACAGCAGGTCTCACCGGCAAATGTCTAGATGACCACAAGGAGGCTATGACCGCAAATCGTCTGCACACTTGATTTATGAATCGCAATGTAGTTTGGCAACCGTATTGGACATTCGAATATGAAACAGAACCGCTGTAATCTGTTTCATGCGGTGACCGTCCGCTTCGACGCAACGAGTGCAAGTGCCCTTGCCGACCCCTTTGGGTAGGCTGAAGAACGACAGCTTCTCGCAACTAACTACCGAAACCGGACGGTCTGGAAACGGTCCCGTTCCAGTCGTCAAGGGTCCGGCCGGTAAGAGCGCCCGCTAAACTTGGTCGTCAAAGCCGCGTGCGCCGATCTGCTCTCCGCATTGAGCTAGCTCCGTTTGCCACGACGCCGGTAACTCGTCTTACCGTGCCGCCCTATACCCTCGACTGGCCGGAGGGCTCTCGTGGCGGCGCCGAGCCGGAGCACTATCCGGCGGACAAGGACGCCAGGGGCGCTTACAGCCCCAGTGCCTGAGCGACCCGTTCCTGGAAATACTGCACGCCCCGCTCATGCCGCCCCGAAAGCGGGCCGGAGCTATAGGCTCCTGCGGCATAGTTGCGATGCGTATCGGCGCAGATGGTGTAGTCCTCGCGCACCACGGCCAGGGTGCCTTGCACGGATCTCGCCCTGCTTTCGGATGCTTCTGCAGAGGTGTCGGCAAAGAAGAAATGGTAGTGCTGGTCTGTGTGATGCGGGGAGGTCGGATTGATCCGGCTGACGTTCATGCCGCCTTCGAAAAGCGACAGCGTCCAGTTCGGCCACATCCAAAGCCATTTGCCGCGATAGAACAGACCGTCTTTGGGCGGTGCGGTCATCCGGACATAGCCGGGATGGGCGGTGGTCTGGAAAGCTTCGAAGTCGATGGCAGCGTAGAACGAGGGATGGGTGCCAGGGATGTGGTAGCCTTCGACGAAATTGTCGGTGTAGATCTTCCAGTTCGCCGCAAAGCTGACAGTGGCCTGATCGGTGGCGGCATAGGTCTCCAACGGCTCGTCAGCCAGTTCGGCCGGCAGCGAGCCAAGTTGATCCAGAAGGCTCTCCTTCGGGTCGAGTGCCGCGAAGAGCAGCCCGCGCCATTCAGACAACTGCACCGTCTCCAGCGGCCAGTCTTCGGCGATGATCGCGGGATCCTTGCCGTACCATGGGGCCTGCACCAGCCGTCCGGTGTCGGCAAAGGACCATTTGTGATAGGGGCAAACGATCAGCCCACATTTGCCCGCGCCATCGGCCAGAAGTTTCGCCCCCCGGTGGCGGCAGACGTTCTTGAATCCGCGCAGGGTCCCGTCCCGGCCCCGGATGGCGAAGACCGGCGTGCCGGCGATGTCGATGGCAAGGTATTGACCTGATGTCGCGACCGAGGCGACAGGCCCCATGAACTGCCAGGTGTGCGCGAAGATGTTGCGCCGTTCCTGCTGCCAGATATCATCGCGGACATAAAGCGACGGGTCCAAGTTCAGGTATTGCACGGGCGGAGCGTCGAGTGGCGGGTGGTCGGCTCGCAAGGTGTCTGGCGTCATAGGCTACCTCCAGTTGCGGCAATCCTGTCGTAAGCGGGACGACATCGCAAGGGAATTGGCCCTGCCGCGCACAGCCTGTAAGCCGGAAACGGCCCAGGACCCATCGGTCAGGAATGCGCTTGTTTCGATCGGCTCATGCGCTGTTCAATGGAGGATGTTGCCGTCAGGGTCCTTGAACCAGACCATCTTGAACCCGTTCGCGTCGTGGACCCCGCCCTTGTATGACACGCCCTCCATCTCATAGCGCTCGAACGTCACACCCTTGGCACCCAGGTCGGCAACGATGGCGTCGATGTCTGGTCCGCAGTCCCACACCACGGCATTGGCCTTGTTGGTGCCCGCAAATTCGGAATGGTAGACGACGAGATGCGTCGCACCGGTCTTGTAGACCAGCACGCCTTCCATGCCTTCCTCGTTCAGTTCCAGCCCCAGCATATCACTGTAGAAGCGCCTCGCCCGATCGATGTCGCTCACCGCGACAATGGCCGAGGAAGACTTGTCGTTGAGTACGTGCATCGTATGTCTCCTTGTTTGACATCCAAAGGACGCATGACCTGCTTCGGTCCCGACACCCGGGCGTGAGGTATCGGCAGAATGCAGAAAGAGAGACATCAAACGAAGCGCCGCGGCGCGGGCCGAGCGCCGCCACCTGCCTCCGCCAGAAACGCAGGCCGGTCAGCCTTCCCCCTCCGCGCGTCAGTTCGCCACCGCGCGCAGCGGCATGGCTCGCTCGGCCTTGCTGTCGAGGTAGGCGGCCAGGTGCGCGGTCAGCTCGCGGGCGTCGTCCTCGGCGCCGTGGATGAAACTGGATTTCCGGCGGCGCAGATAGGGCAGGCCCAGCACATAGAGGCCGGGCACGCCGGCAACGCCGCGATCGTGCCTGAGCTGGCCCTTGGCGTCGAAGACCGGCAGGTCCAGCCAGGAAAAGTCCGGCTGGAACCCCGTGGCCCACAGAACGGTGCTTATGTCGTCGCCCAGTTGCAGCGACAGCGGCGGCGCCTCGCCGATCTGCGTGGGGGCAAAGCGCTCGACGGGGCCGATGCCTTCGGGCCTGTTCGCCTCGGCCCACTGGTCGATCGAGGCCAGCAGCCGGTTCATCTTCAGGTCGGCCAGCGCGCAGACATTGCGCAGCGATCCGGAAAACTGCGCCGTCGCGCCGCGAATGCCCATCAGGCGCCCGACGACCCGCACGCCCTGTCGCTGCAGGACATTGAGGTCGAGCGTGGCGCGCTCGGGCGTGCCGGCGAGCTGCGGCGACGGCACCCTGCGGGCGCGGTCGGGGTCGTCCACCTCCTCGATGCGCTGGTCGAGCACGCCGGTCGCCAGCATCCACCACTGGATATCGCGCTGCCGATAGAGGCGCGGCAGCCGCACATGTTCGCCCACGGCCAGCGTGACGGGCCGGCCGCTGGACTGGATCTCCTGCGCCAGTTGCAGGCCTGTCGCCGAGGCGCCGACGACCAGCACCCCGCCCGGGCCAAGCTGGCGCGGGTTGCGGTAGGTGGAAGCCGAGATCTGTTCGATGCCGGCCGGCACGGACTCGGCCAGGCCCGGCACGGAAGGCTTGCCGAAGGCGCCGGTCGCCAGCACGACGGCCCGGCACAGCCAGTCGCCCCTAGATGTCTCCACCCGAAAGCCATGGCCGCCGCGCGAGACCCTGCCTACAGCGGTGCGCGTCAGCACCGGCGCCGAAATCGACCTGGCATAGGCGGAAATGAAATCGGCGAGCGCCCCGGCGCGCATGTAGCCGTCCGGGTCGTCGCCCCGGTAGGCATGGCCGGGCAGCCGCGCCATCCAGTTGGGCGTCAAAAGGCGCATCGAATCCCAGCGCTGCGTGCGCCAGCTGTTGGCGACCTCGCCCTGTTCCAGAACCACATGGCCGATCGAGCGCCGGCCCAGCAGGTGGCTCATTGCCAGGCCCGAATGGCCGGCACCGATGACGACGACGTCAACGGTGCCGGCGATCGCGCGCGGTGCGCGCTCGCTCATCAGGCCTTGCTCGTGGTGACCGTGACATCGGTCGGGTTGGTGATGATGTCGAAGACCGCCGAGCGCTTCTGCGACTGCGCGACGAGCGCCGCTATGTCGTCGGCGCTGGCGTCCGCGTCGATGTCGTAATGCACCTTGATGCCGTCGAAACCGTTGCGCACGTCCGGATCGACGCCGAGGATGCCCTGGATGTTCATGCCGGCCTCGAGCGTCGCCTTGACCGAGTGGAGCTGGATGTTGCGGTTCTGCGCGACAGCCGCGATGCCGGCGGTCAGGCAGCCGGCAAGGCCGACCAGGACGAACTCCACCGGCGTCGCGCCATTGTCTTCCGACGCGAAAATCTGAGGATGATCGGATTCGAACTTGTAGGTCTGGCGGTGCTTCTGCTCTTCGCCGAGGCCGAAAAATCCGTCGACGGTTGCCTGGTTGTGGGTTCCTTTCACCCACTCGCTGGTCGCCCGCCACTTGAAGCGGGCGGCCTCCGGGGCGTCCTTCAGGGCTTCGCGGGCGCCAAGCAGGGCGGCTACGTTGACGCCATTGGTCGCGATCTCGGTGTGTTTGGTCATGGTCGTTCTCCTGTTGGTTACGGGTTGGAATGGTCCAGGCCGGTCCTGTCTTCCCACGGGCGTGTGGTAGGCAGCATGGGAGCCGGCGTGGAATCGTCGGCAGGGCCGTCCTTTGAGTTGCGGTGCGTTCAGCGGATCCTGCCCCAGCTGTTCGACGACAGCCGTTTCGGGCGGTGCGAGACCGGCCAGCCAATGTCCTTTTGAATCTCCATCGGCAGGCTGTTCAAGATCCGTTCGGACCTGCGCGCCTCACGCGCGTCCTTGAAGGCCGCCCGATAGCGGGCGAGCGTTTCAAACATCGACATCGTCCTCTCCTGTCGGTCGCTGGCCGCCGCTTCTGTCCGCCGGCCGTCCGAGGCGTGTTAAATGCTCCACATTTGTATCTGCAAGGTTGCACCAAAACGCCCGCTCCGTAACAACGTCGCGTGTGTCGGGATTAGTCCCGTGTTGGTGGCGCAAGCGGCTGTAGCGGCGGATTTTCCTATTGCGGCCGGCGCTTAGCGGGGCGCGGAGGGCGGTGCGATATCCATCGCGGGCCATTGACGCCGATGTGGTTGTTGCCACAGGATGGAAAGGCGCACGGTTACCACGCGAAGATTGTCGGAGGGGCCATGTCGACGAGCGACAAGCTGTTCACCGGTTCGATTCCCGAATTCTACGACCGGGCGATGGTGCCGCTGATCTTCGAGCCCTATGCGCGCGACCTGGCCGAGCGGGCGGCGAGGCTGGCGCCGCGGACCTTGCTTGAAGTCGCGGCGGGCACGGGCGTGGTGACGCGGGCGCTGGCGGCCGCGCTGCCCGAGCAAGCGCGCATCGTTGCCACCGACCTCAACCAGCCCATGCTCGACCATGCGCAAACCCGCATGGCGCACGATCCCCGCATCAGCTGGCGGCAGGCCGACGCGCAGGCGCTGCCTTTCGAGGATGCCCGGTTCGACGCCGTGGTCTGCCAGTTCGGCGCGATGTTCTTCCCCGACCGCGTGGGCGCCTATGGCCAGGCCCGGCGGGTGATGCGGCCAGGCGGCCATTTCCTGTTCAATGTCTGGAGCGCGATCGAGGAGAACGAATTCGCCGACGCGGTCACGCAGGCGCTCGGCCGGCTCTTCCCCGCCGACCCGCCGCGCTTCCTGGCAAGGACGCCGCACGGCTATCACGATGCGGACGTCATCCGCGCCGACCTGCATGAAGCCGGATTTAGCGATGTCAGCATCGACCCGCTGGACGCGGTGAGCGCCGCGTCGTCAGCGCACGCGGCGGCCGCCGCCTATTGCCAGGGCACACCCTTGCGCGCCGAGATCGAGGCGCGCGGCGCGCTGGAGGAGGCGACGCAGATCGCGGCCGATGCCATCGCGCAACGGTTCGGGCAGGGCGAGGTGAGGGGGCGCATCCGCGCGCTGGTGGTGGTGGCCCGCAAAGGCGATTCTCAGTGATATCCGACGACTGGTGCGTTCAAGTCCGCCAGACGTCAGAAGTGAGCAGTCCGGGCAACCCGGATAGATCGGGCAGCACAGCGTCCGGCGCCCAATCCGGATTCAGGGTTTCGCCCAGCCTGTCGATCCAGACGACACGTATGCCCATCTCGTGGCAGACCTTCAGATCGGTGACCTGGCCCATGCCGACATGCACCGTCTCCTCCGGCGTCACCCCGATACGGGCATGCGCGTGGCTGAACAGCCGGTGATCGGGCTTGTAGGCCCTTGCCTGCTCGGCGGTGACCACGAAGTCGATTGGGACGCCGATCGACGCAACGGTTGCGGAGATCAGGTCATCGTCGCTGTTGCTGATGATCGCCAGCCGAAACTGCGACCGCAGCCGGTCCAGCGCCGCCGGCACTTCCGGATGAGGGGGAATGTCGCGCAGGAACGACAGGAGCGTCTCCCCGTCACCCGGCCGGGGTGACATTCCCCGTCTGGCCAACACTTCCTCCAGGCTCGATCGCAGGACAGTCTTGTAATCGCGATAGGGCGGCCGCTGCTGCTGCTCCATCGACAGGCTCCGCAGCGTGTCGACGGTTTCGTCCACCTCGGTGTCACCAACCGATGAACCAGCGTGTTCCGCCAGGACAGCGCCGACGCCGTCACGCAACGCCCGGTGCCATTGCACCAGCGTGCCGTAACAATCGAAGGTGATGCATTTGGGTTCGTCGACCAACGTCGGATACCTTCCTTGCAAGTGCCCGCGCCCGCCCCGTCAGCCCGCGGCGAGTTGACGGGCAGCGGCATCCGCCGTGTCCTCGGGTCTCGTGTTGAAGGCTATGGCAGCGTTCGGCGCCGATTTGTGGATGATGTTCACAACGGTCTCGAACAGCGGCAGGCCCTTGGGCGGCAGCCTGAGACCGCCGCCGATCACAACGCAATCATACGCAGCATCGCCCAGCGCCTGCTTGAGTGCGGCAAATCCGGCGGCATCGGGCGTGATCATGCAGGTATCGCCCTGCCAACCCCGTTCCTCGATCTTCGCCACGCCCAAAGCGATCCCGGCATTGATCTTTTCGGCATTGAAGCCGGGGGGCAAGGACGGGTCCGAGAAGTCGACGGTTTCAGGCTTCTGGCCGACAAACAATATTCGGGTCATTGGCATTCTCCATGAAGCTACGGGATTCTGAAATTGGCCTGATATCGTCCGGTGACAAGGTGTCGCCAATGAGGACTGGGATGTTCTCGCTTCTGTGGCCGCGACCGAGCGTGCCGAATTGATGAACCGCGCCAGGACGTAGCCTGGTTTCGCTGTCGGATCTTGGAGCAGATATCGCTTGCTGTCCCTGCGCCTGGCTCAGCCGACGACCCGCAGCTTTCCTCGGCGCGGTTTGCGAGCCAGTTTCGAGGCCTCCGTCGCGGGCATTGCCTTGCCGAAATAGAAGCCTTGTCCGACCTCGCAGCCGGATTGGTCCAGGCTATGCAGGATCTCAGCATTGTCGATGCCTTCCGCGGTGGTTGGCAACGCCAGGCTCTTGGCCAGGCCGAGGATGCCGTGCACGATCTTGGCGCTTTCGGGGTTGTCCTTCATCGACTGGATGAAGCTGCGATCGATCTTGATCTTGTCGAGTTTGAACTCGCGCAGGTGGTAGAGGCTGGAATAACCGGTGCCGAAATCGTCGAGCGCGATCTTGATGCCGAAATTCTGCAGCGACTGGAGAATTGTCTTGGCCGTCGCCAGGTCCGAAACGAGGGCGTTCTCCGTGATTTCGATCTCGAGCCGGCTCGGCTTGAAGCCCTGTTCGGAAAGCACGGCGAGCAGACGGATGGGGAAAAGCAGATCCGTGAGTTCGTGGGGCGACACGTTGAGCGACAGTTTGAGATCGGCTGGCCAATCCTTCGCGTCGAGGCAGGCCCGGCGCAACATGGTAAGGGTGAACTCCGGCATCAGCCCGAGACGTTCGATGACGGGAATGAATACATCCGGCGCGACCAGGCCTTTTTCCGGATGGCGCCAACGTGCGAGGATTTCAAACCCGAGCAGCCGGCCGCCGGAAAGTTCGATCAGCGGCTGATAGTGCGGCTCGATCTCGCTGGCCGCCAGGCCGCGCTGGATGTCGGCTTCCAGCGCCGCCTTGGCCTTGAGTTCCGTGTCCATGCTCTCTTCGTAGAAGCGGAACCGTCCCCGGCCAGCCTGCTTGGCGCGATACATGGCGATATCGGCCGCGCGCAGCAGCGCGTCGGCATTCATGCCGTCGGCGGGGCAGAGCGCTATGCCGATGCTGGCGCCGACCTCGACGATCCTCGTGCCGATGGCCACTGGCGCCGAGATCGCCGCGATGATGCGCTCCGCAAGAGAGATGGGCGTCTTGTTGACGTCCCGCCCGTCGTGGGTCAGATCACAGATGATCGCAAACTCATCGCCGCCGATGCGGGCCAGCGTGTCGTGCTTTCGCACAACGGCCTTCAACCGCGCGGTGATTTCACCCAGCACAAGATCGCCGGCGCTGTGGCCATGAATGTCGTTTACCGGCTTGAAGCGGTCCAGATCGATCAGCAGCACGGCAAAGGGCGCCTCGCCGCGATCGACGCGGCTCAGCGCTTTTTCAAGCTCGTCGGCAAGGACGCGGCGGTTCGCCAGGCCGGTGAGCGTGTCGTAGCGGGCCAGTGCCTCGGCCAGCGCCTGCGACTCCTCCAGCTTGACGGCGTTGTTGCGGAACACCTCGAAGGCGAGCGCCATGCTGCCGATCTCGTCATGCCGGTCGACCTGCGGGATGACGATCCCGCGGTTCCCGGCGGCGAGCTCGGACAGGGCCTTGGTGATGGAGGCCAGAGGCCGGGAGATCCCGCTGTGGATGATCCACGTCACCCAACTGGCCAGCAGAAGTGCAAGGAAGACGACGATCCCGAAGATCGTCCCCGAAGTGTCGACGATGTGGTCCGCGCGCGCACCGGCCGCGGCCGCGCCCACCGCATTGACGTCACTCAGCGCGCCGATGGCGTCGTCGGCGCTCCTGTAGAGAGCATCGGCACGACGCTGAAAGTCCGGCGAGGTCGCGAGCCGTCGCTCCGCCGGCAGCGCCAGCCATGCCCGGTGTTCCGCCGTCCAGCTGTCCAGCGCGCCGTCAAAACTCGCCAGCAGGCTTTGCTCTTCCTCGGTCTTGTCCAACAGTCCATACGCGGCCCGATGATAGCCAAGCGATGTCATGTAGCCATCGGTCGCGGCCACTGCCTGGTCGACCTTCTCCTGGTCCGGTGCCAGTGCGAGACGGATTTCGGCCAGGCGCGTCTCGGAAAGCAGATCCGCCATCTCCCCCAGAACGCGCGTGCCCACCACCCACCTGCGATCGAGGGCTTCCGTCAGTCGATCGAGCGCGAGCATCTGGATCAGTGCATAGACGCTGACGCCGACCAAAAGCGCGACCGAGAGCAGATAATAGGAAATCAAACGAGCGCGAACAGATGACAGGTTCAACATGGGAGGCTCGTTTCTTATTGTTTCTTCAAATGCCGTACCAGCAAACGATCCTTGGCGTGATTGGTTGTAACAGTCTGCTCTAATGGTTACGCAGGGGTTACTGATTTTTTCAAATCAAGGGCAGCCGAATCGCGGTACCGGCGCTTCTTCGGAACACCGTTTCACATTTCCTGCACCTGCTGTTAGCGAATTGACTGGCGCATCGCACCCGGCGATCTCGACACCATGGCCACGAGGCCGAGCGGGAACCGCGATCGCTATGGACGAGCGCCCCCGCGCGCGCCGTGCCCGAAAGGCGCGGACTACCTTTCCTCGACAATCCTCAGATAAGCCGCCGTCACGAACAGCACGATCAGCCCGAACAGCATCCGCCGGGCGCCCTCCGGCATCTGCAGGATGGTGAGCAGCGTCGTCAGCACGGTGAGGATCAGCGCGCCGACGATGGTGCCGGTGTAGCCGCCGCGGCCGCCGAAGATGGAGGTGCCGCCGATGACGGCGGCGGCCACCGAGGGCAGCACCAGCGGCTCGGCCAGCGACAGGGATGGGGCCTTGATCAGACCGATATAGAGCAGGCCGGTGATGCCGGCGAGCACGCTGGAGGTGATGTAGAGCGCGGTGATGACCTGCCAGTAGCGCACGCCGGAAAGGCGCGTCGCGTGTTCATTGTCGCCGACGGCGTAGAGCAGGCGGCCAAAGCCGGTGCGGGCCAGCGTGAAGACGATCAGCGCGGCGAGCGGCACATAGAGCAGCAGGGCGTTGGGGAAGGCAAAACCAATGCCTGCGTCGGTCAGCCATTGGCGCGCCGTCTCCGAAGGCACCCATGCATCGGGCAGGCGGGTGACGCCGGTGCCGAGCCAGGCGAGAAAGTCGGGGATTTTCGCGCCCGAGGCGATCACCGTGCGCTGGTAGACCTGCAGGCAGCCGGTGCCGATCAGGCTGGTGCCCAGCGTCATGATCAGGGGATGGACGCGAAAGACACCGACGCCGATGCCGTTGACGAGGCCGATCAGCACCGCCGGCATCATCGCCAGCGCGAAGGCCACCGCCGGGTCCTGGTTGACGATCTGCGTCGCCATGATGAAGGCGCTCATCGTCGCCACCGTGCCGACCGAAAGGTCGATGCCGCCGGTCAGCATGGTCATGGTCTGGCAGCCGGCGAGGATGGCCAGCGGAATGGCGAACTTGATGGTGTTGGCGATCCAGCGCTCGTTGACGATGCCGGGTCGCAGGATCTGCAGGATCACCACCAGGATGACCAGCAGGATGACCAGTGGCACCAGCGGCCGGTCGGCCATGAAGCGCTTGACGCGGCGGCCGAGGGGGACGGGCGGAGGCGTGATGGCTGATGTGCTCATGGGGTGGCTCGTGCTGGAAGTGGCGCGACGCCTCTCTCCCTTCTCCCCTTGTGGGAGAAGGTGGATCGGCGCGCAGCGCCGAGACGGATGAGGGGTGTTGGACGGAATGAGGCGGTGGTGCTCTCTGGAACACCCCTCATCCGACCTCGCTTCGCGAGGCCACCTTCTCCCGCAAGGGGAGAAGGGAGAAGGGCGCATCGATGCTCTCCTGTCACTGCCGCCCCCGCATGGTGATGAACGCGCCGAACATCACCACGGCGACCATGATCAACCCCTCGATGATGGCGGTGACGTTGGGGTCGATGGCGAGCAAGGTGAGGTCGGTGCGCACCAGGCGCAGCACGAAGACGGCGACGATGGGGCCGAGCAGGCCGCCCTTGCCGCCGCCCAGCGCCACGCCGCCCAGCACCACGGCGGCGACGCTGGCGAGAAGATAGGGGCCGGGGATGGGGGCGCCGATGCCGGTGCTCATGGTCAGCGCCAGCCCGCCCATGGCGGCGAACAGGCCCGACAGCGCATAGGCGATGATGCGGGTGCGCTTGACCGGCACGCCGCTTCGGAACGCCGCCAGCTCGCTCGAGCCGATGGCGTAGATGGACAGGCCGAGCCGCGAGCGGCGGAGCGGAATCCAGACGACGCACAGGCAAACGGCCAGCACCAGCAGCGCCTTGGGCAGCCAGGCGTCGATGGCGTCGGGCAGGCCGGGTATCGGCACGGTGCCGGAGATCAGCGCCTTCAGCCATTCGGCGGCGGCACCGCCGGGCGCGTCGAGCACCAAAAGGGCAGCGCCCTGCAGCACGAACAGGGTGGCCAGCGTGACGACGATGTCGGGCACGCGGGTGACGACGATGAGCATGCCGTTGACGGCGCCGAGCACGAAACCCAGGGCGAGCACGAAGGGCACCACGAACAGCGCGTATTCTTCCGAGGCGCCCGCCATCATCGAGGCGGCGGTGACGCTGGTCAGCGCCATCATGGCGGCGACCGACAGGTCGATGCCGCCGGCAATGACCACCACCGTCTGGGCGGCGACGGCGAAGGCGTAGGGCAGCACGGCGCGGGCCAGCGACCCGAAATCATTGCTGCCATAGGCCGGCTGGATCAGCCTGGTGACGATGAACAGGACGACGAAGAGGGCGAACAGGCCGATGACCCAGCCCTGGCGGCGCAACAGATGGCTCATGGCGTCGGCTCCGTCGAATTCGTTGAATTCGACGAGGGGTCGGCCAAAATGCCGATATCCGCCTTGGCGCCCCGGGGCAGGCCATAGGCGGCGCGCATCAGCGCCGGCTCGTCGGCCTCCTCGACCGCGAAGATATCGACGACGCGGCCGCCGAAGATGACGATGACGCGGTCGCAGACGCGCTGCACCTCCTCCAACTCGGAGGTGTAGAACAGCACCGACTTGCCGTTGCCGGCAAGCTCGCGCAGCAGCTTGTAGATCTCCTGCTTGGTGCCGACATCGATGCCGCGCGTCGGGTCGAAGCAGAGGATGGTGCGGGCATCCGCCGCGATCCAGCGGGCGATGGTCACCTTCTGCTGGTTGCCGCCCGACAGGCGCTGGACTTCGCCTTGCGCGCGGGTGTCGATCTGCAGCCGCTCGATGGCGCTGACCACCTTGGCGCGCTCGCGGCGCATGGGAATGGGTCCCCAGTTGCGCAGCGCGGCGCTGAAGGGCAAAGCGATGTTCTCACGCACCGAGCGCTGCATGGCCAGCGCCTCGGAGCGGTCGCCCGGCACATAGGCGATGCCCGACCGGATGGCGTCGATCGGGTGCGAGAATTTCACCGGCCGGCCGTCGACCTCGATCGTGCCGCCGGACGGTTTTATGGAGCCGGCAAGGGCGGCGAACAATTCGTCCTGGCCCTGGCCTTCGAGCGCGACGACGCCGGCGACCTCGCCATCGGCGAGATCGAAGGAGACGTCGGCGAGCTTGGTGCCGACGCGCAGGTCGCGCCCCGCGATGCGCGGCCGGGCAGGGGCGGGCGCCGCCTTCTGCGTCGCGGTGCGGGCGGCGACGTGGGTCTTGACGATGCGGGTGCCGAGCATCAGCTCGACGATCTTCTCCTCGACGCCGGGCACGATGTCGACGACGCCGACGGTCTCGCCGTCGCGCAGCACGGTGGCGCGGTCGCAGAGCGCCGCGATCTCGACGAAGCGGTGCGAGATGAAGATCACCGCGCGGCCGCTGTCACCCTGGCGGCGCACCACTTCAAGCACCTTTTCGGCCAGGTTGGCGGGCAGTGCCGCCGTCATCTCGTCGAGCAGCAGCACGTCTGGCTCGACGGCCAGCGCGCGGGCAAGGTCGAGCACGCGCAGCACGGCCAGCGGAATGTCGCGCGCGGTGTCGCGGATGTCGAGGTCGGGAATGCCGAGCTCGCGCACCCAGGCGCGGAACGGCTCGACCGGCGTGCCGGTGAGCCTGAGATTGGACAGGACGTCGAGATCGGGGATCAGCGACGGCTCCTGGTAGACGGGCAGCAGGCCGGCACGGCGGGCGGCGGCGGGCGAGCGGATGTCGCGGGCCTCGCCCTTGATCAGGATGCGTCCGGCATTGGCCGATATCGCCCCGGTCAGGATCTTCACCAGCGTCGACTTGCCCGCGCCATTGGCGCCCATCAGCGCGTGCACCTCGCCGGGCAGCACGGAGAGCGACGCGTTGCGAAGTGCCGCGACCGCGCCGTAATTCTTGGCGACGCCGGTGGCGTCGAGGAGGGGGCTTTGCTGTTGAGGGCTTGTCGTCAAAACGTGTTTGCTCTCGATTCAGGAACTATCGGCGCTCCACGGCGCCCCCCTCTGTCCTGCCGGACATCTCCCCCACTTGGGGGGAGATTGGCAGGTTCGGCGGGTGGCCCTCCCTTCTCCCCTTGTGGGAGAAGGTGGCCTCGCGAAGCGAGGTCGGATGAGGGGTGTTCCAGGGAATGCCAACGTCCCACTCCGCTGGAACACCCCTCATCCGTCTCGTCGCTACGCGCCGATCCACCTTCTCCCACAAGGGGAGAAGGCAGAAGCGCGGGTCGTCAGCTTACTCGCCCGGGCCCTTGCAGGCCACGATCTGGTCCTTGGTGTACGTCGTCCAGTCCGGGATCGAGATCGAGACCGGCCATTCGGGGCTGAGCGACGGGTCGGCGGCGGCCTTCAGCTTGGCCTTGCCTTCCTCGGTGGCGTTCTCCCACAGCTGCGGGTCGACCAGCACGGTCTGCTGTGCCGGCTTTTTGCCGTCGAGGATCTGCAGCGCCAGCGTCACGCCGGCGCCGCCGATCGAGCCGGGGTTGGTGACGGCTGCGCCGACGAGGCCCTTGACCGAGCTCAGCTGGCCGACAAAGCCGGCATTGTCGGCGCCGACCACCGGCACCAGCGGCGCCTGCGATTCGACCAGCGCGTCGACGATGACGTTGTCGATGCCTGAGGTCCACACGCCGTTGAACGGGGTGCCGGTGGCGAGGAACGACAGCATCTGCTGCTTGGCCTGGTCCTGCTGCCAGCCGGTGAAGACTTCCTGCGCGACCTTCACGTCGGGGAATTCGGCCAGCGCCTTCTTGAAGCCTTTGTCACGGTCACTGTCGGCCGAAGCGCCGGCGGCGCCGCGCATGTAGAACACCTCGCCTTTGCCGCCCATCTGCTGGAACAGCCACTTGGCGCCGAGATAGGCATACTGTTCCTGGTTGTTGGAGATGATGTAGGCCGACGGCTCGGTGACCGCCTGGTCGACGGCGACGACGACGATGCCGGCCTTGGTGGCTTCCTCGAGGCCCGCCTTGATGCCGGCCGGGTCAGCCGGGTTGACGACGATGGCGTCGACCTTGGCGCTGATCAGGTTGCGGATGTCCTCCAGCTGGCCGGCGGCATCCGTGTTGCGGTGGGCGATGTTGAGCTTGGTGACTTCGCCGGAGGCCAGCGCCTGCGCCTTCATCGCGCAGACCATCTCCTCGCGCCAGCCATTGCCCTGCACCGTGTTGGAGATACCGATCGTGTATTTGCCGGCGGCCGACGAGACGCCCACCGAGGCCAGCAAGGCCGCGCTCGCAAGGAGCGGAACCATGGTCAAATATTTCTTCATCTAGACTTCCTCCACTTTGTTTTCAGTTTCATTTCAACCGTGTAGGGCGCGCCGCTGACAATCCGAGTCAACGCCGCGCCTTGATTCACTTGACGAATGGGCGCAGCACGTCGCGGGCGAGCAGGAAACCACGCTTCACCTTGTCGTCGCTGCCCTCGAACCGTCTGTCCTCGTGTTCGATGATGACGGAGCCGTCATAGCCGGCCCGGTAGAGGCCGGAGAAGAACCCGCTCCAGTCGACATCGCCCAGCCCCGGCATGCGCGGCACCTGCCAGCCTATCCCGGAAGACAGGATTCCGCGCTCGTACAATCCATCATGATCAATCATCAGGTCCTTGGCGTGGACATGCAGCATGTAGGGGCCGAATTCCCGGATGAAGCGGGCCTGGTCGATCATCTGCCAGACCAGATGCGACGGGTCGAAATTCATGCCGACATCGCCGCCCCAGGCTTCGAGGATGCGGCGCCAGACCTGCGGCGAATAGGCGATGTTGTGCCCGCCCGGCCACTCGTCAAAGCTGAAGATCATCGGGCAGTTCTCGAAGGCGAGCTTGACCCCATGGCCGCGCGCGAAGGCGACGATTTCGGGCCAGACCTTCAGCGCGTCCTGCCAGTTGACGTCGACGGTCTTCGAGGCATCGCCGCCGCAGAAGGTATTGACGACGGGCACGCCCATATTGGCGGCGAGCACGATCACCTTCTTGAGATGGCCGATGACCGCCTCGCGATGCGCGGCATCCGGGTGCAGCGGGTTGGGGTAGTAGCCGAGGCCGGAGACGGTGATGTCCTTCTCGGCCAGGGAGGCGACGATTTCTTTTGCCTCGGCGGCCGAAGTGCCGTCGGCATCGATATGGCTTGTGCCGGCATAGCGGCGGGTCGCGCCGGAGGTTTTCGGCCAGCAGGCGAT
>NZ_JBAZUD010000092.1:0-20182 GCF_041661565.1 Mesorhizobium sp.
ACCAATGAACCTGACCCGTCGCAATCTCATGCTTCTCGCCGCCGCGATCGGCATCGCCGCCGGACCGGCCTCCGCCTTTGCCGCCGACGTGCTGAATGTCGGCGCCTATCCGACCAACCCACCCTTCGAGTACAAGAACGAAAGCGGCACCTTCGAGGGTTTTGAAGTCGACATCGTCAACGAAGCGGCCAAGCGCATCGGCATGACCACCGACATCGCCGACCTTGGATTCCAGGCGCTGTTTGCCGCCACCACGTCGAAGCGCATCGATGTCGCCATCTCGTCGATCACCATCACGCCGGAGCGGCTGAAGTCGCAGTCCTTCACGCAGCCCTATTATGATTCCGACATGGGCATCGCGACCAAGACCGACAGCCCGATCAAGGCCGAGGCCGATCTCAAGGGCAAGATCGTCGGCGTGCTGTCGGGCTCGACCGGCGAGACCTGGGTGAAATCGCATCAGGAGGCCGATGGCTTCAGCGACGTGAAGGGCTACGACACGCAGCAGAACCTGCTGCTCGATCTCAGCGCCGGCCGCGTCGATGCCGCGGTCAGCGACATTCCCGGCATGGAGTATTCCTTCACCAAGATGAAGGACCTGGTGGTCAAGGAGCGCATCAAGACCGGCGAACAGTACGGCCTGATGATGACCAAGGACCATCCGCTGCTGGGCAAGCTCAACGACGCGCTGAGCGCGATGAAGAAGGACGGCACGCTGGCCGCGATCCACAAGAAATGGTTCGGTAGCGACGCGCCGGCCGACTCGGCGACCATGAAGGAATTTCCGCTGCCGAAGGCCTGAGCGGATTTCCGAACCAGCATCGTGCCGGCCATTCGGCCGGCACGTCCACCCGGCGTCGCGGCTTCCCGTGGAAGTGCCGGCACGTCGTAGCCTTCGATGTCTCACGCATGAGATCTCGCGCAGACCGAAACCGGTTTCGCGGTCATGCCCAAAGCGAAACGCCAAAGTGTTTCGGGAACACTCCCATGTCGCTGCTGGACACCTTCTTCAACGCAGATGTCATCATGTCCAGCCTGCCGGCGCTGATGCGCGGCTTCCTGAACACGCTGCTGCTCGGCATAATGAGCATCGGCATCGGCATCCCGGTCGGCTTGGTGATCAGCCTGTTGCGGCTCTATGCGCCGAAGCCGCTGCGGTGGCTCGCGGTCGGATACACCGATATCTTCCGCGCGCTGCCGGTGCTGGTCGTGCTCATCCTGATCTACTATGCGCTGCCCTTCCTCGGCATACGCCTGTCGTCCTGGGCATCGGCGGTGACGGCTTTCGCCTTCATCATGTCGGCCTATTCGAGCGAGGTGTTCCGCTCCGGCATAGAGAGCATCCCGCGCGGTCAGTTCGAGGCGGCGCAGGCGCTTGGCCTGCCGTTCCTGCTTACCCTGCGCAAGGTGGTGCTGCCGCAGGCGATCCGCGTGGTCATTCCGCCGATGACCAGCAATTGCGTCTCGATGTTCAAGGACACCTCGCTGGCCTCCACGGTGGCCCTGCCGGAACTCCTGAAGGAAGCGACGAACGCACAGTCGCTCTATGCCAATCCCTCGCCGCTGATCGGCGCCGCGCTTGTCTATCTCATCTTCCTCTGGCCGATGGTCCGCCTCGTCAGCCTGCTTGAACGCCGCTTCAAGACCGAGAAGACACGCTGACCACCCAGCCATCCGCAAGAAGCACGTCGCAGGAGACCAATTTGAGCAATTCCCAGACCACCGCCGGAGGCGGCTTCCCCGTCGACGCGATCCGCGCGATGTTTCCCGCCCTGCAGCGCGCCGGCGACTTCATCTTCCTGGACAACGCCGCCGGCGCGCAGATCCCGCAGAGCGTGCTCGACGCGGTGACCAACCATCTGGTCTCGCACAATGTGCAGCGCGGCGGCCGCTATGGCCGCAGCGTCACCGTCGACCAGGCGGTCGCTGACGCGCGCGAGAGCGTGGCACTGCTGATCAATGCCTACAGTCCGGCGGAAATCTGTTTCGGCATGAACGCCACCTCGTTCATCCGCCTGGTCAGCCTCGGCATCGGCCAGATGCTTGAGGAGCGCGACGAGATCGTCATCACAGACATGGACCATGACGCCAACATCGCCACCTGGCTGGCGCTGGAGCAGGCCGGCGCCAAATTCAAATGGTGGCGGATGCGCGAGGATGGCAATTTGCATGTCGACGATCTGCGACCGCTGGTCTCCGACCGCACCCGGCTCGTCGCCTGCACGGTGACGGCGCATTCGATCGGCTCGATCGTCGATGTGGCATCCGTGGCCGGGATTGCGCATGCGGCGGGCGCGGAAGTGTTCCTCGACTGCGTGCATTACGGACCGCACGGGCTGATCGACGTGCAGGCCTGGGATTGCGACTACCTGGTCTGCTCCGGCTACAAGAATTTCTCGCCGCATATGGGCTTCCTGTGGGGCCGCTTCGAAACGCTGAAGCGGCTGCCGACATTCCGCGAGGATTTCATTCCCGACGAACCGCCCTACAAGGTCGAGGCCGGTACCTTCATCTACGAGAATGTCGCGGGCATGGATGCGGCCGTGCAGTATCTGGAACTGATCGGCCGCAATATGGCGCCTTCCAACAACCGCTCGCGGCGCGAAAACCTCGTCGCCGGCATGGGCGCCATTCGCGACTATGAGCTGGTACTGGCGCGCGAAATGCTCTCGGTGCTGAAAAGCTGCGGCGCGACCATCTATGGCGTCGCCGACGAGGCGCGCATCAACGAGCGCGTGCCGACCTTCTGCTTCAACATCGGCAAGCTGTCGCCGCAGCGGATCGTCGAGGAGATGGCCGAGATGCAGATCGGCATCCGCGACGGCCACATGTACGCGCCGCGCCTGATGAAGCGCCTCAACCTGTCGATGGACAGCGGCGCCATCCGCGCCTCTCTGGTCCACTACAACACGGTCGAGGAAATCCACCGCTTCGGCGAAGCGCTGCGCGCCATCATCGCCAAGCTGTCCTGAGATGACCGCCGCTGTCAGCTTCGATGACCCGGGCGGCGATGGCGACGTGCCTATAGTGGTCCTCGGCGATCCCGCGCCCGAAGATATCGTCGCGCTCGAGGATGGCCTCTATGGCTTCAACGTCGCTGCTACCGGCGTCGATGACGGTCGCTATCTGTCGATCTTCCTGAAAAGGAAGGATGGAACGATCTATGCCGGCCTGCACGGGCACAGCTGGGCAGGCGTGTGCGAAATCAAGACGCTGTGGGTCGCCGACAGCGCGCGCGGCAAAGGCTTGGGGTCGCGCCTCCTGGCCGCCGCCGAAGAGGAGGCGCGGCTGCGCGGCTGCCATGTCATCCATCTGGCGTCGTTCAGCTTTCAGGCGCCGGCCTTCTACGAGAAACATGGATTCCAGCGGCTGGTGCAACTCGAGGATTTCCCGCGCGGCCACGCCAATGTCCTGCTGGCAAAGACGCTGCTACCGGAGGCGTAATCTGCTGCAGCGATGCCGGGGCAGCCGATCTCAGGCCGCCTTCTTCTTCGCCAGCCTTGCCTTGATCGACGCGACGTCGGCGCGTGGTGTCGCGGCGAACAGCGTCCTGGTGTAGCTGTGCTTGGGGTCCGAAAAGACCTCGTCGCGCGAGCCGTATTCGACGGCCTCGCCGAAATACATCACCATGACGTCGTCGGCGATGTAGCGCACCACCGACAGATCGTGGCTGATGAAGACGTAGGTCAGCTGGAACTCGTCCTGCAGGTCGGCGAGCAGGTTGAGCACCTGCGCCTGCACCGAGAGGTCGAGCGCCGAGACCGGCTCGTCCAGTACCAAGAGGCTCGGGTTGAGCATCAGCGCGCGGGCGATGGCAATGCGCTGGCGCTGGCCGCCCGAGAACATATGCGGGTAGCGGTTGTAGTGCTCGTGGCCGAGGCCGACCTTCTTGAGCATCTTCATCGCCAGGTCGCGCCGTTCAGCGGATGATTTGTCGGTGTTGATCAGCAGCGGCTCGCCCAGCACATCGCCGATCTTCTGGCGTGGGTTGAGCGATCCGTAGGGATTCTGGAAGACGATCTGCACCTTGCGGCGCATCTCCCTGGTCAGGCCGCCCCTGGCGATGTCGACCTTGTTGCCGTCGATGAACAGGTCGCCCGCAGTTGCCGGATCGATCAGGGTGATGATGCGGGCGAGCGTGGACTTGCCGCAACCGCTTTCGCCGACGATGGCGAGCGTCTTGCCCTTCTCCACCTTGAACGAGACACCCTTGACCGCATGCACGGTGCGCGGTCCGGTGAACAGGCCGCCGCCGATGTGATAGTCGCGAACGATGTTCTTGCCTTCGAGGACCGTGGTGCTCATGCGGAGGCTCCCGCGGCCGATGGGGCGGGCTCGAACAGCATATCGGAAACGGTCGGCAGGCGGTCGCCGACGGCGTTCTCCGGCAAGGCAGACAGCAGTGCGCGCGTGTAATTGCTTTTGGGCGATTCAAACAGCGACAGCACGTCGGCCTCTTCCATCTTGCGGCCCTTGTACTGGACGATGACGCGGTCGGCGGTCTCGGCGACCACGCCCATATTGTGCGTTATCATGATCAGGCCCATGCCGTATTTGGCCTGCAGCGAGACCAGCAGGTCGAGGATCTGCTTCTGGATGGTGACGTCGAGCGCCGTGGTCGGCTCGTCGGCGATCAGCAGCTTCGGATTGCAGGCAATGGCGATGGCGATCATGACGCGCTGGCACTGGCCGCCCGACATCTGGTGCGGGAAGGAGTTGAGCCGCTCCTCCGGATCGGCGATGCCGACCAGCGTCATCAGTTCGATGGCCCGGGCGCGGCGCTGGGCACGGTCCATGCCCATGTGGAAGCGCAGCACTTCCTCGATCTGGAAGCCGACGGTGAAGCAGGGATTGAGGCTGGCGATCGGCTCCTGGAAGATCATCGAGATGTCCTTGCCGACGATCTTGCGCCGCTCGGACGGGCTGAGTTTCAGAAGATCGACGCCATCGAAGGCCATGCGGTCTGCCTTGACCGTCGCCGTGTTGGGCAACAGGCCCATGACCGCCAGCATGGCCACCGACTTGCCGGAGCCGGATTCGCCGACAATCGCCAGCACCTCGCGCGGCTCGACCGACAGGTCGATGCCTTGCACGGCCATGAACGGTCCGGCCGCGGTGTCGAAGGAAACGGTGAGGTTCTTGATTTCGAGCAGGGACATGCTCACGACCTCTTCAGCTTGGGATCGAGCGCATCGCGCAGGCCGTCGCCGATCAGGTTGATGGCAAAGACGGTGATCAGGATGGCCAGGCCCGGAAACGTCACCACCCACCAGGCGCGCAGGATGAACTCACGCGCCTCGGCCAGCATGGTGCCCCATTCGGGTGTCGGAGGCTGCGCGCCCATGCCGAGGAAGCCAAGCGCCGCCGCCTCGAGGATGGCGTTGGAGAAGGACAGAGTGGCCTGCACGATCAGCGGGGCGATGCAATTGGGCAGGATGGTGACCAGCATCAGCCTGAGATGGCTAGCGCCGGCGACCTTGGCCGAGATCACATATTCGCGGTTCTTTTCCGCCATCACGGCGGCGCGGGTGAGCCGGGCGAAATGCGGCTGCAGCACGAAGGCGATGGCGATCATGGCATTGACGAGGCCTGGCCCGAGGACGGCGACTAGCACGAGCGCCAAAAGCAGCGACGGAAAGGCCAGGATGATGTCCATGACGCGCATGATCAGCGTGTCGACCCAGCCCCGGCAGTAGCCGGCAAGCAGGCCGAGAATGACGCCGGAGATGAGCGCCGTGGTGACGACGACGAAGCCGATGGCGAGCGAGAAACGCGAGCCGTAGATAAGGCGCGACAGCATATCGCGGCCGACGGCGTCGGTGCCGAGCAGGAACTGCGCGTTGCCGCCCTCCTGCCAGGCCGGCGGCGTCAGGAAGAAGTCGCGGAACTGGTCGTCGGGCGAATGCGGCGAAAGCAGCGGCGCGAAGATGGCGACCAGGATCAGCAGCGCGAAGACGAAGAGACCGATCACCGCGCCCTTGTTGACGGAGAAGTAGTGCCAGAACTCGCCGAACATCTGCAGCCGGGCGTCCCTCGGCTTGACGACGGTGGCGGCTTCGATGGTGGCTGGGCCTTCATTGGTCATGTCAGTTGGCCCGTATGCGCGGGTTGATGACCGCGTAGAGCACGTCGACAATGAGATTGACCGACATGACGATCAGCGCGATCAGGAGCAGGCCGCCCTGCACGGTGAAATAGTCGCGCTTGGAAATGGCGTCGATCATCCATTTGCCGATGCCCGGCCAGGAGAAGATGCTCTCCGTCAGGATGGCGCCGGTCAGCAGCGTGCCGACCTGCAGGCCTATGGTGGTGACGACTGGGATCAGCGCGTTGCGGAAAGCATGCAGGCCGACGACGCGGAACGGGGTCAGCCCCTTGGCGCGGGCGGTGCGGACATAGTCTTCGCCCAGCACCTCGAGCATGGCTGAGCGCGTTTGCCTGGCGATGACGGCGAGCGGGATGGTGCCGAGCACGATGGTCGGCAGCACAAGATGCGACAGGGCCGATCGGAACGCGCCCTTCTGGCCCGAGATCAGGGCATCGATGGTCATGAAGCCGGTCACCGGTTTGAAGAAATAGAGAAGGTCGATGCGGCCCGACACCGGCGTCCAGTGCAGCGTTCCCGAGAACACGATGATCAACAGCAGCCCCCACCAGAAGATCGGCATGGAATAGCCGGCCAGCGCGGTTCCCATGGTCAGCTGGTCGAACCACGAGCCGCGGCGGATCGCGGCGAAGATGCCGGCGGCGACACCGAGGACCACGGCGAAGATCATGGCGAAGATGGCGAGTTCGACCGTAGCCGGGAAGCGCACCAGGAAGTCCTTGAGCACCGGTGTCTTGGTGGAGAACGAGGTGCCGAAATCACCGCTGAGGATGTTGGCCAGATAGGTCAGGTACTGGCGCCAGATCGGCAGGTCGAAACCGAACTGATGCATCAGGGCCGTGTGGCGTTCGGGCGACAGGCCGCGTTCGCCCGCGAGCACCAACACCGGATCACCGGGCAGGATGCGCACGAAGCCAAAGGCGAGAATGGTTATCCCGATGAAGGTCGGGATGATGAGGGCGAGCTTGCCGAGGATATAACGCAGCATGGCGGGCGAGTGGGGGCAGCGCCGCGTGGCGCTGCCCCCGTTTCGCGTCCTTATTCGGCGATATCGACGCCGTCGAAGCGATGGATACCGAGCGGGTCCATCGCAAAGCCGGAGACGGTCTTCTGCATCGGCATGAACACCTTGGAGTGAGCGAGCGTCGCCCACGGTGCCTGTTCCTTGAAGATGACCTGCGCCTGTTCGTAGAGCTTGGTGCGCTCGGCCTGGTCCGAAACGGTCTTGGCCTTGTTGATGAGCGCGTCGAAATCCTTGTTGCACCATTCCGCGCGGTTGTTCGAACCGACGGAAGCGCAGCTCAGGAGAACGCCGAGGAAGTTGTCCGGATCGCCATTGTCGCCGGTCCAGCCGACGATGACGGCGCCGTCGTGATCGACAGCGGAAGCGCGCTTGAGATATTCACCCCAATCGTAGCTGACGATGTTGACGGTGACGCCGACCTTGGCGAAGTCCGCCTGGATCAGCTCGGCGGTGCGGCGCGCGTTGGGCATGTAGGGACGCGACACCGGCATCGCCCAGACGTTCATCTTGAGATCCTTGACGCCGGCCTCTTCGAGCAGCTTCTTGGACGCATCCGGATCATACGGATCGTCCTTCACGTCCTTGTTGTAGGACCACATGGTCGGCGGGATCGGGTTGATAGCCACCTGTCCTGCACCCTGGAAGACCGCATCGATGATGGCCTTCTTGTTGATGGCCATGTTGAGCGCCTTGCGGACGCGCACATCGTCGAAGGGCTTCTGCTGCGTATTGTACATCAGCGCGCCGACGTTGAGGCCTTCCTGCTCTTCGACCTTGAGGTTGGCATCCGCCTGGAGACCGGCAATGTCAGCCGGCGCCGGGTACGACATGATGTTGCATTCGCCCGCCTTCAGCTTCTGTGCGCGGACAGCCGGATCGGTGGTGATGGCGAAGACCAGGTCGTCGATCTTCTGCTTGCCGCCCCAATAGTCCGGGTTGGCCTTGTAGCGGATGGCCGCGTCCGTCTGATAGTCGACGAAAATGAAAGGGCCGGTGCCGATCGGCTTCTGGTTGAACAGTTCAGGGGTCTTGTCCGCCTGCAGCTTGTCTGCATACTCTTTGGACACGATCGAGGCGAAGTCCATGCCCAGTGTCGGGATGAAGGTGATCGCCGGGTCCTTGAGCGTGAACTTCACCGTCAGGTCATCGACCTTCTCGACCTTGGTGATGTTGTCGCCGAACTGGTCATTGTAATACTGGTAGGCAATGCCCGGAATATACTGGAACCAGGGGCCGTTCTTGTCGACCTGACGTTCGAACGAAAACACCACGTCGTCGGCGTTGAGGTCGCGCGTCGGGGTGAAATAGTCGGTGGGCGCGAACTTCACGCCCTTGCGAAGCTTGAAGACATATTCCTTGCCGTCGTCGGAGATCGTCCAGCTTTCTGCCAGCCCCGGCGAGACAGAGGTCTTGCCGTGATCGAATTCGACAAGGCGGTTGAAAACGGTGCGCGAGGACGCGTCGAACGTCTGGCCGGCGGTATACGGTGCCGGGTCGAAACCCTCCGGCGATGCTTCCGCGCAATAGACCAGAGTTTTCGCGTTGGCCACGCCGCCCAGGACGCTTGCAGCCAGCAACGCGGCTGCAAAAGTCAGTTTCATTTTCATTGAGCACTCCCTGATGTTCTTCCAAGCCCCTCTATCAGGCTCGCGAAGCCCGCATATAAGCACCGTTTTCCCGGCTTTGGAACACCCCGTTTGCTTACCCGGCGGGAAGCGGGACAAAAATCCAGAATTCTGCCGGAAGGCGGAAAGAATTAGCAGTTTATTCTCTTCACGAGATTTTTCGCGATTGTATTTTTTTGTTGACCCGGATCGAGCGAAGCCTCGCGATCGTCGCCGCCACGCGCCTTCCGCATCCGGGGCGGTGCCCTGGCCGCGACGCTGGCGAGGAGGATTTTCAGCGGCAATCTTTCGGCGCCTTGCCGCAGGGGCAAGGCTTGCACCGCCGCCGATAGAGGCCATACATAGATGGGAAACCGGCCCGTAGCGGAGGATGTCTCTGTCATTAGAGGCGCGCGCGGTCGAACGAGAATTGTCGAGGAGGAACGGGTGGCAAAAGCATCAAAGACGACGGCGCCGTCGAAAACGTCGGCGAAGGCGCCTGCGAAAGCAGCTGCCGGAGCCGCCAAGGCCAAGGCGCCGGTTGCCAAAGCGCCAGTTGCCAAATCCCCTGTTGCAAAGCCTCCTGTTTCCAAGGCTCCTATTGCCAAGCCTCACGCCGACAAAGCCGCTGCCGCCAAGCCGAAGGGAGCCGTCGTGTCCGAAAAAGCCGTGGCGAAGGCAAGCCCGAAGCGGGCGGTCAAGGCGCCAGCCAAGTCCGCTTCCGCCAAGACAGCCTCCGCCGATAAGTCAGCGGTTGCTAAGCCCACGGCCAAGGTCGCACCGGCCGGATCTCCATCCACAAAGCCTGCATCCACCAGGCCTGCACCGACAAAGGCCGCACCGGCGACAAAGGCCGCGCCCGCGACCAAGCCCGCGGCTGAAAGGCGGCTGCCGAAAGCGCTTGCGGCGCTGGCCGCCGGCCTGCCGGAAAAGCCATGGCTGAAGAGCTATCCCAAGAACGTGCCGGCCGAGATCGGTGCCCTGCCCTACAGCTCCATCGGCGATTTCCTCGTCGCCGCCTGCAAGCAGTTTTCCGCCCAGCCCGCCTTCACCTGCATGGACAAGTCGATCAGCTACGCCGATGTCGAACGGCTGTCGGCGGCGTTCGGCGCCTACCTGCAATCGAAAGGCCTGCAGAAGGGCGCGCGTGTCGCCCTGATGATGCCGAACGTGCTGCAATATCCCGTTGCGATGATGGCGGTCCTGCGCGCCGGATACGCCGTGGTCAACGTCAATCCGCTCTACACGCCGCGCGAGTTGGAGCATCAGCTCAAGGATTCCGGCGCACAAGCCATCGTCATCCTTGAAAACTTCGCCAGCACCTTGCAAGCGGTGGTCGCCCGGACCCCGGTGAAGCATGTGGTGGTCGCCGCCATGGGCGACATGCTGGGCGGCTTGAAGGGCACCATCGTCAACCTCGTCGTGCGCCGCGTGAAGAAGATGGTGCCGGCCTGGTCCTTGCCCGGCCACGTCAAGTTCAACGCGGCCGTCAAGGCCGGCGCCGGCCTGGCGTTCAAGCCCGCCAAGGTGGCGGCCGACGACGTCGCCTTTCTGCAATATACCGGCGGCACGACGGGTGTGTCGAAGGGGGCCACGCTGCTGCACCGCAACGTGCTCGCCAATGTCGTGCAGAATGCGCAGTGGATGGAAGACGCCTACACCATCAAGCCGAAGCCGGCGCATCCCAACTTCGTCTGCGCGCTGCCGCTCTACCATATCTTCGCGCTGACGGTGAACGCGCTGATGGGCATGCAGCAAGGCGCCCGCAACGTGCTCATTCCCAACCCGCGCGATATTCCAGGCTTCGTCAAGGAGCTGGCGAAATATCCGGTCCACATCTTTCCGGGCCTGAACACGCTTTTCAACGCGCTGCTCAACAACGAGGACTTCCGCAAGCTCGACTTCAAGCCGCTGATCCTGACGCTGGGCGGCGGCATGGCGGTGCAAAGGGGCGTCGCCGAACGCTGGAAATCGCTGACCGGCTGTCCGGTCACGGAAGGCTACGGCCTCTCGGAGACCTCGCCGGTGGCCACCGCCAACAAGTTCAGCGCCGGCGACTTCACCGGCACGATCGGCCTGCCGCTGCCGTCGACGGAAATCGCCATCCGCGATGATGACGGCAACGACGTGCCGCTCGGCGAGGTCGGCGAGATCTGCATCCGCGGACCGCAGGTGATGGCAGGCTACTGGAACCGGCCCGACGAGACCGCCAAGGTCATGACCGGGGACGGCTATTTCAAGTCGGGCGACATGGGTTTCATGGACGAGCGCGGCTACACCAAGATCGTCGACCGCAAGAAGGACATGATCCTCGTCTCGGGGTTCAACGTCTATCCGAACGAACTCGAGGAGGTCGTGGCCCAGCATCCTGGCGTGCTCGAGGTGGCGGCGATCGGCGTGCCGGACGAGCATTCCGGCGAAGTGCCGAAGCTGTTCATCGTCAAGAAGGATCCGGCACTGACCGCCGAAGCAATCACGGCCTATTGCCGGGAGAACCTGACCGGCTACAAGCGGCCAAAATACATCGAGTTCAGGACCGAACTGCCGAAGACGCCGGTCGGCAAGATCCTGCGACGGGCGCTGCGGGAATAGTGGTTGGCGACCGCACCGACGACGGCACGCCGGCCGCCGGCTCGCCCCTTGACCCGGCGGAATTCATCAGGGCGAACATGCGGCTTGTCGCCGTCCCGTCACTCCCCGAGATAAGGCTCTATACCCCCCATCCGGCCAGCGGCCTCGGGCGACTGCTCGATCCGCGCGACGCGGACGACGACACGGAGCCGGACGACGGAGCCGAGCCGCGGCCGCCCTATTGGGCTTATGCATGGGCAGGAGGAACGGTGCTCGCGCGCTATGTGCTCGACCATCCGCAAACCGTGGCCGGCCGTCGCGTGCTCGACCTCGGGGCTGGTTCGGGCCTTATCGGCATTGCCGCTGCCAAGGCCGGCGCGCGCACGGTGGTCGCCGCCGAAATCGACCGCAACGGCGTAGCCGCGATCGGGCTCAATGCGGCGGCGAACGGCGTCCAGATCACCATCGTCGACAAGGATATCACCCTGGATCCGCCGCCAGCGGTCGATCTCGTGCTCGCAGGCGACGTGTTCTATGATCCCGAGGTTGCTCGGCGGATGACGCCGTTCCTCGATCGCTGCCTTGCCACCGGCATCGAGGTGCTGGTCGGCGATCCCCGCCGCAATGATCTGCCGCTGGCCCGTCTACTCTTGCTGGCGGAATATGAGATGCCGGATTTCGGCGGTGCGAAGGGCGTTGCGAGCGGCGTCTTCTCGTTTCGGCCCGAAGATCGCTAGAACCAGTTCAATCATGATGAGCTTTGGTCACCATGAGGCCCGTTTGCCCTCGCTCGGCCCGTCAGATCGTCTCCTTGACGCGGGCTGACAGGAAGTCCGGCAGGTCGGCAACCGAATCCAGGATAATGTCGGCGATCTCGGCGAGCGATTCGCGGGTGCCTGTGCCGGAGAGCACACCGATCGCCAACCCGCAGCCGCCGGCCCGCGCCATTTCGAGATCATGCCTGTTGTCGCCGACCATGGCGATGGCCGACGGTTTCAGGCCGGTCAGGTCGCAAAAGGCAACGATCGTGTCGGGCGCCGGCTTCGGGTTGGCGACGGCGTCGTAGCCATAGGCGGCATCGAAAAGCTGGGCGACGCCCAGCGTGACCAGCGTCTTTTCGGCGCCGCTGGTCGAATCGTTGGTGGCGACGCCAAGCCGGTAGGATTTCCTGTGCAGGGCGCTGAGCGTCTCGACGACGCCGGGCAGCGCCACCGCCATCGCCGATCCCTGCACCGATGTGATCTCGTTGAAGCGCTTGACGGCAAGCATCTGGTCCTCGTCGGAGAGCCGCGGAAACCACAATTCCACAACATCGAGATTGGTGCCGGAGGCAAAGATCGAATCCGGCTTGAACCGCTTCGCCGCGAAATCGAAACCCGCCGCGGCCAGCAGCCTGTCGGCCTTCCAGCGATCGCCTTCGGATGCGTCCATGGCCATGAAGTCGGCAACCCCAAGCCAGGTTGCGTTGAAGTCGACAAGCGTTCCGTCCTTGTCGAACAGGATGCCCTTGATATCCGCCAAGCTTTTCACTCCGCCCCAAGCAAGTGGTGGATGTGTGCCACCAGACCGGCGGTCGAGGCGTCGCGCTTAGCGGCACTTTCCGTGCCTTCGACGACGGGGAGGAGGCCGGTGGCAAGTTCCTTGCCGAGCTCGACGCCCCACTGGTCGAAGGAATTGATGTTGAAGAGCGTTCCCTCGACGAATACGCGATGCTCATAGAGCGCGATCAGCCGGCCGAGGGTGCGCGGGTCGAGTTTTCGGTAAAGGATGGTCACCGAGGGCCTGTTGCCGGAAAATACCCGGTGCGGCGCGATCTTGTCGACCTCGGCCGGCTCGACGCCCTTGGCCAGCATCTGGGCGCGCGCCTCCTCCAGCGTGCGGCCCTTCATCAGGGCCTCCGATTGCGCCAGGCAATTGGCGAGCAGCAGGTCATGTTGATGCTTGAGCTCCGGCTCGTGGCCGACGGCCGCGGCAAGGAATTCGACCGGGATGAAATCCGTGCCCTGGTGCAGCAGCTGGAAGAAGGCATGCTGGCCATTGGTGCCGGGTTCGCCCCAGACCAGGGGCCCGGTCGGCGTCGTCACCGCCGTGCCTTCAAGCGTGACGCTCTTGCCATTCGATTCCATGTCGAGCTGCTGCAGATAGGCGGGCAGCCTGGACAGACGCTGGTCGTAAGGGATGACGGCGCGCGCTGGATACTGGCAGATCACCCGATGCCACCAACCCACCAGTCCCAGCAATGCGGGCAGGTTTTCCCGCACTGGCGCGGTGCGGAAATGCTCGTCCATTTCATGCGCGCCATCGAGGAAGGCGCGAAAATTCCTCGGTCCCACGGCGATCATCACCGGCAGGCCGATCGCGCCCCAGAGCGAATAGCGGCCGCCGACCCAGTCCCAGAAGCCGAAGACGCGATCGGCTTCGATGCCGAATTTCGCCACCAGATCGAGTGCGGTCGAGACCGCGGCGAAGTGCTTGCCCACCGCCTCCTTGCCCAGCGCATCCTGCACCCATTTGCGCGCCGTCGCGGCATTGGTCATCGTCTCGACGGTGGTGAAGGTCTTCGAGGCGATGATGAACAATGTGGTCTCGGCGGAGAGGCCCTTCAGCGTGTCGTGAATGTGGGCGCCGTCGATGTTGGAGACGTAATGGGCGCGCGGTCCGTCGTGATACGGCGCCAAGGCCAGCGTGGCCATGGCCGGCCCCAGATCCGAACCACCGATGCCGATGTTGACGATGTCGGTGATTGCCTTGCCGGTGGCGCCGGCCGCCTTGCCGGACCGTACGGCGTCGGCAAAGGCACCCATCGCGTCGAGCACCGCAATGACATCAGCCTTGACGTCCTGGCCATCGACCGTGACGCCCTCGCCGGTCAGGTCGCGCAGTGCGGTGTGCAGCACGGCGCGGTTCTCGGTGACGTTGATCTTCTTGCCGGCAAACATCGCCGCTCGGCGTCCCTCGAGGTCCGCCGCCCCGGCCAGCATCTCCAGCAGCTCCATGGTGACCGTGTCGACGGCGCATTTGGACCAGTCGAGCAGTAGGTCGCCATCGCGGGCGGAAAATGTCTCGAACCGCGCTGGATCAGCGGCGAAAGCCTCACGCATGCTGGCAGGCGCCGCGGCGCGATGATCGCGCAAGGCGGCGAGCTGTTTCTGGAAGGCTGGCTGATCCACTGGCGGGGGACTCCTGGAGTTTTCGGCACACCATATCAGACCGGATGTTTCCGGCACGTGTCGTCGCACCACCACTATTAAGCCGAATTCAGTTCGGTCAATACGCGGTGATGACGCATCGCATCACGATGCGATGATGGAATGTTTGCTGCAGCCAGGAGCAGCGCCTGATTTCGGCTGAAGGATCACTGGCATAAATCCCAGCGATCAGAAAAATTGATTGGCGCAACCCCTTGTGCCACCGTTACATTCGACTGGTCCAGCCAAGCGAAAAAAGCTGGCCATCGAGGAACATCCTTCATGCCACAGCGAAACGACACGGCGATATGGTCCGGCCTGTTCCGGATTTCGGCCGAATCCGGCCAGACCCTGCAGGCGCAGATCCGCCAAGCCATCGTTGCCGCGATCCTCGACCGCCAGATCGCGGCTTCGATGCCGCTACCGTCGTGCCGGATCCTGGCCGAAAAACTGGGCGTGGCACGCGGCACCGTGGTGCTGGCCTTCCAGCAGCTCGTCGACCAGGGCTTCCTGGTCGCGCGCGAGCGGCGTGGCCATTTCGTCAATCCCGATGTGCTGGCGACGCCGGCCAAGCCGCACCAGAAGGCGCCCGACCAGGCCAACGAGATCGACTGGAAGGCACGCAGGCAGATCGCCGCCAGCGACATGCCGCCGCCGGCCAAGCACGAGAACTGGATCAAGTCGTCCTATCCCTTCGTCTACGGCCAGTTCGACCCGGCGCTGTTCCCGACCGCCGAGTGGCGCGAGTGCAACCGCATGGCGCTGGCAGTGCTCGAAATCCGCAACTGGGCGTCCGACATGGTCGATCGCGACGATCCGCTGCTGATCGAGCAGATCCAGGCGCGACTTCTGCCCCGGCGCGGCATCTTCGCCAATCCCGACGAGATCATCGTCACGCTGGGCGCGCAGAACGCGCTCTACATGCTGGCCACCCTGCTGATGACCAAGGGCTCCAAGGTTGCGATGGAGGACCCCGGCTATCCCGACGCACGCTCCATCTTCCGCCTTGCCGGCGCCGAGATCCAGCCAGTGCCGGTCGATCAATCCGGCATCGTAACCGCTTCAATTCCCAATGATTCCGGCTTCGTGTTCGTCACGCCAAGCCATCATTGCCCGACCATGGTGCCGCTGTCGGCGGAACGTCGGCAGGACCTGCTGGCGCGCGCCAACCGCCACAACCAGATCATCATCGAAGACGGTTACGACAGCCAGCTTCTCGACGAGGCGCCGCAGCAGGCGTTGAAGAGCCTCGATCGTTCGGGCCGCGTCGTCTATGTCGGCTCGATGTCGAAGACCCTGGCTCCCGGCCTGCGGCTTGGCTACATCGTCGCCTCCGCCGGGCTCATCTCGGAACTCAGGGCGCTGCGCCGTTTCATGCTGCGCCATCCGCCGGCAAACAACCAGCGCGCGGTGGCGCTGTTCCTGTCGCTTGGCCATCACGAAGCCCTGGTTCGGCGCCTGTCGAGCGCCTTCGACGAGCGGCGCAAGCGTCTGGTCCATGCGATTTCCGCCTTCCTGCCGGAATGGCGTTCGACCGATTCGGCCGGCGGGACGTCGCTGTGGCTCGAAGGGCCGCGCGGCACCGATGCGCGCGGGCTGGCCGAGGCGGCCGCCTCGCGCAGTGTCATCATCGAACCGGGCGACCGCTTCTTCGACCGCACCGAAAAGCCGTCGCGTTTCATGCGGTTGGGCATCTCCTCGATCGCGCTGCAGCACATCGAGCCAGGCATCCGCGAACTGGCCACCGCGGCCGGACGCCGGCCGGCCGCCGCCTGATCCATCGGCCGCACCCCTGCCCGGCGCGTGCCGGCATGGCTTTGGTACATTAGCTCTGGCATATGCAGCTGGACTGACTGGCCCATAGGCTGTGCCAATGCCGGCGGCATAGTCGGAGCACAAAGGGGAAGAAGCAGTCGATGGTGGACCAACCGCCGCCCTGCTTCTCAGTAAGGTGGAGTGCTCCATGTCAGTTCTCGAAAAGCAGGAAGCGGCGGATCAGCGTTCGCGCCGCTCCGGCGGACGCGAAGCGCGCCGCGCCATGCGCGCGGCACCGCTGGCCGATGATATCAAGCCGGTGCGCGCAGGCCTTGAAGGCGGCAGCTACGGGCCGCTGACCGGCAACGACCAGGAACGCATCCACGAAGCGGTGCTGACACTGCTGGAAACGGTGGGCTTCGCCAACGCCATCCCTTCCTGCATCGAGGCGCTGACCAAGGCCGGCGCCAGCTATGACGAAGACGGCCGCGTCCGCTTTCCGCGCGCGCTGGTGCTCGACACGATCAAGAAGGCGGCCCGGAATTTCACCCTGTACGGCCAGGACCCCAGGCACGACATGCTGATCAAGGGCAAGCGCGTGCATTACGGCACGGCCGGCGCCGCGGTGCACCTGGTCGATGTCGAAAAGCGCGAATACCGCGAGTCGCTGCTGCAGGACATCTATGACGCCGCCCGTCTCGTCGAGGGGCTCGACAACATCCATTTCTTCCAGCGGCCGATGGTGCCCCGCGACATTCCCGATCCGCTCGAGATGGATTTCAACACGCTCTATGCCTGCGTGATGGGTACCTCCAAGCATGTCGGCACCTCCTTCACGGTGCGCGAGAACGTGCAGCCTGCGCTCGACATGCTCTATGCCATCGCCGGCGGCGAGGAGAATTTTCGCGCCCGGCCGTTCGTGTCGAACTCCAATTGCTTCGTCGTGCCGCCGATGAAATTCGCCGAGGATGCCTGCGGTGTGCTCGAGGCCTGCGTTGAGGGCGGCATTCCGATCCTGCTGCTGTCGGCGGGACAGGCTGGCGCCACGGCGCCGGCGGCCATTGCAGGCGCGGTCGTGCAGGCGGTGGCCGAAGTGCTGGCCGGTCTCGTCTATGTCAACGCCATCAAACCAGGCCATCCGGCGATCTTCGGCACCTGGCCGTTCGTGTCGGATCTGCGCACGGGCGCCATGTCCGGCGGTTCGGCCGAACAGGCGGTGCTGACCGCGGCCTGCGCGCAGATGGCGCAATTCTACGACCTTCCGGGTGGCTCCGCCGCCGGCATGACGGATTCCAAGCTGCCCGACATCCAGTCCGGCTATGAAAAGGGCATCACCGACGTCATGGCCGGTCTTGCCGGGCTCAATCTCGTCTATGAATCGGCCGGCATGCACGCCTCGCTGCTCGGCTTCTGCCTGGAAAGCCTGATCATCGACAACGACATGCTCGGCCACTGCCTGCGTTGCGTGCGCGGCATCGAAGTCTCCGATGAATCGCTGTCGATCGACACCATCGCCGAGGTCTGCCTGAAAGGGCCGGGACATTATCTCGGCAACGAGCAGACGCTGCGGCTGATGCAGACCGAATATTTCTATCCGGCTGTCGGCGACAGGTTCTCGCCCAAGGAATGGAACGAGAAGGGCCGGCCCGACATATTGCAGCGCGCGATCATCGAAAAGAAGCGCGTCCTGGCCGAGCGCTTCCCGCGCCACGTGCCGAAACTGATCGACGACAAATTGCGCGCCCGCTTCGGCGAGATGATCAAACTGCCGCGTGGCAGCATGGGCGGATAAGCCCGCGCCCCGGAGCGATCAGTCGGCGTTCAACCCGTAGCGTTCGACGACCTCGGCATTGATCAGCTTGGCGTGCAGCGTCATCAGCACGATTTGCGCATCGAAGCTGTCGCCGGCTTCAAGCGCTGCCTCGATGCGGCGCTCGGCATCGACCCTGTCTTGAAGACCATTGGAGCGCTCGAAGGTTTCGCCTCCGGCAATGCAATAGCTGAACAGCCGCGCCACCTCAGCATAGGCCTGTGGCGGCGGCTCGTCGGGCCAACGGTCTTTCATCAGATTGACGATGGTCAGTTTCACGCCTTCCGGCACCAGCGCCGGATGCAGGTCGGCGCCGCGCAAGGCGTCGTCAAGCTGCCTGAGATCGCCCGAGCGGCCGAACATTCCGAGAAAGCCGAGGGAAGAGCGCCGTCCCGCCATGATGTGCCTCCCCTGTTTCCGTTACACGCCGCCACCCATGATGCCGGCGGCGGCTCCACAGGCGGCGAGCAGCAGCACGACAATCCAGGGCGGCGTCTTCAGGACGATGAGCAACAGGAATCCGCTCAGCGCAAGTCCAAAATCGAAAGCGGTGTGCACCGCGCTTACCCAGACGGGATTGTAGAAAGCCGCCGCCAGGATGCCGACGACGGCGGCATTGGCGCCGCGCATCGCGGCCTGTGCTTGCGGCAGGTTGCGCACCCTGTCCCAGAACGGCAGCGTGCCATAAACCAGCAGAAGGCCCGGCAGGAAAACCGCGGCCAGGGCGATGGCAGCGCCGGCAAAGCCATTGGGCTGCGGCCCGCTTATCGCACCGAGATAGGCGGCAAAGGTGAACAATGGTCCCGGCACGGCCTGGGCGGCGCCGTAGCCGGCGAGGAACGCTTCCGGACTGACCCAGCCTGGTGTGACGACCTGGCCTTGCAGCAAGGGCAGCACGACATGGCCGCCGCCGAAGACCAGCGCCCCGGAGCGATAGAACGCGTCGAAGACCCTCAGCGCCTGGCTATCGGTGGCGGCGGCCGCGAGCGGCGGCAGCACGAACAGGACGCCGAACAGAAGGAACGCCATCACTGCCGAGGACCGGCGAACCGGAAAGGCCAGGTGTCCGCCTGAAGGCGATGGCCCGTCACGGCAGATCAACAAACCGGCGACAGCCCCCATAGCGATGGCCGCGATCTGGCCAAATGACCCGCCGGCGAGCAGGAGAACGGCAATGGCCGCGAGAGCAATGGCGGCGCGCGGGAGATCCGGCGTCAGGCTTCTTGCCATGCCCCACAGCGCCTGTGCGACCACCGACACGGCGACGAGTTTCAGGCCATGCACGATGCCTTGCGCCAAGGGGCCGCCCAATGACGCGGCGCCAAGGGCGAAGGCGAACAGCAGCAGCGCCGAGGGCAAGGTGAAGCTGGCCCACGCGGCAAGACCGCCAAGCAGCCCGTTGCCGCGCAGAATGCCTATGGAGAAGCCGACCTGGCTGGAGGCTGGCCCGGGCAGGAACTGGCAAAGCGCGACCAGATCGGCATAGCCGGCCTCGTCAAGCCACTGGCGGCGGCGCACGAATTCGTCGCGAAAATAGCCGAGATGGGCAACCGGCCCGCCAAACGAGGTCAGGCCGAGTCTCAGGAAGACGACGAAGATGTCCGCCGGCGACCGGCCCTGCTCCATATCGGTGTCGAGTTGGCCAGCCGCCATGGAGTCTTCCGCATCCGAACTGCCTTGGTTCGAACCCTATACAGCATGAACCCCGAAAATCCGGAACCGGTTCGCGAAAGGTCGGCGGCCGGCCAGCCGGCTTAGGGAAGTACCCGCCTGGACGGTGTGGCGGGACGGCCAGGTCGAAGACCGGGCCGTCTTTGACCAACACAGGATCGGCTGCGACCAATCAGTGATTGTCGCGCGGAATGCCGCTGGTGTGGGCGACATCCTGGTACTTGATCGCCGGCTTCAAAACCATTCCCTCGGAGAACTGGTCGACCATGGAGCGCTGGATTTCCTGCCATGGCGTCTGGTGCTTGGGATAGTGATAGCCGCCATCCTTCTGCAGTTCGGCGCGCCGCCTGGCGATTTCCTCGTCGTCGACGAGGATGTTGGCAGTCGCCTTGTTCAGATCGATGCGGACGCGATCGCCCGTCCTGAGCAGCGCCAGGCCGCCGCCGATGGCGG
>NZ_JBAZUD010000093.1:0-19994 GCF_041661565.1 Mesorhizobium sp.
AGATCAGCGAGGACTATTCGGTCTCGGCCCAGATCCAGCCTGAAGACGTCGCCGCCATCAAGGAAGCCGGGTTCAAGAGCGTCATCTGCAACCGGCCGGATGACGAGCAACCCGGCCAGCCCTCGGCCAAGAGCATCGGGTCCGCGGTCGAAGCCGCCGGCCTCGCCTTTCGCTACATCCCCGTCATCAGCGGCCAGATGACGGCCGAGAATGTCGCGGACCAGGCCGAAGCGCTGGACGAACTCGACGGCCCGGTGTTCGCCTATTGCCGTTCCGGCGCGCGATGCACCAATCTGTATGGGCTGATCCAGCAGTCGAAGGGTTGATCAAGACTACCTGAGGTGAGTTCTTGAACGGTTGATCGTTCGGAGTTGGGACGGGAAGGCATCAACTGGTATGTGTCGGGATCATGAAGCGGCCTCAAAACCTACCTGCGGCTACTCGGTACTCTTCAATCGCCTCGGAATTCATCAGCTCTTGTGCAATTGATAGAAGGACATAGTCGAGGTTGTTCCGCTGGTATAGCGGATAGAATGCATCAATTTTGTCGAGGGCGGCTGCGGCCACAGGGCTACGCTTAAGATAACGGTCTCCTTGTGAGTGAACGTACCCGGCCCGGTATGCTGCGTACTCGACGACATCAAAGCGACTGAATGACAAGCCTTCGTAGCATCCGACACTACATGCAAAATAATCTGCGAGGCTTCTCTCTTTTTCGTGGAAGGGATCGCCCCCCATCGTGAAGTCTATCGGCGTTGTCTGGCTCATTATTATCCAGCTGAGGCCAATGCTAGGATGTTCGACCAGCACTCCAGGAGCGCTTTCAGAACGAACTACCGGCGTCAGCGGCCCAATATGTCCGAGCTTCGGTATCTCCTCGCCTCCGAAAAGAATCGCGGTGATGTCACCCGGCAAAGGATCCCATTCCAAACCGTAAGCTCTGATGCTAGGGTCTCCAGTCAGTCCGACATAGAGCCAAAATTTTTGTAAATTGTCGTGAATATCGCGAAGCCACACTGTGGCTGCTCTAACCTGTGTGTCAGAGGCACCAACAGGAACCAATGCGCGCAGATCATCAATGCGAGTTGCCAAGTTTTTAGCAAAGCGAGTGTTTTGCGTAGTCATACGAGGCTCCTCAAATCGGCAGCGCGCCGGTTTCCTTCAGCGTCTCCAGCACGATCGCCGTCTTCACATGCTGTACGGATTCGTGCGGCAGAAGCACCCCGTTGACGAACTCGGACAATGATTTGAGATCGGGCGTCACGACCTTCAAGATGTAATCCATCTCGCCAGTCAGCGCGTGCGCCTCCTGCACCTCGGGCAGCCGCGCCACCAGTTCGCCGAAGCGTCGGGCGTTGTCGCGGTTGTGGGTGGCAAGCGTTACCGAGATGACATTGACCAGCGAGAAGCCGAGCTTGTCGCGGTCGAGCACCGCCCGATAGCCTTTGATAAAACCATCTTCCTCGAGCCGCTGGCGGCGGCGCGAGCATTGCGACGCCGACAGGTTGACGCGCTCCGACAGATCGTTGTTGGTAAGCCGCGCGTCACCCTGTAGCAGAGCCATTATCTTGCGGTCGAACTGATCAATACGCGTTTCATCCACGGTTTTTCCTCCAATCATGCACGCTTCGCGCATGACATCATCAGTTCAGGCGTTTGAATGCAAGCACCGTGCGCCGGCTGCGGGATATGATGGTGCGAGATGGCCTTTTCAGGCCAAGCCAGCTTTGGAGGAATGCCATGGGTCCCTTCCCGCACGACGCCCCGCCCGCCACGATCAGCAAGGACAACCCTGCCGGTACTGACGGCTTCGAGTTTGTCGAGTTCGCGCATCCGGAGCCGCAGAAGCTGGCCGAGCTGTTCACCCGCATGGGCTATGTGGCCGTCGCGAAGCACCGGACCAAAGACATCACCATCTGGCGCCAGGGCGACATCAACTATGTCGTCAATGCTGAGCCGGGCTCGCATGCGATGAAGTTCGTCGACAAGCATGGCCCCTGCGCCGCCTCGATGGCCTGGCGCGTGGTCGATGCCAAACATGCCTTCGACCACGCCGTTGCCAAGGGCGCGACGCCTTACGAAGGCGACGACAAAGGCCTTGATGTGCCGGCCATCGTCGGCATTGGCGGTTCGCTGCTCTATTTCATCGAGACTTATGGCGAGAAGGGCTCGGCCTATGACGCCGAGTTCGAGTGGCTGGGCGCGCGGGATCCGCGGCCGCAAGGGGTCGGCTTCTATTTCCTCGACCATCTCACCCACAATGTCTATCGCGGCCAGATGGACAAATGGTGGGATTTCTATCGCAATCTGTTCGGCTTCAAGCAAATCCACTTCTTCGACATCGACGGCAAGATCACCGGCCTGGTCAGCCGCGCCATCACGTCGCCCTGCGGCAAGATCCGCATTCCGCTCAATGAATCCAAGGACGAGACCAGCCAGATCGCGGAGTATCTGAAGAAGTACAATGGCGAAGGCATCCAGCACATCGCAGTCGGCACGGATGATATCTACACCGCCACCGACAAGCTCGCCGCCAATGGCCTGAAATTCATGCCCGGCCCGCCCGAGTCTTACTACGACATGTCCTATGCCAGGGTGCACGGCCATGACGAGCCGGTCGAGCGGATGAAGAAACACGGCATCCTGATCGACGGCGAAGGCGTGGTCGACGGCGGCATGACCAAGATCCTGCTGCAGATCTTTTCCAAGACCGTGATTGGCCCGATCTTCTTCGAGTTCATCCAGCGCAAGGGCGACGAGGGTTTTGGCGAAGGCAATTTCCGCGCGCTGTTCGAATCCATCGAGCAGGACCAGATCAAGCGCGGCGTGATCAAGGTCCATGCGGCGTAACAGATTTCAGGTCGAGCGATTGCACATGCTCCCGGTTGGGATCATGCGCCAGATCAGATTTTGAGCCCCAGCCGCTCGACCTCTTTCGCTCTCAGCTTCGCATCGTAGTCGAGCAGGAACTCGTCGAGCTGCGGCGGCTTGACCGACGTGCCGGACAGCATCGCGTGCACCTGGCCGCGGTGATGGATATCATGCAGGAAGACATGGGCGAGGATGTCGCCGATCCTTTCGGGGATCCTGCCGTCCTCGCGCCGGTCGGTGATGACACGGCGATCGAGATCGGTTTCCGAAAGGCCTTGGCAGAAGTCTATCAGCCGCCGGTCGGCTGCGATCTGGGCGGCAAACAGCGCCTGCGGTTCGTCGAAGGGTCGAAAATCATCATGGGCCGCGGCACCGACGCCGCCCTCTTCGAGAAAATCGAGATAGAGATGGTCGACCGCCAGAATATGGTTGAGCGTCGCCTTGATCGACGGGAAAAAGCTGTTTCGCTCGGCTTCGAACTCACCGGGCTGGAGTGCCAGCACGGCACGATAGAGCCGGTCGTTCGACCAGAGATTATTGCCGGCCATGCGGCGGAGATGGTCCAGAAGAGTCACCGCTGAAACCTCCCCTATCGCTACCCCTGGTATTTCTCGACCGTCTGTTCGATGGCGCCGAAGATTGAGTGTCCCGCCCGGTCCTTCATCTCGATGCGCACCGTGTCGCCAAAGCGCAGGAACGGCGTTTTGGCTTCGCCTCCCTCAAGGGTCTCGATCATGCGCAGCTCGGCTATGCAGGAATAGCCGGCGCCGCCGGCCGAGACGGGCTTACCCGGACCGCCGTCGAGCGTGTTGGACACGGTGCCCGAACCGATAATGGTGCCGGCCACCAGCGGTCTTGTCCTGGCGGCATGGGCAATCAGCGCCGGGAAATCGAAGGTCATGTCGATGCCGGCATTCGCCCTGCCGAACGGCTTGCCGTTGAGATCGGCAAGCAAGGGCAGGCTGACCTTGCCGCCATCCCAGGCATCGCCCATTTCGTCCAGCGTCACTGCGACGGGTGAGAAGGCCGAGGACGGCTTGGACTGGAAGAAGCCGAATCCCTTGGCGAGTTCCGGCCCGGTCAGCGCGCGCAGCGTGACATCGTTGACCAGCATGACCAGCCGGATCGCGGCACGCGCGTCATCGAGGCTGGCGCCCATCGGCACGTCATCGACGATGACGGCGACCTCTGCCTCCATGTCGACGCCAAAAGCTTCGTCAACCATGCGGATCGGGTCGCGCGGCGCAATGAAGGAGTCGGAGGCGCCCTGATAGATCAGCGGGTCGGTCCAGAAGCTCGCCGGCATCTCGACGCCACGGGCTTTTCGGACCAGCTCGACATGGTTCACATAAGCCGATCCGTCAGCCCATTGATAGGCGCGCGGCAATGGCGAATGCGCGTCGTGCTCGTGAAAGCGGACCCAAGGCACCGCATTGTTTTCCAGCGATTCCGCGATGGTGGCGAGATGCGGCGAGATCCGGCGCCAGTCATCGAGTGCCGCCTGCATCGTGCGCGCCAGGAACGAGGCGTCGGTGTACTGCGTCAGGTCGCGCGAGACGACGACGAGTTTTCCGTCGCGCGTCCCGTCCTTCAAGGTGGCAAGCTTCATGCGGTTTTCCTCCTGATGCAGTCTTTTCGCCGCTTCTTTTTCTTCCTACCCCTTCGGGATCACGCCAGTTCCACAACAAGGCCGTCGCGGGCGATCGTCAAGTCGCCCATCCATGTTCTCCTGACAGCAGCAATCCAGTCGGCCTCGCCGATCTCATGATCGTCGGCGGGAATGAGATGGTTGAGCACCAGTCTTTTCACCCCGGCGTCGCCGGCGATGCGCCCGGCTTCTTCGGCAAAGCTGTGGCTGGCAAGCAGATGTTCCCTGAGCCGCGCCCCATTGCCGGTTCTGGCAACCAGGCGCTCGATGCCTTCCTCCAGCATGGCTTCGTGGACAAGGATATCAGCACCTTCGGCGAAGTCCGCGAGTGCTGGAAAAAAGGCTGTATCGGCGGAAAACACCACGCTTTTCCCGCCATGCTCAAAGCGCAGCGCAAAACAGTCGGTCACCGGCGGATGGTCGACGCGCAGCGCCGAAACCTTCAGGCTGCCTTGTGCGACCACCTGGCCTTCGCCGAATTCGTCGATCGAGACCAACTCGCGAATGTCGGGTCGACCCTCGTCGGCGATACGTATTGCGATGTCGAATTCCATCGCCTGGCAGAAGCGTTGCCAGTAGTGGCCGGTGCCGGGCGGACCGAACACAGTGACCGGCGTTGCCAAGCCTGCCGTCCACGCGGTGTGAAGCAGTGGCCCGAGTTCCAACACATGATCGGAATGCAGATGCGTGATGAAGATCAGGTCGAGCCCCTTCAGGTCGATGCCGGCATCGGCCAGACTGCGCGTCACGCCAAGCCCACAATCGACGACGATGGTTCTCCCACCGATCTGAAGCAGCGATGAGCTTGGCCACGGGCCGCCCGGCCGCAGAGCCGGGCCGCCCTTCGAGCCTAGCAGCACCAGCCGGTCCGGCATTGGCTCGACGCTCAAGACCAGTCGCCCTCCGGCGTGCCGTTGAAGCGCTTCTTCAGGTCGGCCCAGCAGTCGATATAATTGTCCTGGCGCGTTTCCAATTCGGCGCCATAGCGGGTCAGCATCTGCGGGTATCGGGTCTCGAACATGAAGGCCATGGTGTTGTCGAGTTTGACCGGTTTCAAATCCGCGCGCGAGGCTTTTTCGAAACCAGGCGCATCCGGGCCATGGGCCAGCATGAGATTATGCAGGCTGATGCCGCCGGGGACGAAGCCTTCCTCCTTGGCATCGTACTGGCCATGGATCAGACCCATGAACTCGCTCATGATGTTGCGATGGTACCAGGGGGGCCGGAACGTATCTTCGGCCACCAGCCAGCGCGGCGGGAAGATGACGAAGTCGATGTTGGCGGTGCCCTCCTCGCCGCTCGGCGCGGTCAGCACGGTGAAGATCGACGGATCGGGATGGTCGAAAAGGAGGGCGCCGACCGGCGAAAACGTTGCCAGATCATATTTATAGGGCGCGTAATTGCCGTGCCAGGCGACGACGTCGAGCGGCGAATGGCCGATCTCGGTGACATGGAATTTGCCGCACCATTTCACCACCAGCCGGCATGGCGTCTCCTTCTCCTCGAACCAGGCGCAAGGCGTCTTGAAGTCGCGCGGATTGGCCAGGCAGTTTGCGCCGATCGGGCCGCGATCGGGTAAGGTCAACTTGGCGCCATAGTTCTCGCAGACATAGCCGCGCACTTCCTTGTCGACCAGTTCGACCTTGAAGACGAGGCCACGCGGCAATACGGCGATCTCGCCGGGCCTGATCTCGATGACGCCCATCTCGGTGACGAGGCGCAAGGCACCGACCTGCGGGACTATCAGCAACTCGCCATCGGCATTGAAGAAATGATCGTCCACCATCGACGTGTTGGCGACATAGATATGCGCCGCCATACCGGTCTGCCCGAGCACGTCGCCTGCCGTCGTGATGGTGCGCATGCCGGCGACGAAATCGGTCGGCTCCTTCGGCATCGGCACCGGGTTCCATCGATACTGACCGAGCGCCAGTTCGTGGTCGCCAACATTGGGCGCGGTCTTCCATAGGGGATAGTTCGCCGCCTCGAATCGGCCGGTGTGCTTCACGCTCGGCCGGATCCGGTAGAGCCAGGATCGCTCATTGGTGCCGCGTGGCGCGGTGAACGGCGAGCCTGAAAGCTGCTCTGCATAGAGGCCATAGGCGGGCCGTTGGGGCGAGTTGCGGCCTTGCGGCAGCGCGCCGGGCAGCGTCTCGGTTTCGAAGTCATTTCCGAAACCCGGCATGTAGGAAAAGGCCATCGCTTCCTCCCTTTGCATCCGCGAAGACACAGGGCATCGACGCGGGTTGACCTAACTGGTTTCATTTGTAACCATCGATAATGTAACCATCAATGGCGGTTCTGCAGAATGACGGCCGAAAGCGAGGATTCTGGCGGCAGCGAAATACTCGATCTGGAGAATTTCCTGCCCTACCGGCTCTATCGCCTTGCCGACGCCGTGAGCCGCGAATTCGGAGCGATATACAAGGACAGCCATGGCCTGACCCGGCCGGAGTGGCGCACTCTTTCAGGGCTTGGCCAGCGCGGCACGATGACAGCGACGGAGCTCGGCGCGCAGTCGGCGATGCACAAGACCAAGGTGTCGCGCGCCGTTGCGGAACTGGAACGACGGCGCTGGCTGACCAGACTGCCAGACGAAAACGACCGCCGGATCGAGCATCTGGCCCTGACCAAGGCCGGACTTGCCGCCTACCGCGAAATGGTGCCATTGGCGAAGGCATTCGAACGAGCTTTGCTGGCCAAGCTGAGCGCAACCGAACAAGCCTGCATCGTCAACGGCGTCGCGTCACTGGAAATCGCGTTGGGTTGGAAACAGCGGCCCTCGCCAGGGGACACGTGACGGATACATCGAACTGGTAGCCGGTGCTGGCGCAGGATGTCTTGGTCCTTGCTTGTCCGATGGCGGTTTTTCACTGGATATTGCCGGCTGCATAAAGCATGCACGATTGGGGGAATCTATGAAGTCGCTGATCGCGAAGCCGGTGGCCGTGATCGTCTTGCTGTTTGCCCGGGCCATCACAGCCGTCCGGCCGTTCTGGCATGAAGGCAGGCTGCCGCGCCGTCGTTCGATCTTCTTCGCCAACCATTCCAGCCATGGCGATTTCATCCTGATCTGGGCAGTCCTGCCGCCGCGCCTGCGTCGTCGGGTGCGCCCCGTGGCTGGCGCCGACTATTGGCTCAAATCCAGACTCAGGGGCTTCATCGGGCGCGATGTTTTCAACGCCGTGCTGATCGAGCGCAATCGCGATGGACGCACCGCCGATCCTATCGAAAGCATGGGCAACGCGATGAAGGAAGGCTCCTCGCTGATCCTGTTCCCGGAAGGCACGCGCAACCAGTCCGACGCGCCCCTGCAGCCATTCAAATCCGGCCTGTACCATTTGGCGGCATCGCACCCGGACTTCGAACTGGTGCCGGTCTGGATCGCAAATCTCAACCGGGTGATGCCCAAGGGGGAATTCGTGCCTATCCCCCTGATCTGCACGGTGACGTTCGGCGAGCCGATGCACCTGGCCGATGGCGAGGCCAAGGATATGTTCCTGGAGCGCGCAAGTGCGGCATTGCTCTCATTGGCGCCGAAAAGGGCAGCGGCCGAAAGGGTCGAGGAATGAGCCCGACCCAATTCGACATGTTGATACTCGTGCTCGGCGTGTGCGCGATCCTGCTTGTGGCCTCGTTCGTGGGATACGTCCTGGAAAGGCGCTTGTCGCCGGATGGCTCCAACGCGGCCATCGAGAACCTCAACGCGCGCATCAATGCATGGTGGGTGATGGCGATCCTCATCGCGATCGCCTTCGTCGCGGGCCGCATCGGCGTCCTGCTCCTCTTCGCCTTCTGTTCGTTCGCCGCGCTTCGCGAATTCGTGACGCTGACGAACACGCGGCGTGCCGACCACTGGGCGCTGGCCACCGCGTTTTTCATCGTGCTGCCGGTGCAATATGTGCTGCTCTGGATCGAGGACTACGAGATCTTTTCCGTCTTCATCCCGGTCTACGCCTTCCTGTTGATGCCAATCATCTCGGCTGTAAGAGGCGACACCCAGCACTTCCTCGTGCGCATCGCCGAGGTGCAATGGGCTCTGATGATCTGCGTCTTCTGCGCCTCGCACGTGCCGGCTCTCCTGACCTTGCACATTCCCGGCTACGACGGCCGCAACGTGCTTCTGATCGCCTTCCTTGTCATCGTCGTGCAACTGAGCGATGTGCTGCAATATGTCTGGGGCAAGATGGTGGGGCGCACACAGATCGCCCCAAGGTTGTCGCCGTCCAAGACGCTCGAAGGTTTCGTTGGCGGCATTGCCAGCGCGAGCCTCATCGGCGCCGGCCTGTGGTGGATCACGCCATTCTCTCCGCTTCAGGCGGGTGCGATGGCCTTCCTGATCACGCTGATGGGCTTTTTCGGCGGGCTTGTGATGTCCGCCATCAAACGCGACCGCGGTGTGAAGGATTGGGGCCACCTGATCGACGGCCATGGCGGCCTGATCGACCGGCTGGATTCGGTGGTTTTCTCGGCTCCGATCTTCTTCCACCTGACACGCTACTTCTGGTCGCCAGGATGAGGCAGTGATGAACACCGGCGATCGCAGACCGCTTGCAAGCCGCAACACGCGCTGGGCCCAGGCCACGGCCAGACGTCTGGCCACACTCGCGGTCACCCCCAACCAGATTTCGCAGGCCAGCATGCTTGCCGGCGCGCTGGCCGGCGCGGCCTTCTGGTTTGGCGGGCAGAGCCAGGGCACGACGCGGCTGTTGCTGTTGCTGGCCGCCGCGCTGTCTTGCCAGCTTCGCCTGCTGTGCAACCTGTTCGACGGCATGGTCGCGGTGGAAGGCGGCAAGGCGTCGGCCGACGGGCCTTTCTGGAACGAGTTCCCCGACAGGATCGCCGACATCGCCATCATGGTCGGCATTGGCTATGGCATCGCCATGCCTGGCCTAGGCTGGGCGACGGCCTGTCTTTCGGTTCTTACCGCCTATGTGCGCGAACTCGGGCGGGCCAACGGAACGCCGAGCGATTTCTCCGGCCCAATGGCCAAACCGCACCGCATGGCGGTTGCGACCGGCGCGGCACTGCTGTCGTCGGTGGAGTTTCTGTGGCACGGCGGTAACGAGGTCTTGACGCTCGCGCTGGCCATTATCGCGGTCGGCGCCGCCGCGACCGCGCTTCGCCGCGGCTGGCGGCAGGTGCGATGGCTGAAAACCAGGCGGTCCTGATCGACCGCGGCTGCCTCACCAGTCCATCACCACCTTGCCGGAACTGCCGCTGCGCATGGCGTCGAAGCCGGTCTGGAAATCATCGATGCCGATGCGGTGGGTGATCAGGCCCGAGACATCGAGCGGCCCCTGCACCAACGCGATCATCTTGTACCAGGTTTCGAACATCTCGCGGCCGTAGATGCCCTTGAGATGCAGCATCTTGAAGATGACCTTGTTCCAGTCGATTTCGAAGCCGGTCGGCGCGATGCCGAGAATGGCGATCTTGCCGCCATTGTTCATGGTGTCGATCATGTCGCGGAAGGCAGGTGCGGCGCCCGACATTTCGAGGCCGACGTCGAAGCCCTCGGTCATGCCGAGCGCCGGCATGACTTCGCGAAGTTTTTCCTTCGAGGCATCGACGACATGCTGGACGCCAAGTTTCTTCGCCAGTGCCAGCCGCACCGGGTTGATGTCGGTGATGACCACTTTTCTGGCGCCGACGCATTGCGCCACCAGCGCACCCATGATGCCGATTGGCCCGGCGCCGGTGACCAGCACATCCTCGCCGACCAGATCAAACGACAATGCGGTGTGGACGGCATTGCCAAGGGGATCGAAGATGGCGGCGATCTCGTCTGCAACATCATCGGGGATGGGCACGACATTGTGTTGCGGAATCGCCAGGTATTCGCCGAATGCACCGGGCCGGTTGACGCCGACGCCGAGGGTGTTGCGGCAGAGATGACCCCTGCCCGCCCGGCAGTTGCGGCAATGGCCGCAAACGATGTGGCCCTCGCCCGACACGCGCTGGCCGACCTTGTATTCGGTGACCGCGGCGCCGAAATCGGCCACCGTTCCAACGAACTCATGGCCCGTCACCATCGGCACCGGCACCGTCTTCTGCGCCCACTGGTCCCAGTTGTAGATGTGGACGTCGGTGCCGCAGATCGCTGTCTTCCTGATCTTGATCAGCACGTCGTTGGGGCCGATCTCCGGTACCGGCACCTGTTCCATCCAGATGCCCGGCTCGGCCTTGGCCTTGACCAGCGCCTTCATCATGTTCGACATGCTCTTCTTCCTTGAATCTCTTGATCCGGAATCGTTTTTCGGTGCGAGGCTTTCAGGAAATCACACCCAGTTCCTTGCCGACGGTGGCGAACGCCTCCACCGCGCGATCGATATCGGCGCTGGAATGGGCCGCCGACATCTGCGTGCGAATGCGAGCCTGGCCTTTCGGCACGACCGGGAAGGAAAAGCCTATGACATAGATGCCGAGCTTCAGCATGCGCGCCGCCATTTCCTGCGCCAGCGTGGCGTCACCCAGCATCACCGGGATGATCGGGTGATCGGCACCGGCCAGGGTGAAGCCGAGCTTGCCCATCTCGGACCTGAACCGCGCCGCGTTGTCATATAGGCGCTCGCGCAAGCCGTCGCCATGACGGACAAGGTCGAATACCTTGATCGAAGCGCCGGCGATTGCCGGCATCAGCGTGTTGGAAAACAGGTACGGCCGCGAACGCTGGCGCAGCCAGTCGACCACCTGGCTCTTGCCCGAGGTGTAGCCGCCGGAGGCGCCGCCGAGCGCCTTGCCAAGCGTGCCGGTGATGATGTCCACCCTGCCCTCGACGCCGCAATGTTCGGCCGAGCCGCGACCGTTCTTGCCGACGAACCCGACCGCATGGCTATCATCGACCATCACCATGGCATCGTATTTGTCGGCGAGGTCGCAGACGCCGCGGAGATTGGCGATGATGCCGTCCATCGAAAACACGCCATCGGTGGCGATCAGACGGAAGCGGCAGTCCCGTGCTTCCTGCAGCCGTGCTTCCAGGTCCGCCATGTCGTTGTTCGCGTAGCGGAAACGCTTTGCCTTCGACAGCCTCACGCCATCGATGATCGAGGCATGGTTGAGCGCGTCGGAGATGATCGCATCCTCCTCGCCGAGCAGGGTTTCGAACAGACCGCCATTGGCGTCGAAACAGGATCCATAAAGGATGGTGTCCTCCAGACCGAGGAAGGAGGAGATCGCCGCTTCGAGCTGCTTATGCTCCTCCTGGGTGCCGCAGATGAAGCGTACCGAGGCCATGCCGTAGCCATAGCGGTCGAGGGCCTGCTTTGCTGCAGTGCGCAACTCGGCGCTGTCGGCGAGGCCGAGATAATTGTTGGCGCAGAAGTTGAGCACCTTGCGGCCGCCGACCTCGATCTCGGCCGACTGCGTCGAGGTGATCACCCGCTCCGACTTGTAGAGGCCGGCCGACTTGAGCCCCGCGAGTTCGCTATCGATGTGGGAAAGAAATGCCGTGGTCATGTTCGGGCCTCGTTTGATGTGGCCCGACTGTCGACCCCTCGGCATGAAAAATCCATCGTAAAAGCGACCGGATCGGTGGCTGGACGGCACCAAAGCGAACCCTCTCGATCGGCAAACACCAAGCGGTTCCGGTTGCAGTCAACGAATGCTCAAATGCATCTGCGGCGCGAAAGGTGGCGATAACCATTCGGCTATCTTTGCCCACCTCCGTCGAGAGCTCGGTTATCGATTTCCAAACCTGTTAACAATTGCAGTCCAATGGTCCCAACAGCAGGAATCCGTTTGGCGAGAGGCCGCCCCCGAACATGTCGCAGCAGGCAGTGCATACCATTTCGGGCAGACTCATACTGCTGATCAAGGCCGGATACTGGGCAGCACTGCTGATCATCGCCGCCATGGTGATGGCCTCGTTCCTCCTGCTTCAGGCCACGATGGCCACCCAACAAAACAATCACACCTTGCTCGATATCGTCAGCACGCAAAAGACGTTGTCGCAGCGCATCGTCTTCCTCGCGAGCGCGACGGGCGCGGCCGCGCGAGACAAGCAACCGGCGCTGGTCAGCGCGTTGAAGCAAGCCACGAGCGAATTCGAGGCGAACTACGACCTTCTCCTCAAGGAGACCCGGGCCGACCCCAACTCGCAAGCCAGGCTCGACCCGAGGTCCGTCGAGAGCGTGCTTTTCGGCGGCCCGTTCCATCTCGACTATTTCACCGTCGGGCTGATCGCCAACGGCCAGCGCCTGGCCTCGGCATTTGAATCCCAGTTCGGCAATGGCGGCTACAAGGGCGGCCAAGAGCGTGTCAATCTCGATGCTTCCGTCGCCAACGCGGCACTGTCGGGATACGCCGCGCTTGGGCAGCGCATCAACGCCTTTGCCGATGAGCAGTCGGAAAGCCTGTTGGAGCTTCACCGCAGGCTGTTTTTCGCCACCATCGGCGTCATCGTGCTTGTGGCGGTGTTCATCTTCCGGCCGATGTCCAAAGCCATCCTGCGCAAGACGCATGAGCTGATCGACGCGCGCAATTCGATGGCCTTCATTGCGGTGCACGACGGACTGACCGGCCTGCACAACCGCACATTCCTGACTGATCATTTCGACACGTTGCTCAAGGGTTCGCACCGGCGCCGCGAACGCCTGGCCGTCATCCAGCTCGACCTTGACCGGTTCAAGCAGATCAACGACACGCTCGGTCATGCCGCCGGCGACTACGTGCTGGTGATCACGGCACAACGCATGCGCGATTCCTGCCGCGCGTCGGATCTGTGCGTGCGCCTCGGCGGCGACGAGTTCGTCATGATCCTCGGCGGCGCCGGCGGCACGGAGGACATCAATTCGCTGGCACGGCGCATCCTGACGCAGATCAACGAGCCGATCACCTTCCAGGGCGCGACCATCCTTCCCGGGGCCAGCGCCGGCATCGCCGTCTATCCCGTCGACGCGGACAACGCGCAGGACCTGCTGGTCCATGCCGACTTGGCGCTGTATTCCGCCAAGAAGACCGGGGGCGGGAATTTCTCGTTCTTCTCGGAGGAGTTGCGCCGCGAGCTGGACCACCGCAAGCAGCTCGAACAGGACATCAAGACAGCCATCGCGGAGAAGGCGTTCGACGTCTATTTCCAGCCACAGGTGTCGCTGACCGACGGGACGATCAGCGGCATCGAGGCGCTGGTGCGATGGAACCACGCCGAGCGCGGCATGATCTCGCCCGGTGAATTCATTCCGGTCGCCGAGAAATGCGGTTTCATGCCCGACGTCGGCCGCATCGTCATCCGGAAGGCGATCGACGAGGCGGCCGAATGGCACCGAGCCGGCATTGCTTTCGGGCGGCTTGCGGTCAACGTTTCGGGCACCGAACTGCGCGAGCACGACTTCGACACGTTCCTGTTCGCGACGCTGGAGAAGGCCGGCCTGCCGACGCAGAAACTGTCGCTTGAAATCGTCGAATCCGTCATCCTTGACGACGAGAAGACGGGCATCGCGGCAAAGCTGCGTCATATAAGGGCAGCGGGCGTCCATCTGGAACTGGATGATTTCGGCACCGGCTATGCCTCTCTCAGCCATGTCAACCCGAACGAAATCGACCGGCTCAAGATCGATCGCCGTTTTGTCCAGAACATCAACGAGAACGGTGACAATTCCAAGATCGTGCGGGCCATCACCGAACTTGCCCGCGGTCTCGGCATCTCGATCGTCGCCGAAGGGGCCGAAACCGAGGCCGAGCTCTCTTCGCTGAAGTCGATCGGCTGCGACCAGGTGCAGGGCTATTCCATCGCCTTCCCCATGCCGCGGGACAAGGCGCTGGAATGGCTGACGGCGCGTATGCCGAAGAGACCCAGGCTGACCGTGTTGCAAGGCAGCCTGGCTTAGGACTGTGCCGCGTCGAGGTTGAAACCATCGACGCGCGCGCCCGGTACGCTGAACGGCGCGATCGATGGCGGGCTCAGATCCGCAAACCGAACCTGATGCCATCATAGATTGCGGCGTGGATGTTGCGCGAGGCGACCGCGTCGCCGATGCGCAACAGCACGAATCCGCCTTGCGGGTTGCGTGCCGGGAAGATGTCGCCACCGCTGACCAGACGTTCGTAGTCCACCGCGCCGCCATTGCGCGACAGCGGTTTCAGGCCGAGATAAAGATCGTCGAGCGGCGCCGTGCCGTGTTCGACCACCACCTGGTCGACCCGCCGTTCGGCACGCCAGCCATCGGCGAAATCCGACGCCAGTTCCGCGACCAGCTGATTGCCCTCGCGCCGCACCGAGCGCAGCCGCGTGTTGATGGTGATGGTGACGCCCTTCTCCTGGAAGGCACGCATGTAGGGCACGTGGTTCATGCCTCCCATTTCCGGAGCGAAGAAGCGCTCCGGCGAAACCAGCTCCAGCCTGGCGCCGCTGTTGGCGATCAGTTCAGCCGCGCCCATGCCCTGGTGACCGCCATTGTCGTCATAGAGCAGCACGCTCTCGGCCGGCTTCACGCTGCCGGCCATGATGTCCCAGCTCGAGGTGACGAGATTTTCGCCCGCCGTCAGCGGCGGATTTTGCGGCAGGCCGCCGGTGGCGACCACGACCACGTCGGGAGACATCGCCAAGAGCTCGTCCTTCTCCGCCCACGTGTCGTAGCGGATTTCGACGCCGAGCCGCTGGAGCTCGGCCAGCCGCCAGTCGATGATGCCGATCAATTCCTTGCGGCGCGGGTTCTGCGTCGCCAGCCGGATTTGGCCGCCGGCCTCGCCCGACGCCTCAAGCACCGTCACCAGATGGCCGCGCTCGGCCGCGACACGCGCCGCCTCCAGTCCGCCCGCCCCGGCGCCGACGACGACGACTTTGTGCCTGGGACCCTCGGTCTTGGCGATGATGTGCGGAATGTCGGCCTCGCGGCCGGTCGCGGCGTTGTGGACGCACAGCGCTTCGCCACCCTCATAGATTCGGTCGAGGCAGTAGGTGGCGCCCACGCAAGGACGGATCTCGTGCTCGCGGCCTTCCATCACCTTGCGAATGATGTGCGGATCGGCGATGTGGGCGCGGGTCATGCCGACCATGTCGAGCTTGCCGGTGGCGATCGCATGGCGCGCGGTGGCGACGTCGGAAATCCGCGCCGCGTGGAAGGTCGGGAACTTCGTCGCCGCCCTCACTTCGCCGGCGAAATCGAGATGCGGCGAAGAGCGCATGCCTGCCACCGGGATGACCTTGGTGAGTGCGGCGTCGCTCTCGATCGAACCGCGGATGATGTTGAGGAAATCGACCTTGCCGGAATTGGCCAGTCGGCTGGCGATCTCGATGCCCTCCTGCTTCGACAGGCCCTTCTCGAAATCCTCGTCGGCGACCATGCGGATGCCGACGACGAATTTCTCGCCAACGGCCGCGCGCACCGCATCGAGCACCATGTGCGTGAAGCGCAGTCGGTTGTCGAGCGAGCCCCCGTACTCATCGTCGCGGTGATTGGTGGCGGGAGACCAGAACCCGTCCATCAGATGGCCATAGGATTCGAACTCGATGCCGTCGAGGCCGGCGGCCTGGCAGCGCTGCGCCGCCGCGGCATAGTCGGCGACGATGCGCTCGATATCCCAATCCTCGATGATCTTGGGAAAGGCGCGATGCGCCGGCTCGCGCACCGGCGAGGCTGAAAGCACCGGCAGCCAGTCGGCCTTGTTCCAGCCGGTGCGGCGGCCAAGATGGGTGATCTGGATCATCACCTTGCAATCATGCTCGTGGCAGGACTCGGCGAGTTCCGCCAGCCACGGCACGATGCGATCGTCATAGAGGTGCAGATTGCCGAAGGCGGCCGGGCTGTCGCGCGAGACGATCGCCGAGCCGGCGGTCATGGTCAGCGCCATGCCGCCCTTGGCCTTCTCCGCATGGTAGAGCCGGTAGCGCTGCTTCGGCATGCCGTCCTCCGAATAGGCCGGCTCATGGCTGGTCGACATGACCCGGTTCTTCAGCGTCAGGTGTTTGAGCTGGTAGGGCTGGAGGAGCGGATCGTTGCTGGTCATCGTCTTCCTGCTGTTTCAAATTGTGCTGGAGCAGCCTGTGCTGTTCCATTCCCTAGTTCGGCATCGGATTTATCCGAAAACCGCTGCGCACTTTTCGGTCCAATGCTATGAGCGGCAAAATCGAAAGAGGCCTTCGCCCATGACCATCACCAAAGACCTTACGCAACTCGGCAGCCGGGTCGAGACGCCGCGAAGCCCTGATCAGGCGGTCCTGGAAACGGTGCCGTTTTCGCGTGGCGACGGGCCGCCGGCCATTGTGCGCTTCACCTGCCCGGAATTCACCTCGCTCTGCCCGGTCACCGGCCAGCCGGATTTCGCCCATATCGTTATCGACTACGCGCCGGATGCGGCTCTGGTGGAATCGAAGTCGCTCAAGCTGTTCATGACGTCGTTTCGCAACCACGGCGCCTTCCATGAGGACTGCACGGTGATGATCGGCCGCCGGATCGTGGCGGCGACGAAGCCGCTGTGGTTGCGCATCGGCGGCTATTGGTATCCGCGCGGCGGCATTCCGATCGATGTCTTCTGGCAGACCGGCGCGCCGCCCGAAGGCGCCTGGCTGCCGGATACCGGAGTGGCCCCTTATCGCGGGCGCGGCTAGCTCCCACATCATTCGCACTGATACTGGCTGAGCGCCCATTGGCCGGTCACCGAGAGCAGGTCGGATATCTTCCAGTCGCCGTCGACCTTCTTGAACTTCCATTCGAGGCGATGCGGGTTGCCGGCGATGACGAAGGCAACGATGACCTTGGCCTGGTCGCCGTTGATCGCCTCGAGGGTTTTCAGGCTCTTGTCGATCTCGTCCTTGTCATAGTCCGCATTGTCGAGCGCCATGTTCGGGTCGAGACACTCACCCTGTCCGGATTTGCGCAGCGCATCGCTTTTGTCGAGCACGGTTTTCGCCGGATCGATGAAATGGCCGCGCTCGGCCGGATCGATCTCCAAATTGACCTGGTCGTAAAACGGCCGGACCACCGCCGTCGGCGAACCCGGCTGGACAGGCGCGGCAGCGGACGCGGCTTCCGCTGGCGACCAGCCGACGGGCGGCGACGTCGGTTCCGTCGCACCACCGGGCGCATTGGCGGCCGGCGCGCTGTAGGCGGGCGCGTTTTCAGCGGGGGCATTCGCGGGAGGCGCGCCAAACAAGCCTTGAGCGGTGGCGGCGCTCAGACCCGCCGCCAGCACGCACACAGTCAACAGTGCCACGACTGGGCGTCTGGGCATTGAATCACTCCTGGCCGGCCACGCATTCCAGCGCGCTGAGCTTCCAGTCGCTGGTCTTCGAGGCGATATCCGATACCTTCCACTTGCCGTCGATCTTCTTGAGCGACCAGACCATTTCGCGTTTGGAATCATCGCCTTCCGAAAACAGGTTGAAGGACGCTGTAACTTCTGCATTGTCACCATCGAGCTTTTCGGACAGTTGCAGCGTCTTGAAGACGGACTTCTGGTCGAAGTCCTGGGCATCGAGTCCGGGATCGAAATCGATGCAGGCGACCTGGTCGGGATGCTTCTTGATCGCCTGATCGTTGAGGTCGAACAGTTTCGTGACCGGCTCGGTGAAACGGTCCCGATACTGTGCATCTGCCTCGAATTTGACAGCCGGAACATAGAAGAACTTGACGGCGTCCGACGCCGGTCCGGCGACGGCGGCCGCGGGAAGCACGATCGTTAGAGCGGCAACGAACGCTGTCGGTCTCATGCGCAATCTCCGGGTCTTGATGGCTTGATGCTATCAATACCACGCATCCTGCATATCGGCTTTTTTGCGGCTCATGAAGTCCGGGGGCGCCTGCCTCGGATGCCCCGCCAGGTGTTCCGCAAGCTCGCCACTGACTGGGATACTGGCCCGATACAATCGCCGTGAAGGGCACAGGATTCTCAGCCTCCGAAAATCGCGACGGGCGCTGCGAGCCGGGAGCGATCAGGTTTGACCCCAAGCCCGGGCATCTGGGGGACGCGTATATGGCCGTTTTCGATGACGACGGGATTTACGGGGTCGATATGCCCTTCGATGTATTCTTGCGCGATCCACGCGCCCTCAAAGCGTCTGGGCTCGACGGTAGCGGCAAGGTGCACGCAGGCCGCGGCGATGACGTCGCCGCCCCAGGCATCGTCGCAGCTGTGCGGAAGAGATCGTATCGCACACAGGTCCCGGACCGTGACCATCCTGGTCAGACCGCCGAGCCGTGTGACCTTCAATCCGAATCCATCCGCGATACCTGAAGAGACTGCCCGCAGCACGGCGTTCAAATCCTCGGTGTTCTCGTCGAGGTAGACCGGGTGGGTAACGCGTCCCTTGAGGCTGGCGACTTCCTCCATGGTGTTGCAAGGCTGTTCGAAGACGAACGGGATAGCCTGGCAAAGCCGGTCGATGTGCAGCGCCGACGCGGTGGTGAGTCCACGATTGGCATCGACCGCTATCCGGGCCTTGAAGCCAATGGCTTCCCATACCTTGTGCACGGTGGCGACATCCTGTTCGAGATCCCTTGCGCCTACCTTGATCTGGAGCCGTGGATAGCCGGCTTTGACCTTGTCGACGGCAATACGCGCCGTCTCATCCGGTTCACCGACAATGGTAGAGTAGTAGGAAGGCACACGATCGGTGAGCGCACCGCCAAGGAGTGTTGAAACCGGAACGCCCAGCCGCTGCCCGATGAGATCGAGGAGAGCTATGTCCAAGGCCGCCTTGGCGTAGTTGTGACCGTTCAACCGCTCGTCCATTCTTTTCGTGAGGCGCCGCATGGACGTGGTGTCCTCACCAATCAGCCCTGGAGCGATTTCAGCAATCGCCGCTCTCGCGCCCAGGGCATGTTGGGGCTGATAAACAGGGCCGACCGGGCAAGTCTCACCCCAGCCCGACAGCCCGTCCTCGGTGATCACTTCGACGAGCGTGCTGTCGAGATCGCGCACGGTATCGCTAGCCATACGATAGGCGCCGCCTTTGACAGGCAGAAGCATCCGATAGACTTTTATCGTTTCGATACGCATGCGGACTTCAGCCCCCCTCGAGCCAAGCGTTTCCGGCCAACTTTCCATCCCGGTTTATGACAGCCTCTCGGTCACGAAGCTGGATCGGACTGGCGTGCTCAACCCCGCAAATTGTGCTTGCGCTTCATGTAGTCCTTGGCGGTTTCGACGGCCACGGCTGCGTCGCGGCAATAGGCGTCGGCGCCGACGGCCTTGCCGAATTCCTCGTTGAGCGGAGCGCCGCCGACCAGCACGACATAGTCGTCGCGGATGCCCTTTTCCTTCATGGTGTCGATGACGACCTTCATGTAGGGCATGGTGGTTGTCAGAAGTGCGGACATGCCGATGATGTCGGGCTGGTGTTGCTCGATCGCGTCGAGATATTTCTCGACCGCATTGTTGATGCCGAGGTCGATGACGTCGAAGCCGGCACCTTCCATCATCATGCCGACCAGGTTCTTGCCGATGTCGTGGATGTCGCCCTTGACGGTGCCGATCACCATCTTGCCCTGCTTGGGCGCGCCGGTGGCTACCAGCAGCGGCCGCAGGATGAACA
>NZ_JBAZUD010000094.1:0-19823 GCF_041661565.1 Mesorhizobium sp.
TCACATAGTCGGCGTGGCCGGGGCAGTCGACGTGGGCATAGTGACGGTTGGCCGTCTCGTATTCGACATGCGCCGTCGAGATCGTGATGCCGCGTGCCTTCTCTTCAGGCGCCGCATCGATCTGGTCATAGCGCTTGTATTCGCCAAAATACTTCGTGATCGCCGCCGTCAGCGACGTCTTGCCATGATCGACGTGGCCAATCGTGCCGATGTTCACATGAGGCTTGTTACGCTCGAATTTACCTTTTGCCATGTGATGTCTCCAATCCTGCTCGCCCGTGCGGGCCTTGAATTAAGTTACTGCTGCAACCGGTCAGGTTACGCGTATTTCTTCTGAACTTCCTGGGCGACCGCGGTCGGCACAGGCTCATAATGGTCGAACTGCATCGTGTAGGCCGCGCGGCCCTGGCTCATCGAGCGCAGATTGTCGACGTACTTGAACATGTTGGCGAGCGGCACCATCGCGTTGATGACGACGGCCACACCGCGCGATTCCTGGCCCTGGATCTGGCCACGACGACCATTCAGATCGCCGATGACGCTGCCGACGTAGTCTTCCGGCGTCACCACCTCGACCTTCATGATCGGCTCGAGCAACTGCACGCCAAGCTTGGGAGCGGCCTCACGGAAGCAGGCGCGGCCGGCGATTTCGAAGGCCAGAACGCTGGAGTCAACGTCGTGGTAGGCGCCGTCGATGAGGGTTGCCTTGACGCCGATCATCGGGAAGCCCGCGAACGGACCCGAGGTCATGACGCTGTTGATGCCCTTTTCGACGCCGGGGATGTATTCCTTCGGCACCGCGCCGCCGACGATCTTGGTGTCGAACTCGAATTCGCTGCTGTCCGGATTCGGCTCGAAGACGATCTTGACGCGAGCGAACTGACCGGTACCGCCAGTCTGCTTCTTGTGCGTGTAATCCTGCTCGTGCCGGCGGGTGATCGTCTCGCGATAGGCCACCTGCGGAGCACCGACATTGGCCTCGACCTTGAACTCGCGACGCATGCGGTCGACGATGATGTCGAGGTGAAGCTCGCCCATGCCCGAAATAATGGTCTGGCCGCTTTCCTCGTCGGTCTTGACGCGGAAGGACGGATCCTCGGCTGCCAGGCGGTGAAGGGCGAGGCCCATCTTTTCCTGGTCGTTCTTGGTCTTCGGCTCGATCGCGATCTGGATGACCGGATCGGGGAATTCCATGCGCTCGAGGATGACCGGGTGCAGCGGATCGCTCAGCGTATCGCCAGTGGTCGTGTCCTTGAGGCCGGCAAGAGCGACGATGTCGCCAGCAAAAGCCTCTTCGACGTCGGCGCGCGAGTTCGCATGCATCTGCAGCATGCGGCCGATGCGCTCCTTCTTGCCCTTGACGGTGTTGTCGACAGAGATGCCCTTGGTCAGCTTGCCGGAGTAGATGCGGGCGAAGGTCAGCGAACCAACGAACGGATCGTTCATGATCTTGAACGCCAGCATCGACAGCGGCTCGTTGTCGTCGGCGTGACGCTCGATCTCGGCATCGGTCTTGGCATCGACGCCCTTGATGGCGGGAACATCGGCCGGCGACGGCAGATATTCGACGACGGCGTCGAGCAGCGGCTGCACGCCCTTGTTCTTGAAGGCCGAGCCGCAGAACATCGGATAGAACTTGACCGCGATGGTGCCCTTGCGGATCAGCGCGCGGATCTCGTCGTTCGAAGGCATCTTGCCTTCGAGGTAATTCTCAAGCGCCGTCTCGTCCATCTCGACGGCGGCCTCGATCATCTTCTCGCGGTATTCCTCGGCACGGGCCTGAAGGTCGGCCGGGATCTCGACGATGTCCCAGGCAGCGCCCAGCGTCTCGTCGCGCCAGACCAGCGCATTCATCTCGACGAGGTCGACGACGCCCTTGAATTCGGTCTCGGCGCCGATCGGCAGCTGCATGACGACGGCATGCGCACCGAGGCGCGAACCGATCATCTCGACCGAGCGGTAAAAGTCGGCGCCGATCTTGTCCATCTTGTTACAGAAGATCATGCGCGGCACGCGGTACTTGTCGGCCTGGCGCCAGACGGTTTCCGTCTGCGGCTCGACACCGGCATTGGCATCGAGCAGCGCGATGGCGCCGTCGAGCACGCGCAGCGAACGTTCGACCTCGATGGTGAAGTCGACGTGTCCGGGGGTGTCGATGATGTTGAAGCGGTACATCTTGCCGCTGCGACCCTTCCAGAAGGTCGTGGTCGCGGCGGACGTGATGGTGATGCCGCGTTCCTGCTCCTGCTCCATCCAATCCATGGTGGCAGCGCCGTCGTGGACTTCGCCGATCTTGTGCGACTTGCCCGTGTAATAGAGGACGCGCTCGGTGGTCGTCGTCTTGCCGGCGTCAATATGCGCCATGATACCGAAATTGCGGTAGTCTTCGATTTTGTATTCGCGGGCCATCGTAGCTGCCTCTCAGTCTCGTTCGCGCTTTACCAGCGGTAGTGCGCGAAAGCGCGGTTGGCTTCAGCCATCTTGTGGGTGTCTTCACGCTTCTTGACGGCGGTGCCGCGGTTGTTGGCCGCGTCCATCAGCTCGCCGGAGAGGCGGTCGACCATGGTGGTCTCGTTGCGGTTGCGGGCGGCGGCGATCAGCCAGCGAATGGCCAAAGCCTGGCGGCGCTCGGGGCGTACGTCGACCGGAACCTGGTAGGTGGCGCCGCCAACGCGGCGCGAACGCACTTCCACATGCGGCGCGACATTGTCGAGCGCCTGATGGAAGACCGTGACCGGCTCCTGCTTGGTCTTCGACTGGACCTGGTCGAGCGCACCGTAGACGATGGTCTCGGCAACCGACTTCTTGCCGTCATACATGACGGCGTTCATGAACTTGGTGACGATCAGATCGCCGAACTTCGGGTCCGGATTGATCTCACGCTTTTCTGCACTGTGACGACGCGACATGGCTTTTGTCTCTCAATCTCGTAGCCCGACGCATTCAAGCAGCGCCAGAGCCGGAAAATCTTACTTAGGACGCTTGGCGCCGTACTTCGAACGGCGCTGCTTGCGGTTCTTCACGCCCTGCGTGTCGAGCACGCCGCGAATGATGTGGTAACGCACGCCCGGAAGATCCTTGACGCGGCCGCCGCGGATCATGACCACGGAGTGTTCCTGAAGGTTGTGGCCTTCGCCGGGGATGTACCCGATCACTTCAAAACCATTGGTCAGGCGGATCTTGGCCACCTTGCGCAGCGCAGAGTTCGGCTTCTTCGGCGTCGTTGTATAGACGCGCGTGCAGACGCCCCGCTTCTGCGGGTTCTGCTGCATGGCCGGGACCTTGTTGCGCTTCACCGGCGCAATGCGCGGCTTGCGGATCAGCTGGTTGACGGTAGGCATTAAACCCTCTTGTCTCTCAATTCCGTGTCTCGCCCTGTCAGGGCCGCTCAAAGCGCCATTTCCATGCGCAAATTCGGGCCACAAACCGCGCCTCGCGGTCTTGCCCGAACAAATGGCAGAGGAAGCGGAAGCCGCTTCGTGCACGCCGGAAATGTCTTTTCGCTCGTAAAACGAACCCTGTTTGAGGCAAACTCCAAAGCGTGTCGCTTCGGAAGGGAGAGCCTCACATCGGTTCTGACTGGCCGGCTTCTACTAGCAAGGCCGCGAAGCGTCAACCCCGGCGCGGCAAATATTGCATTGAAGCCGGGGCTTGGCAGCCATGCGAAAACCGCATGTAATTTTCTTTCGCTATTTTGCAATGGCGCTGAAGAAAGTGCCGAGCTTTTTGGCAAAGTGAATGGCTTGATGCTGTCGCAAGGCCCTGCTTCATGCGAAAAGGCGGCATGAGCAGTCGCAATCCCCTCGCCCGCCCACAATCTGCCAAGAGGAATCGGCCCGTGAACGACAATGAGGAGCGTCCGGTCACCATCGTGACCGGACGGGTGTGGAAGAAGAAAGGCGGCAAGCCGGAGGGCGTTCATGTGATGCTGGTTGCCCCCGACGACGATTCGGCGGTGCGCCGCGTGCTCGAATCGCTTGCCGCGGAAGGTTACGCCGAAGCCGAGCTCGACCAGATCGGCGACATGGACGGCGTGCCCGACGATGAGCCGCATCTGTCCGCCTTCCAAGGCGCACTCGAAGGCGAAGTGTCGATCGTGACCTTCGACGTGCCGATCTGAGGCCAGGCGATACTCCGCCGTCCGAATCGCCGCCCATCGGACCTCGACTTGCCCGGGACCGGCCTTCTGGTAGAAACGCCCATCACCCCTCAACAGACGGAGCGACCGTGTCCCAGCCCATCAACATAGGCATCGTCGGCGTCGGCAAGATCGTGCGCGACCAGCATCTGCCGGCCCTAGCGAAGGATCAGGATTACCGCCTGATCGCTGCCGCCAGCCGGCATGGCAAGGTCGACGGCATCCCGAACTTCCCGACTATCGAAGCGATGCTCGACTCAGTTCCAGAGCTCGAAGCCGTCTCGCTGTGCATGCCGCCGCAATTCCGCTATGACGCCGCGCGCACGGCACTGGAGGCGAAAAAGCACGTCTTCCTGGAGAAGCCGCCGGGCGCCACGGTCAGCGAGGTCGAGGACCTGAAGACATTGGCCGCGAAGAACGGCGTCTCGCTGTTTGCCAGCTGGCACTCGCGCTATGCTCCGGCGGTCGAGGCCGCACGGGCGTTTCTGGAGACCGCCCGCATCCGTTCCGCCGCCGTCATCTGGAAGGAAGATGTGCGTCGCTGGCACCCTAACCAGGAATGGATTTGGGCGCCGGGCGGCTTTGGTGTCTTCGATCCCGGCATCAACGCGCTGTCGATTGTGACCCACATCCTGCCGGCACTGTTCATCACCTCGGCCGTTCTCGACTTCCCCGAAAATCGCGCCTCGCCGGTCGCGGCGCATGTCGTCTTCCGCACCTCGAACGGATTGCCGGTGACGATGGAACTCGACTGGCTGCAGACCGGCCCGCAAAGCTGGGACATCCTGGCCGAGACGGACAAGGGCGCCATGGTGCTTTCCGGCGGCGGCTCGAAGCTCGCCATCGACGGCAAGGTCGTCCATGACGAACCGGAAGCGGAATATCCCCAGCTCTACAGGCGCTTCGCCGAGATCGTGCGTGCCGGCGCCTCGGATGTCGATCTCGCTCCGCTTCAGCATGTGGCCGACGCTTTCATGCTTGGAAAGCGCAACGTGGTCGAGGCGTTTTTCGATTGAGTCTTGTACGCTCGGAGATTGCCGACCTGGCTTGAATGCGGACTCGTGCCAGGTCGACCCCCACTCCGTCTCGGCTACGCCGAGCCACCTCTCCCCCGATCGACGGGGTAGAGGAAAGGCGCCAAGCTTTTTGCCGTCAACGCTCCGTCAAGCAATGCTCCCTTCCTTTCCCTCCGGAGGAAAAGCCGATGACAAGTGAGCACGACCTGGGTCGTCCGATAATCACGATGTGCTGTTACTCGACGATGGCAATCGCAAAGCCATCATAACCTTTCGCACCGACCATCTGGATAGCCGTGCCGTCTAGCCGCTTGTCGCCGCCGATGAACGAGAACGCAGCGCGTGCGCCTTCCACATTGGCGTCATGGCCATCCTCATCGAGCACCGCACCTTCACGGATGACGTTGTCGCAGACGATGACTGTCCCCGGCCGGGACAGCCGCATGGCCCAGGCCAGGTAGTTCGGATTGTTCGGCTTGTCGGCGTCGATGAAAATGAGATCGAACGGCGCGGCATTCTCGGCACCGAGAGCCGATAGTGACTGAAGCGCAGGCCCGACCCGCAGTTCCACGCGCTCGGAAACGCCCGACCTCTCGAAATTCGAACGCGCGACGCTTGCATGATGCGGATCGAGTTCAAGCGTCACGATCTTGCCGTCGGCAGGCAATGCCCGCGCCATCCATATCGTCGAATATCCGCCCAGCGTACCGACTTCGAGGACCCGCTTCGCGCCCCGGATGCGCACAAGCAGCGAGAGCAGTTTGCCTTGCGCTGGCGAAACGTCGATGGCCGGCAATCCCTGATCGTGATTGGCAGCCATGACGGCTTCGAGGACAGGATCCGCGTCAAACAGGGCGTCGACGATATAGTCGTCGACGGCAGCCCATGTCGTCTTGTTCATCGATTTCTCCTCGGTCCATTTGAGGGGCCAAAACGCGAAAAGGGGCCGCTTGGGCCCCTTTCCAACTTCTTGTGCCCGCCGCGTTTACTCCGCGGGGGTGGTCATATTGGCCAGCATCGGCTCGGCGACTTCCACACCGGAGGCCTTGCGGCGCTCGTCGATGATCAGTTCGTCGCGCGAGGTCGCGATGCGCCGGATCTGGCTCATCGTGCCGCCCGTACCGGCCGGGATCAACCGGCCGACGATGACGTTCTCCTTCAGGCCCTGCAGCATGTCGGTCTTGCCGGCAACCGCGGCTTCGGTCAGCACCCTGGTCGTCTCCTGGAAGGAGGCGGCCGAGATGAAGGACGGCGTCTGCAGCGATGCCTTGGTGATGCCGAGCAGCACCGGCAGGCCTTCGGCCGGCTTCTTGCCGTCCTCGACCAGGCGATCGTTGACCTCTTCCAGTTCGATCACGTCGACATGATCGCCCGGAATGTAGGTCGAGTCGCCCTGCACCGTGATCTCGACCTTCTGCAGCATCTGGCGAACGATCACCTCGATGTGCTTGTCGTTGATCGACACGCCCTGCAGACGATAGACTTCCTGGATTTCGTTGACGAGGTAGGAAGCAAGTGCCTCCACGCCCTTGATCGCCAGGATGTCGTGCGGCGCCGGATTGCCGTCGAGGATGTAGTCGCCCTTCTCGATGACGTCGCCGTCCTGGAGATGGAACGGCTTGCCCTTCGGGATCAGGTATTCGACCGGCTCAAGCGTCGAGTCATGCGGCTCGATGATGATGCGACGCTTGTTCTTGTAATCGCGGCCGAAGCGGATCGTGCCATCGATCTCGGCGATGATGGCGTGATCCTTCGGACGGCGTGCCTCGAACAGTTCGGCCACACGCGGCAGACCGCCGGTGATGTCCTTGGTCTTGGCGCTTTCCATCGGGATACGCGCCAGCACGTCGCCGGGACGGACCTGCGAACCGGGCTCGACCGACAAAATGGCCTCGACCGAGAGCAGGAAGCGGGCATCGCCACCCTTCGACAGTTTGCCGACCTTGCCCTTGGCGTCCTGGATCGCGATCGCCGGCTTCAGGTCGTTGCCGCGCGGCGTCGAGCGCCAGTCGATGACCTCACGCTTGGTGATGCCGGTCGACTCGTCGGCGGTTTCCTGCACGGAGATGCCGTCGACCAGATCCTCGTACGACACCCTGCCCTCGATTTCAGTGAGGACCGGGCGGGTATAAGGATCCCACTCGGCGATACGCTGGCCGCGCTTCACCTTGTCACCATCGTCCACGAAGATGCGCGAACCATAGGTCAGGCGGTGCGAGGCACGCTCCTTGCCGGCTTCGTCGAGGATCAGAACCGCCATGTTGCGGCCCATGACCATCTGCTGGCCGTCGGAGTTGCGCACCACGTTGCGGTTGCGGATCTCGACCTTGCCCTCATAGGAGGCTTCAAGGAACGAGGAGTCGACGACCTGCGCCGTACCGCCCATGTGGAAGGTACGCATGGTGAGCTGGGTGCCCGGTTCGCCGATCGACTGCGCCGCGATGACGCCGACGGCTTCACCCTGGTTGACCGGGGTGCCGCGGGCCAGATCGCGTCCGTAGCAGACCGCGCAGACGCCAATCCTGACTTCGCATGTCAGTGCCGAGCGAATGCGGACCGACTGGACGCCGGCCTTTTCGATCTGTTCCACGTCACGCTCGTCCATCAGCGTTCCGGCCTTGACCAAGACATCGCCCGTCACCGGATGGGTGATGTCGTCGAGCGAGGTACGGCCCAGCACGCGCTGGCCGACCGAAGCGACGACCTGACCGGCATCGACGATCGGCTGCATGGTGAGGCCCTTGTCGGTGCCGCAGTCGACGGAGTTGACAATGCAGTCCTGCGCCACGTCGACCAGACGACGGGTGAGGTAACCCGAGTTCGCCGTCTTCAAGGCGGTGTCGGCCAGACCCTTGCGGGCGCCGTGGGTCGAGTTGAAGTACTCGAGCACGGTAAGGCCTTCCTTGAAGTTCGAGATGATCGGCGTCTCGATGATTTCACCCGACGGCTTGGCCATCAGGCCGCGCATGCCGGCGAGCTGGCGCATCTGGGTGGGCGAGCCACGCGCACCGGAGTGCGACATCATGTAGATCGAGTTCATCGGCTTCTGACGGCCATTGTCCTCGAACTCGACCGCCTTGATGCGGGCCATCATTTCGTCGGCAACCTTTTCCGAGCACTTGGCCCAGGCGTCGACGACCTTGTTGTACTTCTCGCCCTGCGTGATCAGGCCGTCATTGTACTGCTGCTCGTATTCCTTGGCCAAGGCCTCGGTGTCGGACACCAGCTTGATCTTGGCGTCCGGGATCAGCATGTCGTCCTTGCCGAACGAAATGCCGGCGCGGCAGGCGTGGCTGAAGCCGAGAGCCATGATGCGATCGCAGAAAATGACCGTCTCCTTCTGACCGCAGTGGCGGTAGACGGTGTCGATCATCTTGGAGATGTTCTTCTTGGTCATCTCCTGGTTGGCGGTCTCGTAGGGCACATTGACGTTCTTGGGCAGAAGCTCGCCGATGATCATGCGGCCAGGCGTGGTGTCATGGATCTTCGACACGACCTTGCCTTCGGCATCGACCGTGCGGAAACGACCGCGGATCTTGGAGTGCAGCGTCACCGCCTTGGTCTCGAGCGCGTGCTGGAGTTCGCCCATGTCGGCAAACACCATGCCCTCGCCCGGCTCGTTCTGGTTGACGATCGAGAGATAGTAGAGACCGAGAACCATGTCCTGCGACGGCACGATGATCGGCGCGCCGGAAGCCGGGTGCAGGATGTTGTTGGTCGACATCATCAGCACGCGGGCTTCAAGCTGCGCTTCCAGCGACAGAGGCACGTGGACAGCCATCTGATCGCCGTCGAAGTCGGCGTTGAAGGCGGTGCAAACCAGCGGGTGCAGCTGGATCGCCTTGCCTTCGATCAGGATCGGCTCGAACGCCTGGATGCCGAGGCGGTGCAGCGTCGGCGCGCGGTTCAACAGCACCGGATGCTCGCGGATGACCTCGTCGAGGATATCCCAGACCTCCGGACGCTCCTTCTCGACCAGCTTCTTGGCCTGCTTGACGGTCGAGGAGTAACCCTTGGCGTCAAGACGGGCATAGATGAAGGGCTTGAACAGCTCGAGCGCCATCTTCTTCGGCAGGCCGCACTGGTGCAGCTTGAGCTCCGGACCGGTGACGATGACCGAGCGGCCGGAATAGTCGACGCGCTTGCCGAGCAGGTTCTGGCGGAACCGGCCCTGCTTGCCCTTGAGCATGTCGGACAGCGACTTCAGCGGACGCTTGTTGGCACCCGTGATGACGCGGCCGCGACGGCCATTGTCGAACAGCGCATCGACGGCTTCCTGCAGCATGCGCTTTTCATTGCGCACGATGATGCCGGGAGCGCGCAGTTCGATCAGCCGCTTCAGACGGTTGTTGCGGTTGATGACGCGGCGATAGAGGTCGTTCAGATCTGACGTGGCAAAGCGGCCGCCGTCCAGCGGGACGAGCGGGCGCAGGTCCGGCGGGATCACCGGGACGACCTTCATGATCATCCATTCCGGACGATTGCCCGATTCCATGAAGTTCTCGACGACCTTGAGCCGCTTCAGATACTTCTTCTGCTTGAGCTCGGACGTGGTCGATGCCAGCTCCGTGCGCAGATCGCCGGCGATCTTTTCCAGATCCATTCCGGCCAGCAGGTCATGGATCGCCTCGGCGCCGATCATGGCGGTGAAACTATCCTCGCCATACTCGTCGACGGCGATCATGTACTCCTCCTCGCTCAGGAGCTGGTGCTCCTTCAGCGCGGTGAGGCCAGGCTCGGTGACGATGTAGTTCTCGAAGTACAGAACCCGCTCGATGTCCTTGAGGGTCATGTCGAGCAGCGTGCCGATGCGCGACGGCAGCGACTTCAGGAACCAGATATGGGCGACCGGCGCTGCGAGCTCGATATGGCCCATGCGCTCGCGGCGAACGCGCGACAGCGTGACTTCGACGCCGCACTTCTCGCAGATAACGCCCTTGTACTTCATGCGCTTGTACTTGCCGCACAGGCACTCATAGTCCTTGATCGGGCCAAAAATGCGCGCGCAGAACAGACCGTCACGCTCCGGCTTGAAGGTGCGGTAGTTGATGGTCTCCGGCTTCTTGATCTCGCCGAAAGACCAGGACAGAATCTTCTCAGGGCTGGCAAGCGATATCCGGATGGAATCGAACACCTGCGCAGGCGCCTGCGGATTGAAGAGATTCATGACCTCTTGGTTCATGCCGTTCTCCTTATCGGGGTCCTCGAAAACCCCTTGCATCTAGTCGCGGGCCAAACGCCCGCCGTCTTGTGTCGGCCACCGGCCGAAGAATTTGGTGCATCCGGTCGCGATTTCCCGCGACCGGACGTCTTGATTGTTCGGCGCCCTACTCGGCCGCGTCCGGCAACCGGACCGGGTTGTCATCAAGCTTGGTGTTCTCCAGCTCGACATTGAGACCCAGCGACCGCATTTCCTTGACGAGCACGTTGAAGCTCTCCGGGATGCCTGCCTCGAACGTGTCGTCGCCTCTGACGATCGCCTCGTAGACCTTGGTGCGGCCGGCAACGTCGTCCGACTTCACCGTCAGCATTTCCTGCAGCGTGTAGGCGGCGCCATAGGCCTCCAGGGCCCAGACCTCCATTTCGCCGAAGCGCTGGCCACCGAACTGCGCCTTGCCGCCCAGCGGCTGCTGGGTAACGAGCGAGTACGGACCGATCGAACGCGCGTGGATCTTGTCGTCCACGAGGTGGTGAAGCTTGAGCATATATATGTAGCCCATCGTCACCTTGCGATCGAACGGCTCGCCGGTGCGTCCGTCATAGAGCTGCGACTGACCGCTGGTGTGCAGGCCCGCCTGCTCCAGCATGATGTTGATGTCAGCCTCGTGCGCGCCGTCGAACACCGGCGTCGCGATAGAGACGCCGCGGCGCATCTGTTCGCTGAGGCGAACGATGCTCTCGTCGTCATAGTCGCGGACCGGCTCGTTGCGGTCGTTGGCCGGAATGAAGCTCTCCAGCGTCTTGCGCAGCGGCTTGATGTCGCCAGCGGCCTTATAGGTGTCGATCAGCTCGCCGATCTTCTTGCCCATTCCGGCGCAGGCCCAGCCCAGATGCGTTTCCAGGATCTGGCCGACATTCATGCGGCTCGGCACACCCAGCGGGTTGAGCACGATATCGGCATGCGTGCCGTCCTCGAGGAATGGCATGTCCTCGACCGGAACGATCCGCGACACGACACCCTTGTTGCCGTGACGGCCGGCCATCTTGTCGCCCGGCTGCATCTTGCGCTTCACGGCCACGAAGACCTTGACCATCTTCATGACGCCCGGAGGCATTTCGTCGCCGCGCTGCACCTTTTCGACCTTGTCCATGAAGCGCTGTTCAAGCGCCTTCTTGGAGTCGTCGTACTGGCCTCGCAGAGCTTCCAGTTCGCTCTGGAGCTTTTCGTTCTCCACGGCAAACTGCCACCACTGCGAACGCGGATACTCGTCGAGCGTATCCTTGGACAGCGTCGAGCCCTTCTTGAAGCCCTTCGGTCCGGCGATCGCTTCCTTGCCGACGAGCACGTCGGAAAGACGCGCGTAGACGTTGCGGTCCAGGATGGCCTGCTCGTCGTCACGGTCCTTGGCGAGGCGTTCGATCTCCTCGCGCTCGATCGCCATGGCGCGCTCGTCCTTCTCCACACCGTGGCGATTGAACACGCGCACCTCGACGACGGTGCCGAATGTGCCCGGAGGCATGCGCATCGAGGTATCGCGCACGTCGGAAGCCTTTTCGCCGAAGATGGCGCGCAGAAGCTTCTCTTCCGGCGTCATCGGGCTTTCGCCCTTCGGCGTGATCTTGCCGACCAGGATGTCGCCCGGCTGCACTTCCGCGCCGATATAGACGATGCCGGCTTCGTCGAGGTTCTTCAGCGCTTCTTCCGAAACGTTCGGGATATCGCGCGTGATTTCCTCCGGTCCGAGCTTGGTGTCGCGGGCCATGACCTCGAACTCCTCGATGTGGATCGAGGTGAAGACGTCGTCGGCGACGATGCGCTCGGAGAGGAGGATCGAGTCCTCGTAGTTGTAGCCATTCCACGGCATGAACGCGACCAGCACGTTGCGGCCGAGCGCCAGATCGCCGAGCTCCGTCGACGGACCGTCGGCAATGATGTCACCCTTGTTGACCCGGTCGCCCATGCGCACCAGCGGACGCTGGTTGATGCAGGTGTTCTGGTTCGAACGCTGGAACTTCATCAACCGGTAGATGTCGACGCCGGACTTGCCCGGATCGAGATCCTCGGTGGCGCGAATGACGATACGCGTCGCGTCCACCTGGTCGACGATGCCGCCGCGGCGGGCGCCGATGGCGGCGCCCGAGTCACGGGCAACGATCGGCTCCATGCCGGTGCCGACGAACGGCGCTTCGGCGCGCACCAGCGGCACGGCCTGACGCTGCATGTTCGAGCCCATCAGCGCGCGGTTGGCGTCGTCGTTCTCGAGGAACGGGATCAGGGCCGCGGCCACCGACACCATCTGCTTGGGCGACACGTCCATCAGATCGACGTTTTCGCGCGGCGCCATCATCACTTCGCCGGCACTGCGGCAAATGACGAATTCGTCGACGAAACCACCGTTCTTGTCGAGCTCGGCATTGGCCTGCGCGACATGGTGCTTGGCCTCTTCCATCGCCGAGAGATAGACGACGTCATTGGTCAGCTTGCCATCGACGATCTTGCGGTACGGGCTTTCGATGAAGCCGTACTTGTTGACGCGCGCGAAGGTCGCCAGCGAGTTGATCAGGCCGATATTCGGGCCTTCCGGCGTCTCGATCGGGCAGATGCGGCCGTAATGCGTCGGATGCACGTCGCGCACCTCGAAGCCGGCGCGCTCGCGGGTCAGACCGCCCGGTCCAAGCGCCGAAAGGCGACGCTTGTGGGTGATTTCCGACAGCGGGTTGGTCTGGTCCATGAACTGCGACAGCTGCGAGGAGCCGAAGAACTCGCGCACGGCAGCAGCCGCCGGCTTGGCGTTGATCAGGTCCTGCGGCATCACCGTGTCGATCTCGATCGAGGACATACGCTCCTTGATCGCGCGCTCCATGCGAAGCAGGCCGACGCGGTACTGGTTTTCCATCAGCTCACCGACGGAACGCACGCGGCGGTTGCCGAGATTGTCGATGTCGTCGATCTCGCCCTTGCCGTCGCGCAGTTCGACCAGCGTCTTGACCACGGCCAGGATGTCGTCCTTGCGCAGCACGCGCACGGTGTCCTCGGCCTTGAGTTCGAGACGCATGTTCATCTTGACGCGGCCGACAGCCGACAGATCGTAGCGCTCGCTGTCGAAGAACAGCGAGTTGAACATGGCTTCGGCGGTCTCGAGCGTCGGCGGCTCGCCTGGGCGCATGACACGATAGATGTCGAACAGCGCGTCCTGGCGGCTCTCGTTCTTGTCGACGTTGAGCGTGTTGCGGATATAGGCGCCGACATTGACGTGGTCGATGTCGAGAACCTTGATCTCGTTCTCGCCCGTACCGAGCAACACCTTCAGCGTCTTTTCGTCGATCTCGTCGCCGGCTTCGAGGAAGATCTCGCCGGTGGCGTAGTTGACGATGTCCTCGGCCAGATAGTTGCCAAGCAGATCCTCGTCGGTCGCCTTGATCGCCTTCAGACCCTTTTCACCAAGCGCACGCGCCTGACGGGCGGTGATCTTCTTGCCGGCTTCGACAACGATCTCGCCCGTATCGGCATCGACAAGGTCGCCGACGGCCTTGAGACCGCGGAAACGCTCGACGTTGAACGGAATGCGCCAATGATCACCGGCGCGCTTGTAGGTGATCTTGTTGTAGAAGGTCGACAGGATCTCTTCCGCGTCCATGCCGAGCGCCATCAGCAGCGAGGTCACCGGAATCTTGCGGCGGCGGTCGATGCGGGCGTGCACGACGTCCTTGGAATCGAACTCGATATCGAGCCACGAGCCGCGATACGGGATGACGCGCGCGGCAAACAGCAGCTTGCCCGACGAGTGGGACTTGCCCTTGTCGTGATCGAAGAAGACGCCCGGCGAGCGGTGCATCTGCGAAACGATGACGCGCTCGGTGCCGTTGACGATGAAGGTGCCGTTCAACGTCATGAGCGGCATGTCGCCCATGTAGACGTCCTGCTCCTTGATGTCCTTGATCGACTTCGCTCCGGTATCCTCGTCGATATCGAACACGATCAGGCGCAGCGTCACCTTCAGGGGCGCCGCATAGGTGAGGTCGCGCTGACGGCATTCGTCAACGTCGAATTTCGGTCCTTCGAACTCGTACTTCACGAACTCCAGCATGGAGGAGCCGGAAAAGTCCTGGATCGGGAAAACCGACTTGAAAACTGCTTGCAGTCCCTCGTCCGGGCGCCCACCCTTGGGCTCCGCCACCATCAGGAACTGGTCATAGGATGCCTTCTGAACCTCGATCAGGTTCGGCATCTCCGCAACTTCCGGGATCTTTCCGAAGAACTTGCGTACGCGTCTGCGGCCATTGAAAGTCTGTGTCTGGGCCATCGTCGCTCCTTAGCTCAAAACTCGGGACGAGCCTCGCCGCGGCTCGTCTTGCATGCCGAGCCACCTTGGCGGCGGCCCTTTGTCTGTTCTCCGGCAGCCCTACCCAATTGCTTGGCGGCGCCGGCTAAAACGGGAGAAAACCCGTTTCCTGAGGGCCGGTTTCGCGGCCCTCAGGAAAGAGGTTCTCATACATCTCGCGCTACGCGTCCTCCCTTCAACGCGAAGGGAGTGGCGGACGGCGCGAGGCCGTCCGCCGCTTTCTACGCTTACTTCAGTTCGACCTTGGCGCCGGCTGCTTCCAGCTGGGCCTTGAACTTGTCAGCGTCGGCCTTGGAAACGCCTTCCTTGACCGGCTTCGGAGCCGCTTCGACCAGATCCTTGGCTTCCTTGAGGCCAAGACCGGTGATGGCGCGGACTTCCTTGATGACGTTGATCTTCTGAGCGCCCGCTTCGGTGAGGACGACGTCGAATTCCGTCTTTTCCTCGGCCGGAGCAGCCGCGGCAGCACCACCGCCAGCAGCGGCGACAGCGACCGGAGCAGCGGCGGAAACGCCCCACTTTTCTTCCAGAAGCTTCGACAGCTCGGCCGCCTCGAGGACGGTCAGCTTCGAAAGGTCGTCTACGATCTTTGCCAGATCAGCCATTGTTATGTTCCTTCATAAGGTTCGAACGTGTGTTTGTGATAGCGAGGAACGGCCTCATGCCGCCTCGTCCTTCCGGGCGTAAGCGCCGATGACGCGCGCGACCGAAGCCGCTGGCGCATTGACGATCTGGGCGATCCGGGTTGCCGGCGTGGCGATCATGCCAACCAGCCTGGCGCGCAGCTCGTCGAGCGACGGAAGTGTGGCGAGTGCCTTCACACCGTCGGCGTTGAGCGAGGTCGTGCCCATCGCGCCGCCGAGAATGACAAGCTTGTCATTTCCCTTGGCGAAATCGGAAGCGACCTTCGGCGCCGCAATCGGATCCTCCGAATAAGCGATCAGCGTCTGTCCCTTGAACAGGTCGATGATCGATGCGGAGTCCGTGCCCTGAAGAGCGATTTTGGCGAGACGGTTCTTCGCGACTTTGACGGTGCCACCGGCGGCGCGCATTTTCGACCGAAGGTCGTTCATTTGCGCGACGGTGATACCGGCGTAGTGGGCCACGACCACTGAACCTGCGTTCGAGAACGCACCATTCAGGCCCGTGACGAGTTCGCGTTTTTCCGCTCTGTCCACTGCCTATCTCCAGTTGACCCCCATCCTGCTAGCGGGAACATTCCCATTCACGAGGACAGGCGTCGGGTTGCCTTTTGTCGGCCGGGCCATCCAGTAACGGATCTCCCGAACGACGCTCGAGGATCCTGCCCCCTTTCGCCACACCTACGGCCAAGCCGGAGATGCGCAGACAAAAGGCAAACACGGTTCGAACCTTTCATTGGAGCAGTCGCTCCGTTGTCCGGTCTTCACCCGTCTCATGCAGGCCCACATGAATTAAGGCTGTTGGGCCGCCTGCAATCTCGGACAGGATGTCCGGAAGCCTTTCGACTTCCGGTACCGGGCCGCCAACCTGAATCGGAGGCCCGGAATTCTTTGATGGATCAGCCCTTCAACAGCCGATCCGAACTAAAACCTATCAGGACGCCGCGAGCGTCGAGACATCGAGCTTGAGGCCCGGGCCCATCGTCGAGGTGACAGACACCTTCTTGACGTAGTTGCCCTTGGCGCCGGCAGGCTTTGCCTTCGTCACCGCATCGGCGAAGGCGCGGATGTTCTCTTCCAATGCCTTGACATCGAACGAGACCTTGCCGACGCCGGCATGAACGATGCCGGCCTTCTCGACGCGGAACTCGACCGCGCCACCCTTGGATGCCTTGACGGCTGCCGCGACATCGGTGGTAACGGTGCCGACCTTCGGGTTCGGCATCATGCCACGCGGGCCGAGCACCTTGCCGAGGCGGCCGACGAGCGGCATCATGTCCGGCGTGGCGATGCAGCGATCGAAATCGATCGTGCCCTTCTGGACGATGTCGACCAGATCCTCGGCGCCAACGATGTCGGCGCCAGCGGCGCGTGCTTCATCAGCCTTGTCGCCGCGGGCGAACACGGCGACGCGCACGGAGCGGCCGGTGCCGTTCGGCAGATTGACCACGCCGCGGACCATCTGGTCGGCATGGCGAGGATCAACGCCAAGGTTCATGGCGACTTCGATGGTCTCGTCGAACTTGACCGAGGACCTGTGCTTGAGCAGCTGCAGCGCATCGCCCAGGGCATAAGCCTTGTTGGGATCAACGCCTTCGCGGGTCTTCGATACACGCTTTGCAATCTTTGCCATGATCTCAGCCCACCACTTCCAGACCCATCGAGCGGGCGGAGCCCTCGACCATGCGCATGGCCGCCTCGACGTCGTTCGCGTTCAGATCCTTCATCTTGGCGGTTGCGATCTCGCGGACCTTTTCGCGCGAAACCGTACCGGCCTTGATCTTGCCGGGCTCCTTCGAACCAGACGTCAGGTTCGCCGCCTTCTTCAGGAAATAGCTCACCGGCGCCGTCTTCATGGCGAAGGTGAAGGACTTGTCCTGGTAATAGGTGATGACGACCGGAACCGGCGATCCCTTTTCCATTTCCTGGGTCTGCGCGTTGAACGCCTTGCAGAACTCCATGATGTTGATGCCACGCTGACCAAGCGCCGGGCCGATCGGGGGAGACGGCGTTGCCGATCCCGCTTTCACCTGAAGCTTGAGCTGGCCTGCGATTTTCTTAGCCATCTCTTTCCTGCTTTCTTCTCATGCCGGCCCTACTAACTGGGAAAACCCGGCGGTTGCAGTCTGGTGGTGCGGGTCACGCGGCCGGCTAAAGCCGCCTTCGCCTCCCACCGTTCTCAAGACCGCGCAATTCCTCGCGCCGCCTCCCCTGATCGCCGAACCGGCGTCGCCGGCCCTGCATCAGGGATTTCGGATCAGCCCTTCTCGACCTGACCAAATTCCAGATCGACCGGCACGGCGCGCCCGAAGATCGACACTTCCACCTTGAGCCGCGCCCGCTCCTCGTCCACTTCCTGGACGAAGCCGTTGAACGAGGCGAAGGGGCCATCCGACACACGGATCGCCTCACCGATCTCGAACGTGACCGAGGGCTTCGGCCGCTCGACGCCTTCCTGCACCTGGTTGAGGATGCGCTGGGCTTCGACTTCGGTGATCGGCACCGGCTTCGAGTCGCCCAGGAACCCGGTGACCTTCGGCGTGTTCTTCACAAGCGAGAACACGGCATCGGTCAGGTTGGCCTTCAGCAGCACATAGCCTGGAAAGAACTTGCGCTCGGCATCGACCTTGCGGCCGCGACGAACCTCGACGACCTTCTCGGTCGGCACCACGATCTGCTCGATATCCGCCGACAGGCCCTTCTGCTTGGCCTTGTTGACGATGTCCTCGGCGACCTTCTTTTCAAAGTTCGAATAGGCGTGGACGATGTACCAGCGCGCGGTCATTTCAAGACTTCTCCGTAATCGCCGGACTTAGCGTCCGATGCCCAGAATCTGTTCGACCGCAAGGCCCATGAGCTGATCGGCGGTGAAGAAAAAGATCATCGCAATCACAGCGAAGGCCAGGACCATCACCGTCGAGATCATCGTTTCGCGGCGCGACGGCCAGGTGACCTTGGCGGTCTCCGTGCGAACCTGCTGGAGAAAGACGAAAGGATTTGTGGTTTTCGAAGCCATATGCCGCTCTGTCTTCAAGACCCGTTGGCCGGGTCTCCTGGATGATCCCGCTGGCCGGGACGTGCCGCCTGAGCTCACGTTCGCACCGAATCGGCGCGATCATTTCGCCCATGCAAATCAGACGCGTAAAGCCGGCTTCCCAGCTCCACGCGTCGCGTGTCTGTTTCGTCTACATAAAACCGATTCTTGATCCACGCAAGTGGCAAGTGTCCGCTTTATGACCAAACGCCGCCTCGGAACCATCCAGTCGTCCCGTCCCGGCTATCGCGCCCTTATGCCCCAACCGCCCTAATATGGCAAGCGGCTTGCCGGTTTTCAAAGGGCGGGTTGCAAAAGGGGTGTTTATTCAACTCGCCATTCCGAGAAATGGCACGGGCAGCAGGGCTCGAACCTACGACCTGCGGTTTTGGAGACCGCCGCTCTACCAACTGAGCTATGCCCGTATCGTGCGCATGACGGCGCAGCAGGCGCTTCCTAAAAGCTTCCGCGCGCCCTGTAAAGGGTGGTTTGCGTGCAAACACCTACAAGTTCGCCGGAGCCTCGGCCCGCGTATTGGATGATGGCATTACACGACAGTTCCCAGGTCTCGGTGTCGCGTCGCAGATCGTCGCGCCAGTCAGCGCGTCCACCGATTGCCGTGCCGTTGTCAGTCCCGCCTTCAGCATCAAGTCAGGATCGAGTTGACGCTCGTCCGAGCGTTGTGCGACCACCCTGTACAACTCGGGACCAATCGCCATCTCCTCGAGGTAGGCCTTGACCACCTTTTTCTGGCCCATGAGATAAAGGCTAAGCTGCGCCTGTGGGCCGACGAGGCGTCTGACGCCGCCGGCAAGCATGAGGGCGCAGGCCGAATCGCACTCGACCCCCACGTCGGTGGTCAGCCCTGCATAGGCGCCATCTTCAGCCAGGCAATTCCATTCGGCCGGGTCGCAGCCAACAAAATCGGTGCGGGCAACGGCGGTATCGAGCTTCCTTTCATGGATAAGTCGTCCCGTTGCGAGGGCGCTGATCAGGTCGCCTCCCCGCGAGTTGATCACCACAGGCAGCCGCCGGTCACCAAGCGTGGCGAGCAGCTGGCTCAGCTTCGGCGGGGTCTGGGGCGTAATCGCGCCTTCTGCAGAGATCCATTCCGGACAATCAGGATTGCAGAGCGGGTTGCTGCCGCGCACCACGATAAAGCGCATGTCCCCATTCCGCGGCACACTCTCGAGTTCCGCCGGTGGCGGAGTGGGCTTGGCTTCCGCGGTCTGGCCAGTATCCGGCTTATTCCCAGGTACCTCACGGCAGTTCGCGGCCGATCGATCCGGCCCGCACGGGCTGGCGGAGGTCAACAGGTCCGCAGTGTCCGGGCCGGTCACCAATTTCATCGCCAGCATGTCGTCGAGGCTGATCTGGTGGATCTCGCTGGCGGGCGTGCTCTTCATCGCCTCGAGTACACCTTGGTCGACGCCCATCTCCTTGAGATAGGCCGCCAGCCTTTTGGCTACCGCCTTGCTCATCTCGTAGGTC
>NZ_JBAZUD010000095.1:0-19662 GCF_041661565.1 Mesorhizobium sp.
GGGATGGAAAAATGCCGGCCGCAAATCTCCGCACTTTGCGGATGATCGGCCACTGCCGCCATCGGCCAGGCCGCGAAGCCGAGCCGCGTCAGGTTGAGCCAGAAGCGGTAGAAGGCACGGCCCGACTGCACAGGCGATTCCTCGCGCGGGCGGTGGAACAGCGCGATCGCCGCCGCCGACCGCGTCTTCGATCCTTCGCCCGTCAGCACCTTGCCCAATCCCAGCGCATCGATGGCGTCGAACAGGCGCGTTCCCAAAACCGCTCCGGCGCCGAATCCTTCCAGCGCGCCCATGCGTAGCGCGTCCAGATTGAGGCCGTCGGCGTCGTAGCGCGGATGCGAGCGCGCCAGCCGCATCCAGCCCACAAGCTCATTGCGAAAGGCGCGGTCGCGCAGAAACACCAGGCTGGCATCGTCGGCCAGCGCCGCCAGCATGGCGATGTCCTGAGGCGTGTGAGCAAGCGTCACATCTTCCGCTTCTCGCGCCCATGCCTGCAGCGCGATTGCGGCAGCCATCGCCGCCGGCTTGAAATGCGAACGCCAGGTGAAGCGGTTCGCGACATGGCCGTTCAACGGTGACGGCCGTGCCGCGCCGCCGGGAACGATCCGCGCCGCGAGCCGGTAGCCGGGAAAGGCGACCGTGTCGTTTGCCTGCCACAGATCCTCGGCGACGGCGACGCCGATGCCGGCGTCAGCAAGCGCCATAAGCGTGCCTTCGACAGCAGCGCCGCAGGAGATGCCCAGGTCGCGGGCCTGCGGGTCGCCGACCGACAGCTGCCGCGCCAGCTCGGCCATTACCAGGATCGAACCGTTCCCCGCCAGGTGCCAGCGCGCCGGCTGGGTGTTGTGCACCGAGGGCGCCAGGTTGGCCTTGGCGACGATGCGGGAAAGCAAGGTGTTGTCCATCCTACAAGGCCTTGGAAAAGAGATGCAGGCGGTGCAGCGGCCGCGCACCGCTCTTTTCGGCCTGGCGAAGCGAGGCCTTGTTGACATCGGCAATCCATGTGCCGCCGACCGTGCGGTAGCCGGCGCTGCGCATGGCGCCGAGTGCGTGCGCCAGCATCAGCGGATTGAGCCCCTTGCCTTGGTATTGCGGCATCACGCCCTGGAAAATGACGACGGCGCGTCGTCGCGCCATGCGGTATTTCAGATAGTGCCAGGGCGTCGACCAGCCGATCCGCGCTCCGGTCGCCTTCACCAAAGGGTTGAGGTCGGGGATGACGATGACGGCGCCGATCGCCCGCCCTTGATGATGCATGACGGTGGAGATGCGCGGGTCCATCACCCACTTCATCTCCTTGGCCTGGAAATCGAATTCCTCCTTCGTCACCGGCACGAACATCGGATTGTCGCGAAAGCTGTCGTTGAGAATGGTGCGCGCATCCTCCAGCCGCTCCGACAAAGTCGCTCGCGTCACCGGTGCGAAGCTGAAGCCTTGATCGGCCAGCGCCCGGCGCTGCTCCGGCGTCGTCAGTCGGCCGGCATCGAGCGTGGAGATGTCCTGCTCGAAGGTCGTCATCGGAAACGACCTTGCATAGCCGTTCGCCTCGAGCAGGCGCGGCAGGTGCGGCGGGCCCCATATCTGGTCGGTATAGGGATGGTGCTCGAAACCGTCCGTCATCACGCCTGCCTGCTGCATGGCGGTCAGGTTGAAATTGCCGATGATCTCGGAAAACCCGCGCTTTCGCGCCCATGCCTCGACAGCACCAAGCAGGGCAGCGGCAGAATCGGCATCGTCGGCGCAATCGAAATAGCCGAAATAGGCGCGGTTCAGCCGATGGAGCGTGTTCGAGGCACGATGCACATGGGCTGTGATCCGCCCGACCGGCCTGCCGTCGCGCATGGCGGCAAAGAAGCTGAAATCCTCATCGCTGGCGAAAAGCGGGTTGGTTTTGGCCGACAGGAACCGCTTGAGGTCGCTCAGCATCGGCGAGACGTGGGGCGTCCCGCCGCCATAGGCGTTGAAGGGCGCGCGAAAGAAGGCGGCCATGTCGCGTTCGACGATGGTGATCAACCCTTGGCCTCCCGCTGCGAGATCAGCATGGCCATGCGCTGCACGGCGCGCAGCTCCATCTCCACGCCCGGCGACGATGCCAGCGCCGGCATGTTGAGCGCCACCACGGTCAACGGCTCGAGCGTCGCCAGAAGCACATGCGTCGCCTCGTACTTCTCGAACAGCCAGGCGAGTTGCTCGCGCATATCCTGGTCGATCGGCGCTTCCGGCTGCAGATTGGCGAGCGTGAGCACGGGAACCTGCTCCAGCGCCCGGGCCAGCACCTTCAGGTCGAAATCGCCAAGGTCGGCGGCAGGCAGGATCAACGCGCCGTCGACCAGCATATGATGCTGCAGGCCACGCAGGAAGCGCGCCGAATCCGTGAGGTCCCCCTCCGCCATGTGCCGCAGCAGCGAGTCGCGGCGCTGTTCGGCGGTCAGGCTGACGCTGTCATTGTAGATGACGGCCAGCAGCGTCGCGGACAGCACGATCACGACGCCCTGCACGCTGCCGCGCCACCCGAGATCGTCGATGCCACCCAGAGCCATCCCGGCAAACACAGAGCTCAGCGCGATGACGGCGAAAGCGCCGATCGTGTCGCGATGGCCGAGGCTTGCGCGCCCGAGGCCGATCGTCAGCCAGCACAGGAACAGGATTGCGATGCCGCCGAGCCGCACCGGAACCTCGAACAGGCCCGGCCGGTAATCGGTGACCATGAACGGGATGATCAGGAGCAGCGACAGCGCCATGCGCTCGACCGTACGGTTCTCTGACGCCGAAAGACTGTCGCGATCGCGCATCATCACCAGCCAGCCGATCGCCAGGAAGCCGCCGAACTGGAAGAGCAGAAGCATTGCCATCCGCCATGGCTCGGCGAAGCGTTCTGGAGCGAAGGCCAGCAGGAAGAACAGCGCCGCACCCCCGGCGGCGAAGAATTTGAGCGCGAACGGCGCATGCCGGCGCAGCAATCCTTCGGTCAGCAGCAGCGCCGCCAGCGGCAGCAGCCCCGCCGCCACGATGGTTAGGAAGCGGAAGACGGCAAGGCCCGTGGTCCAGTCAAGGATGCGGCAGGCGAGCAGCACTGCGACCACTCTGAGACCGAACAGGAATCGCCGCGACAGCGGATCGCTCAAGTCGCGCCCGCCGACCACCGAGATCACGATCAGCAGGCCGACCAGAGCGGCCAGCGAGGTGATGGTGTCGGCGACAAGCGTGCCGTCGAAATTCATCGGTCGGCTGCCATCAGCTTGAGCATGAAACGGCGCACTATGGGCCGCATGAGTGCCGCGACAAGAGCATTGCGCGGCCGCTCGACGCGGCCCCTGTAAGGATTGAAGAACCAGCCGCGGCAGTCGGCGCCATGCGCATTGCCGAGGATGCCGGCCACAGCCTCATAGGCCATCAGCATGCCGGTGGTGACGACCATCGGCGCAAACGACATGCGGCTGCGCTTTCCCGCCGCGACCTCGCCGGCCATTGCGAGGTCGACATGATGGCGTGACGAGGAGTTGAGAACGACATATTCGGCCTCGCGCAGGAACGCGGTGGCGCGCTGCTCCGGCGTGAGCGCATCCCAGGCCGTCCCCGATGTCGGATATCCCAGCCGTTCCTCCGGCATCGGATCGCCGGGCCTGGTCACATAGACCGACGGCAGCGGCGAGGCATAGGCGTCGATGACGGTGCGGCCGAGGTCCCGTGCCGTGCGGTAGAGCAGCAGCGAGGCGCAGAGATCGTCGGTTCCGTTGACGACGATGGCGCTGTCGCGGATCGCCGATATGGCGTGCTCGGGCCAGTCCTTGCCGTAAACCACGATCTGCATCTGCGGGTTGATCGTCAGGCAGAGATCGCGCGTTGCCTCCGCCTTCAGCCGGCCGACGGTGTCCGTGAAGGCGAAGACCTGCCGGTTGAGGTTGGAGATGGCGAAGGTGTCGAGGTCGGCGATGATGAGCCGGCCGATGCCGATGCGCGCCAGCGCCATGATGCAGGCGCCACCCATGCCTCCGGTGCCGCAGACGAACACGGTCGCGTCACGCACCCTGGCCTGCTGGGCTTCGCTGACGAACCCGATGTTGCGGGTCGTGAACTCCTGATAGCTGAATCCTAGCGTGTCCATGGTCTCAACATGTTCCATTGGCGGCTGGAGTCGGCCCAGTGGACCACCGGCAGCACCAGCCGCTGCAGCGTGGCGGCGGCTCCCGCCAGGCCAAGGGCGGCAAGCGATCCGCGCGGAACGGCGTCGGCGAGATAGGTGCGCGCGGCCTGGAAATTCATCTGGCCGATCTGCAGCACATCGTCGCCCCGGCCGTAGTCGAGCTCCTTTTTGCAGAACTCGTTATAGGTCTCGTCGCGATGCCTGGCCGCGTCGTCGAACGACTTCTTCAGATCGTCGGAGCCACCGGTGTAGGCGTTGGTGATGATAAAGCGCTCTTCGTCGAAACCGGCCTCCGGACCGACACCGAAGACGTGGCGGTGACGCGCCATGATCTGCCGCGCCAGAAGGACATGGGTCAGCGAGCGCCGCGCGCCGGCATGCGGGCCGGGAAACACATTGGTGAAGGCTTCGGCGACCATCCCAACGACGGCAGGTACCTGGGTGACGTTGGAGATCCAGATCGGCCTGAGCTGATTGCGCAGGAACATCAGGAAGCAGGTCAGGCCGTAGAGGATCCAGCTCAGGCCGCGGCTGCGCTCATCCGGATCGACCATGACCAGGCCCAGATGCAGTACCTCATAGGGCTTGCCGGCGAGCGAGATCTCCATCAGCGCCAGCGCGTTGAAGGCGATCGGCCGCCCGTCGCCGCGCCTGTAGACGATGGTGATGATGGAATGTTCCAGGCGGCCGCGGTCGCCGGAAAAGACGCCATAGGTCAGGCTGCCGTCCTTCAGGGTCTTCGACGCAACCAGGCGCAGATCCTGGGTCAGCTGTTCCAGTTCGGCCGGCTTCATCCAGCGTCCGGGCCGCTCGACGACCCGCGTTTCATAGCCGTCCGACACGCGCATGCGCACGTCCATGAACCGACCCGGCAGCAGTTGCAGAACCGCACGTAGCAAGGCGTATCATCTCCTGGGACTGGAGCGCCCTGCAGTAGATGAATTCCCCTAAGATGCAGTAAAATCAGTATTGCTAATATTTAATCGGCCTTATCAATGTATAAAGAATGGCTACATTTGCCGTCCTGTCCGATTGGATTTCCTGGCAGACGGCTTGAGAGTCCAGGGCCGGCGCCATGAGGTTGCGAAAGCGCAACGAAGGCGTGCCCAGCCGACTGTATGACGAGGTCTCGCAACTCGGGGAGACTGCGTCATGAAGGAACCCGGTTCCATCAGTTCCGACATGATGGTCGACGAGATCATGAGGAAATGGCCGGCAACAGTGGCGGTGGTGCTGCGCTACAGGATGCTTTGCGTTGGCTGCCCTATTGGTACATTCCATACCGTGGCCGAGGCCTGCCGGGCGCATCAGGTCGACGAAGACCTCTTCATTCCTGACCTGGAATCGGCAGTCCGAGGACAAGGGTGAGGGTCAGTCCTTGCTCCTGTTCTCAGCGAGGACCACAAGGCGGTGCGCATCCCTGACCGTGACTTTCTGGCGGCCGCTGACGATTATTCCGATGTCTTCCCACTTGCTCAGCAGCCGGCTGACCGTGTGCAGTGTCGTGCCTGTCATCTCGGCGATGTCCTGCCTCGAGATCGGGAAGTCGATTTCGATCCCGCTGTCGGTCTTGCGGCCGGTCTGGTTCGCCAACCGCAACAAGGCATGCGCGACCCTTTGCTCGACCTGCTCCGTCGACATCTCCACCACCCGCGCCTGGGTTTCCTGGAGCCTGTTGCCAACCGTCCTGTAGGTGGTCGCCCCAAACGCAGGGAACCGCCGCGCCAACTCCGGCCAAAGCGCGTTGGGCCAGGCCAGCACGACGCAGTCCACCGCGGCAACTGCGCTGGCGGGATAGGTCGTCCGGCCGAGCGCCGCGGCAACGCCGAAAATCTCGCCTTCGCTGATGTATCGGGCGATGATCTGCTGTCCGTCCGGCGTGGTGCGGACGACGCGTATGTGCCCGGCGACCAGCACGAAAAAGGAATGCGCTTCGGTCTCCTGTTCGAAGATCGCCGCGTCCTTGGCAAAGCGGGACGACCGTGCGCTTCGCAGGATTTCGCTCTGCTCGTCGGGTGTCAGCCCCTGGAACAGCGGCAGTCGAGAAATCAGCGATCGGTCCAGTCCAGCCAAGCGGATCCCCCACGGCCCTCTTCGCATCAATCATGCGAGGACCTTTCTTATCGCGAGTTTGCGCAAGCGCAAGTTGTCCCCGGCCGCATCAGGCTAAATGGCATGGAACGGCGCGATGCCGCGAAGACGAAACAAAGGACAAAAAAGATGAAACTCTCCATCCTCGCCGCCGCAATCTCCCTCCTCGCGCTCGCCAGCGGCGCCAGCGCTGAAGAGCATGTGGTGCAGATGCTCAACAAGGGCGAAAAAGGCGCAATGGTTTTCCAGCCGGCCTTCGTCAAGGCCGCACCCGGAGACACCGTCAAGTTCGTGCCGACCGACAAGACGCACAACGCTGAATCGATCAAGGGCATGCTTCCGGATGGCGCCGAGCCTTTCAAGGGAAAGCCGAGCGAGGAAATCACCGCCACCCTGACGAAGGAGGGCGTCTACGGCGTCAAATGTGCGCCCCACTACGGTATGGGCATGGTCGCCCTGGTCGTTGTCGGCAAGCCGGTCAACCTCGATGCGGCCAAGGCGGTCAAGCACCCCGGCAAGGCAAAGACGGTGTTTGCCGACCTGTTCAGCCAGATCCCGGCCAACTGACCGCAATCGATACAGCCATGCCCGCCGGCATCCGCTGGCAGGCTGGGGCCGGACGGACCGAGGGCGGCGGTTCATCCGGCCCTTTTTCATTCGAGGATGCAAATCATGGGAATTCCACGCCTGCGGGCCTACACCGGGCCGGCGTTTCTTTCCTACGGATTCAGGCCCTTCTTCTTCCTGGGGTCGCTTTATGCCGTGTTGTCCATTCTGCTTTGGCTGCCGATCTATGCCGGCGAACTCGACGCCCACAGCGCGTTCGTTCCCGTCGACTGGCATGTCCACGAGATGCTGTTCGGCTATCTGCCGGCGATCGTCACCGGATTCCTGCTGACCGCGATCCCGAACTGGACCGGCCGGCTGCCTGTGCAAGGCTTGCCATTGCTGGCATTGGTTGTGCTGTGGATTGCCGGGCGCGCCGCTGTTTTCTTCTCGGCGGATATCGGTTGGCAAGCAGGCGCCCTGATCGACGGCGCGTTTCTGCTCGCGGTCACCGCGGCGGCGGCACGCGAAATTATCGCCGGACGCAACTGGCGCAACCTCAAGGTGCTGATCCCGCTCGCGGTCCTGGCTTGCGCCAACGGCGCGTTCCATATCGAGGCGCACAGCCTAGGCACATCGGACGTCAGCCGAAGGCTCGGCATGGCCGCGGCGATCATGCTGATCTCGCTCATCGGCGGACGGATCATTCCGAGCTTTACGCGCAATTGGCTCGTCCGCGAGAATCCCGGCAGGCTTCCCGCGCCGTTTGGCCGTTTTGACACGGCTTCGATCGCCATCTCGGCCTTTGCACTGGGAGCATGGACGTTCGCCCCGGAAAGCATTGTCTCCGCGCTGCTGCTGGCGGCCGCCGCAATTTTACAGGCGTGGCGTCTGTCGCGATGGGCCGGCGAGCGCACCGTGCGGGATCCGCTCGTGCTGATCCTTCATCTCGCCTATGCCTTTGTGCCTGTCGGCCTTGCCCTGGTCTCGGCATCGATCTTCTTCCCGGGCGCCGTGCCGGCGGCGGCGGGGCTGCATGCGCTCGGAACCGGTGCGGTCGGCTCGATGACACTGGCCGTGATGACCCGTGCAACGCTCGGGCATACCGGACGAGAACTCAAGGCTGGGAGAGGCGCCTCGTTTATCTTCATGGCCATCCTGCTCGCGGGATCGCTGAGAATCCTGGCCACTTTCGTTCCCTCCGGCGTGATGATCGACATTGCCGGCGCCGCCTGGGTGGCGGCATTTGCCGGCTTCCTGGTGGTCCATGGAACCGCGTTGATGACACCAAAGGCACGGTGAGGGGCACAGCCGCAGGGCGCGCGACGCCGGGTCGAAGACGTGGCTGGGCCGTTCAGACGATGCCCAGCCAGCCGAAGATCCGGTTCGCCCATCCCGCATGGTCCCGGATCAATCTGAAGCCCAGATTGTCGGGAGGCGTTCCGACGGCACAGCCTCCGCTCTTCCCGTCGCTGACGAAGTTCGACATGTAGGCCCGGTGACGCCCTTCGAGGACATGGACGCCGCAATTGTCGACCGAACTCGCAACACCAACTCCATCTGTCGCCAAGGTCGTGCGGACATAGCAGGTCGACGTCCACTCCCAGACATTGCCGGAGAAGTCCGCGAGGCCTCGGGAATTCACCCCGAAGGAGCCGCGGCTCCTGGGCAGGGGGTCCGGTTTGATGTTGAGCTCGACCTCGGCCTTGTAGCTGGTCAGCCAGCGCCTTGCGGGATTGTTGGCATCGTTTTCGACACCCTCGAACTCGCCTGCGAACCGCTCTGCGGCGGCAAAGGCCCATTCCTCGTCGGATGGCAACCGCCATTGGTCGCCGGTCGCTTTCGAATACCACCGGGCATACGCATCGGCGTCGAGATAGCTCACGCCGGTCACGGGAGAATCGCGCGGGATCGCGCGTGTTTCCTGGGGCGGCTGGCAGCTGCCGGCCGCGACACAGGCCGCATAGTCGGCAGCGCCGACTTGATAGATCATGATTTCGAGAGGCTTGCCGAGCTGTCGCTCGAGACGGGGATTGCCCTGTGGGCGTCCGCCCTTCAGGAACTCGCCGGGCAATGGATAGGTGATCGAACCGGGAAGCAAGCTGACCGTCTTGGCAACGGGGTAGGGCTGCCGATCTCCACCGTCTGCCTGTATCGAGAGGCCGATCGGCACAGCCGCCGCCACGGCGACCGACACGACTTTCAGAACGTAAAGCGACATGGCTTTTGTCCAAGCCCGAACAGCATCGCTGTCCGGGCGGTCTTTGGTATCGTCAGTTCACGGCGGCGATGGGTTTCGGTGCCTCGACCTGCGTCATCAGGTCGTCATTCCACTCGCCCTCGACCATGAAATGAGCGGTCGCTCCGAGTTCCACGGCCTCGATCAAATTGTGATTGACGTAGGCGTAGATGCCCGGCTGCAGGAAGGTGTAGAGCGCCGAGCCCGCCGAGCCGCCGCGAATGAACCAGGTTTCCAGATCCTTGGCCGGCGGATTGGCGAATTTGCCCTGTTCCCAGACATAATCGCCGTGACCACCGATCAGATGCGGCCGCGTATCGCGGTTGGCCTGCGAATGGACGATCAACACGGTCTCGCCGACTTTCGCCTTCATGGCGTTGTCGCCTGTCAGCGAACCGACCTTGCCGTTGAACACCACATGCGTCGGGATCAACCCCCGCATCACCTTGACGATGTCGTCGTAGCCGTCGCCGGCCGATTCATAGCTCTTGAAATCGCCCTTCTCGTCGCGCGGGATGTAGAAGTCGCTCTCGCCGATGTAGAAGATCTTGTCGTACTTTACCGGTTCGCCCTTGTCGTTCCTGAGGCCGTCGCGCGGCAGGACCATGATTGAGCCGCTCATGCCGGAGACGACATGCCACGGGATCATCGGACCGCCAGGCGCGCAGTGATAGACGAACGTTCCCGTCCGTGTCGCCTTGAAGCGCAAGGTCACCTGTTCGCCGGGGTTGATCAAGGTGAGGCCGCCGCCGCCGAGCGCACCGGTCGCTGCGTGGAAGTCGATGTTGTGGGCGAGGGAGTTGGTATCGGGATTGATAAGCGTCAGTTCGACATAGTCGTCCTGGTGCACGACCATCAGCGGACCAGGAATGGAGCCGTTATAGGTCATTGCATTGAGCTTCGTGCCGTCGGCGTCGATGACGACAGGCTTTTCCTCGATCGTCATGGTGAATTCGGCGATTTTCGGCCCGCCCTTGGCGACCTGATCATGCGGATGAACAAAAGGCGGTGCCACCAGCTCGATCTTTTCGCGGGCGAGTCCTCGAATGTCTGCCTTTGTTACCGTTGCCGAGAATGCCGGCAATGCCGTTACGGCGACAGCGCCAATCGCTGCTCCAAAAAGGGCTTCGCGTCGCGTGATCATGTCAGTTTCCTGTCTCTCAACCGTTTCGAATGATCAGAAGATATCCGACATGACGCAGCGTTTCTTTGCGCTGGCGCAAACTCAGGCGAAGTCTTGGCTTGGGGATAGTCTTGCCTATAACAATTCACCGTTTAACAGAACGGCGAATTGCTATCTCATTGTCTTGACGGAATTCTGGACGGAGAACCGTTCACACTTTTCCTGGAATCGCTCTAGGCGGCCTTTGTCGCCGCCACCCAGTTCAGCGATCAGGCTTGTCATCCCGGTCGATAAGGATGCGCTCGGCGGCTCCCTCGAGATCCTCGTATTGACCGCTCCTCAGGGCCCACAGGAAGCCCCCAAGTCCAAGCGCTCCGAGGAAGAGGGCCACGGGGATGAGGTAGGCAAGGGTCGTCACGACGTCTGTGCCAATTGGCCGGCACCAGAGCGCCTGTCCGGCCTGGCGGCTTGCGCCGGGGGATTTGCCGCAAAACTCTGCAGGCGCAGCGCATTTCCGATGACCAGCAGCGAAGAGGCGGACATGGCGATCGCCGCGATCAGCGGCGTGACGTGCCCCAGTATGGCGATCGGCACGGCGACGGCATTGTAGACGATTGCAATGACGATGTTCTGGCGGATCAAGCTTCCCGCCTTGCGCGAGACGTCCAGCGCGAGGGGCACTGCCAGAAGGCTTTCGCGCAGGAATACGAAATCCGCCGCGTTGCGGCCAATGTCGGCGGCCGTAGCCGGAGCGATCGAGACATGCGCCGCGCTCAACGCAGGCGTGTCGTTGAGGCCGTCGCCAACCATCAGAACCCTGTGTCCGTCCTTGGCCATGGTCTCGATGCGCTCGACCTTGCCGGACGGCAGCAGGGACGGAACGAAGTCGTCGATACCCAGCATTCCGGAGACTTTGCGGCAGGCGGCCGCGGTATCGCCCGACAGCATCTCCACCGACACCTTGGCGTCGTTCAATCGCTCGATCGCTGCCCTGGCGTCGGCACGCAGCACATCCTCGAAATAGAAGGTGGCGACAATGACCCCGTCTTTCGCCAGGACCGTTCCGCCATCGCCGTCCCTGACCTCGCCTCCGGTTCGCGCCTTCCATCCGGCCCATCCGCGTCGGCCAAGCCGCCAGGTGCTCCCGGCGGCATTGGCTTCGATGCCGAAGCCCGGATGCTCGCTGACGGTATCGAATCCGTTCTGCCCGCCCAGGCCGGCAAAGCCGGCAATGGCCTTTGAATAGGGGTGGCGCGAATGCGCCGCCATGGCTGCCGCGATTGCCAGCATGTCCGGATCGATGGAGGACGCATTGACGAGCCGGGGCTGTCCGAGTGTGAGCGTGCCGGTCTTGTCGAACACTGCCGCATCGATCGTTGCCAGGCGCTCCATGGCTGAACCGTCCTTCACCATGATGCCGTTCTCGAACAGGCGCCGCGCGGCGACCACCTGCACGATCGGCACGGCGAGGCCGAGCGCGCACGGGCATGTGATGATCAGGACGGCGATGGCGATCGTCATCGCCCGGTGCCAGTCGCCGGTTGCCGCCATCCAGCCAAGGAAAGTCACGAAAGCGGTGAGATGCACCACCGGAGCGTAGAGCGCCGAGACGCGGTCGGCGATCCGGCGATAGTGCGCCCGGCCGCCTTCGGCGGCCTCCATCAGCCGAACCATTTCCGCCAGGAACGAATCCTGGGCAGCCGCCGTCGCCTCTATCGTCAGCGGGCCGGTAAGGTTGAGGACGCCACCCTGCACGGTATCGTTCGGCGCTGCGTTCCTCGGCGTGCTCTCGCCCGAGACCAGGGAGCAGTCGAGATCCGATGTCCCCCGGATGATCTTGCCGTCGACGGGGATCCGTTCGCCGGCCGCGATGAGGAGTTGCATGCCCGGTTCGATCTCGCCAACCGGCAGGTAGTCGCGCGCGCCATCGCCGCGCAGCACCAGGGCACCCCGCGCGGCCAGCCGCGACAGGCCTTTCACGGCTGTGCGGGCACGCTCTCGCATGACGTGATCCAGCGTGCGGCCGATCAACAGGAAGAACAGCAGCGAGACCGACGCGTCGAAATAGGCGTGATCGCCATGGTTGATGGTCTCGTAAAGGCTCATGGCGTAGGCGAGCGAGACGCCGACCGCGATGGGCACGTCCATGTTCATGCGGCCGTGGCGCAGCGCATTCCAGGCGGAGCGGAAGAAGATGCCGCCGGCGAAGGCGAGCGCCGGGATGGCGATCAGCGCCGAGACCCAGTGGAACAGGTCGCGGGTCGCGCCTTCGGCGCCTGACCAGACCGAGACCGAAAGCAACATGATGTTGCCCGCCGCAAAGCCGGCGACAGCGACGGCACGGATCAGCTCCGAAAGCGTCTTGTCATTTTCGTCCACCTCGGGATCGAACAGATGCGCCGGGTAGCCGAGTCTCCCGAGCGCCGCCACAAACGGCGGAACCTCGTCGCCGCGCCATTTGACCGAGACCCGTTTGGTGGACAGGTTGACGCGAGCGTCCTCGACGCGATGAAGCTTTCCAAGCGCGGCCTCGATCGCCTGGATGCAGGCTGCGCAATGCACCGTCGGGACTGAAAGGTCGGTCTGGCGAAGATCGTTGCCGAGCGACCGGCTCGCCAGCTTGATCTCCTGGCTGGACGGTAGCATGGACGTGCCCCTGTCCAAATCCAGCGCCATTTCCGCGCCCGGTGCACAACAGCTCATTGAAGCGCCCCATGGGAGATGATGATCCTGCGCACGTCGCGGTACGGTTTCGCGAGACCGGCATCGGCGTCGACTTCGACGATCCAGACCCCGTCCCTCGGCATGTGTTGCGCGGCGAATTCCTGACCCGTGGCGAGGGCAAGGGTGACGGACTTGTCCTCGGACTCGTAGGCCGGATGGCGAAACAGCACCTTGACCCCATGCAAGGGGACAGGCTTGCCGGCGGCGTCGGTCAGGCTGTAGCGGACCTCACCCGATGCGATGGTCAGTTTTCCCGCCCAGCCGAGGGCTGCCTGCGCGCGTCCTTCTTCGGCCTTCTTGTTGAATTGCTGGCTTGCCACATAGGTGTTTTCGACGACAAGGCCGGTCCAGCTGGTGTTGGCAAGCGTCGCCATCGTCAGATTGACCGCTATGACCACGCCGAAAAAGGCAAGGATGATGGCCAACATGTGCTTGCCGGTGAATTCGCGGGGCTTTTGCGCCTTGGCGGTCATCTGGCGATCTCCGGTGCGTTGAAGGTGGCGGTGTACTCGTCCGCCTCGAAACTCGCTCTGTCCTCGACGCGGAACTTGAAGGTCTGCGCCGTACCCTGGATCTGACCGGCCGGCTGGCGCACGAAGATCTTCAGCATCTTCAGCCGGTCGGGTTCGACCGAAATCGGGACGGAACGACCGACGGGCAGGTCGACGCCAACGAGGCTCATCTCGGCGCCCGGCAAGCCTTGCATGGTGACGATGATCGTCCTTGGCTCGGGGATCATGTTGAGCAGCTTGACGGTGTAACCGTTGCGGATCGAGCCGTCGGACAGCGTGACGAACTGCGGATTGCGGTCATGCAGCACGTTGACTTCGAGCCGGTCGCGCGTCAGCAGCGAATAGAGCAGGCCCACGCCGATCAGCGACCACACGGCCATGTAGACGTAAGTGCGTGGCCGGAAGATCTTGCGGATATGGAAATGGGCCAGCTTGTCGGTGAACGTGCCATCCGCCTTCCTGACCAGCGACGGATTGACGGAACTGGAACCGCCCGAAGTCGCCAGCATCATGTTGGCGTTGTAGTCGGAGAGCGTCGCGTAGGAGATCAGCCCGCGCTCCCTGCCGAGCTTGTCCATGACGCCGTCGCAGGCGTCGATGCACAGCGCGCAGGTGATGCATTCGAGCTGCTGGCCATCGCGAATGTCGATACCCATCGGACAAACCGCGACGCAGGCGTTGCAGTCGACGCAGTCGCCAACGGGCTGACCCGTGGCAACGACCTTCTTGGCGTGACGCGAGCGCGGTTCGCCGCGCCAGTCATTGTAGGTGACGGTGAGGGAATTCTCGTCGAGCATGGCCGCCTGGATGCGCGGCCATGGGCACATGTAGGTGCAGACCTGCTCGCGCATCAGCCCGCCGAACGTATAGGTCGTCGCCGTAAGCACGGCGACGGTGATGTAGGCGACGGGCGCCGCGGTGCCGGTGAAGAGTTCGCGGGCCAGCGTCGGCGCATCGGCGAAATAGAAGATCCAGGCGCCGCCGGTCGCTGCGCCAATGACCAGCCAGGTTGCGTGTTTCGATACCCGCAGCAGGAGCTTGCGGACGGTCCAGGGCCCGGCATCGAGCTTCATGCGCGCGTTGCGATCGCCCTCGATGGCGCGCTCGACGACGAGAAACAGATCGACCCAGACGGTCTGCGGGCATGTGTAGCCGCACCAGGCACGCCCGACAGTCGAGGTGATCAGGAAAAGACCGACGCCGGCCATGACCAGCAGGCCGGCCACATAGTAGAACTCCTGCGGCCATATCTCGATGAAGAAGAAGTAGAAGCGCCGGTTGGCGAGATCGAGCAGCACCGCCTGGTCAGGGGCAAACGGCCCCCGGTCCCACCGCAACCACGGCGTCAGGTAGTAGATGCCCAGCGTGATGGCCATCACCAGCCACTTGAAGCGGCGAAAGTTGCCCGAGGCGCGTTTCGGGAAGATCTTCTTGCGTGCCGCGTAAAGTGGCTGACGGGTCTTGGCGGAGTTGACCGCCTCGGCCTCGAGCCGTTCTACCTGCGTATTGTCCAGCACATGCGTCTCCATTCGCACAGGCGGCATTTATCCATGCTCGGGCTACCGGCCTGGGCAAGTCATGCCGCGGGGCAAGGTCAGGCGCGTTGATGCAAGTCAAACCGGGTCGACGCAGCGAAAAAGTCGAGGCCCGGACAGGCCGGGCCTCGTCGCGTTGGCGGTGAAGGGCAAAGAGCCCCCCGTTCCTATTCCCCACCGCCAAGCGAATGGACGTAGACCGCCAGCTCCTTGACCTTGGTTTCGCCCAGGCGCGCGACCCAGGCGGGCATGACGCCCATTTTCGGTGCGCGGACCTGCGCGGCTATTGCCGCTTCACCCGATCCGTAGAGCCAGATCGCGTCGGTCAGATCGGGGCCTCCGAGCTCCTTGTTGCCTTTTGCATTGTCGCCGTGACAGGCCACGCAATTTTCCGCGAACACCTTGGCGCCAGGTTCGATCAGACTTGCATCCGCGACCTTTCCCGACAGGCTGGCGACGTAGGCGCTGACCTGTGCGATCTGGTCGTTGGTGATGATGTCGCCAAAGGCCGGCATTTCCGACAGGCGCGTGTCGGGATCGGACGCGAAGCGGATGCCGTGCGTGATCGTCTGCTGGATCTGCTCGGCCTTGCCGCCCCACAGCCAGTCGTCGTCATTGAGGTTGGGAAAGCCTTTGGAGCCCTGGGCGCCGGAGCCGTGGCACTGTATGCAGTTGACCTTGAATGCAGCGCCGCCGGCGGCGACTGCGAATTCGCGCAATGTATCGTCCGCGGCAATCTCCGAGACAGTCTTCGATTCCACCGCGCTGACATATATGCCCTTGGCCGTTTCAGCCGCAGCCAGCTCGCCCTTGACCTCGTTGCGGCTGGAGTAACCGAGCACGCCCCTGGTCGCCGAGTGCAGCATAGGCCATGCCGGATAGGCGATGGTGTAGCCGATCGCCCAGACGATGGTGGCGTAGAACGTTATGACCCACCAGCGCGGAAGCGGATTGTTCAGTTCCCGAATGCCATCCCATTCGTGGCCGGTGGTCGAGACGCCGGAGATTTCATCGATGTGCTCGTCACTCATGATAAGTCGTCCTCAAGGGGAATCCGGGCGGCTTCGTCGGCCAGTTTGCGGCTGCCGGGGCGGAGGGCAAAGGCAACTGCCCCAACAAAGAAAAGCGCCATCGCGACCAAGCCCCAGCTGTCGGCAAATTCGCGCATCAAATTGTAGTCCATGGATAAGCTCCTCAGCGGTAGCCGGCGGCGTCGTCGTAGGTCTTGAAATCGACCAGCGTGCCGAGCATCTGGAGATAGGCGACGAGGGCATCCATTTCGGTGACCTGTTGCGGGTTGCCGTCGAAGTCGCCGATCTTGGCTTTGGGATAGCGGGCTTCGAGGCCGGACGTGTCGCCGTTGGGATCGGCCTGCGCCATCAGATCGGCATTCGCGTGAGCGACCATGTCATCACTATAGGGGACGCCGACACGCCTGTTGGCGACCAGATGCGTCGAGAAGTCCTTCACGTCGATCGGCGTATCCTTCAGGAAGGCGTAGCTCGGCATGATCGATTCCGGCACCACCGAGCGAGGCGCGCTGAGATGCTGCACGTGCCATTCGTTCGAGTAGCGGTCGCCGACCCGGGCGAGGTCCGGTCCGGTACGCTTCGATCCCCACTGGAAGGGGTGATCGTACATCGACTCGGCCGCCAGGCTGTAGTGGCCGTAGCGCTCGACCTCGTCGCGGAACGGCCTGATCATCTGGCTGTGGCAGAGGTAGCAGCCCTCGCGCACATAGACGTTGCGCCCGGCAAGTTCGAGCGGCGAGTAGGGGCGCATGCCCTCCACCTTCTCGATCGTGTTGTCGAGATAGAACAGCGGTGCGATCTCGACGATGCCGCCGACTGTCACGACGAGGAGGGAGCCAACGAGAAGAAGCGTGGCGTTCTTCTCGATAATTGCGTGTCTGTCCATCAAGCCCATTTTCGGCTCCTTATTCGGCAGGCTGGAGGGAGGGCAGTGAGCCCGGCATCGGTTGCTCCTCGCGCTGATGGCCGAGGATGGTCATGGCGATGTTCCAGGCCATGATCAGGGTGCCGGAGAGGTACATGGCCCCGCCGATGGCGCGCATGACATAGTAGGGGTGCATGGCGGCGACGGTTTCGGCGAAGGAATAGACCAGGAAGCCCTGTTCGTCGTACTCGCGCCACATCAGGCCCTGCATGATGCCGGACACCCACATCACCGCCGCGTAGACGACGATCCCGAGCGTTGCCAGCCAGAAGTGCCAGGTGACGAGCCTGAGCGAATAGAGCCGGTCACGGTTCCAGAGCTTCGGCACCATGTAGTAGATCGCGCCGAACGAGATCATGCCGACCCAGCCGAGCGCACCGGAGTGCACGTGACCGATCGTCCAGTCGGTATAGTGCGACAGCGAGTTGACCGTCTTGATCGACATCATCGGGCCCTCGAAGGTCGACATGCCGTAGAAGGCGATGGCCATCACCATCATGCGGATGATCGGATCGGTGCGGAGCTTGTCCCAGGCGCCCGACAGCGTCATCAGGCCGTTGATCATGCCGCCCCAGGACGGCATCCACAGCATGATCGAGAACACCATGCCCAGCGTCTGCGCCCAATCGGGGAGGGCCGTGTAATGGAGATGGTGCGGACCCGCCCAGATGTAGAGAAAGATCAGCGCCCAGAAGTGGATGATCGACAACCGATAGGAATAGATCGGCCGGTTCGCCTGCTTGGGCACGAAGTAATACATCATGCCGAGGAAGCCGGCGGTGAGGAAGAAGCCAACGGCATTGTGGCCGTACCACCACTGCGTCAGCGCGTCCTGGACGCCGGAAAAGGCGGAGTAGCTCTTGGAGCCAAGCAGGGAGGCCGGCATCGACAGATTGTTGACCACATGCAGCATCGCGATGGTCACGATGAACGAGAGGTAGAACCAGTTGGCGACGTAGATATGCGGTTCCTTGCGCTTCAGGATCGTGCCGAGGAACAGGATGAGATAGGCGACCCAGACGATGGTCAGCCAGATGTCCACATACCATTCGGGCTCTGCGTATTCGCGGCTTTCGGTGATGCCGAGCAGATAGCCGGTCGCGGCCATGACGATGAAGAGCTGATAGCCCCAGAACACGAACCAGGCGAGATCGCCGCCGAAGAGCCGGGCGCGGCAAGTGCGCTGCACGACATACAAGGACGTGCAAAGCAGCGCATTGCCACCGAAAGCGAAGACAACACCGGAGGTGTGCAGCGGCCGCAATCGGCCGAAATTGAACCATGGCTGGATATTGAGATCCGGATAGGCAAGCTGCAGCGCGATGAGCACGCCGACAAGCATGCCGACCACACCCCAGAATATCGTGGCGATGGCGCCGTAGCGGATTGGACCATCCATGTAAGCGGATGGGTCGATCGGCGCTGCCGCTTGGAAATTCGTGTTGCGGATCAGGATGGTGACAAAGCCGAGCAACACAAGAAACAGCACCCACATATGCTGCCGGAAGGGCTCGTCCACACCGAAGCCGGCGGCCACAAGGGCCGCAAAGGTGAATAGCCCCAACGCGACGATTGGTGTGCCGAATTTCATGAGATGCCCCCGACTTGGATTCCGACGCGCAAACGCCAGTTCGCGTGGAGACAAATTCAGCAGCCGGCTCATCGCCGCCTTGATCTAGATCAAGGCCACAGGTTTTTGGATTGGGCCGCGTCAATCTCGCACATGTGGCTCTCGTCAGGGTCCGGGTTGCCCAGCCTGATGGCTACTGTTCCTTCGACCGGGAATTCGCCTTCGGCGTGGCCCCGAAGGCGCGCCGGAAAGCATGCCCGAACGCACTCTGCGACGTGTAGCCGATCCTGCTCGCTATGCCGGCGACGCTCCCGTCACCGCGCGTCAGCGCCGCACGGGCAAGCGTCAGGCGCCAGGCGCGGACATAGGTGAGGGGCGGTTGTCCGACGCGGCGGGTGAACTCGGCGGAAAATCCGGCGCGCGACATTCCTGCCAGGCCGGCAAGTCCCGCCACCGTCCAGGGTCGAGCGACATCGTCGTGGATGGCACGAAGCGCCCGGCCGATCCGGGCGTCGGCAAGCGCGCCCAGCCAGCCGATGTCGGTCGCCTCGACGCGGCCAGCATAAGCGCGGATGGCCTCAACCAGCAATACGTCGGCAAGCCGGGCGCCGACGATCTCGCTGCCGATCATGTCCCGCTCGAACTCGCTCCCCATGAGGGCAAGGATCGTCGCGACCGCATCGGATGCCGGCGAGGATCGCGGGACGATCATGAATGTTGGCAACATGTCGAGCAGGAAGTCGGCGCTCCCGGCGCTGAACGTGACTGTCCCCCCTATCCCGATCACATCATCGCCTCCGGCGTGAGCGATGTCGCAGCCCGCCGCATAGAGGGACTGCCCGTCGACAGGGATCTCGCCGGGGTGGCTTGCCACGGCATAGGCGGTACGCCCGAGCAGGCACACGTCCCCCTCGCACATAAGGCGCGGCGCGCATCCCGGCAGCAGCATCCACTGGCTGCCGCGCAGCAGGGCCACGAATTTAAGCCGGTCGACGGCCGGAAAGGCGAAGGCCCATCGTCCTGCCGCCTCCATCCTGGTGCGCCGCGTGACCCGCGCGCCGAGAACGCCGAGCACATCGGACAGCGGGTCGATTGGACTCTTGGACGATCGCGACAAATCCATGGACAATGAGACATAGACCATCTTTGAACGCCTGCCTATCTCCATGCCAAAGGAGATTGCTGATGGGTATCGAAGGCAAGGTTGTCGCCATCACTGGCG
>NZ_JBAZUD010000096.1:0-19645 GCF_041661565.1 Mesorhizobium sp.
ATCGACATGGCTTTCGAATTTCTCGAAATTGACGGCGAACATGCCGACCAGTCTTGCGGCTTGCCGGTCATAGGCCGTCTTGTCCGCCCAGGTCGATCGCGGATCCAGGATGGCGCTGTCGACGCCGGGTACGGCCACCGGCACCTCGAAGCCGAAATTGGCGTCGGTGCGGAATGCGGTCGCTTTCAGCGAGCCGTCGAGCGCCGCCGCAAGCAGCGCGCGCGTCGCCTTGATTGGCATCCGCTTGCCGGTGCCGTAGGCGCCCCCGGTCCAGCCGGTGTTCACCAGCCAGCAATCGACGCCATGCCTGGCGATCAGGTCGCGCAGGAGATTGCCGTATTCGGAGGGGTGGCGGGGCATGAAGGGCGCGCCGAAACAGGTCGAGAAGGTCGCTTCGGGCTCGGTCACGCCCTTTTCGGTTCCAGCCACCTTGGCGGTATAGCCGGACAGGAAATGGTACATTGCCTGCGCCGGGGTCAGCCGGGCGATCGGCGGCATCACGCCGAACGCATCGGCGGTCAGCATGATGATGTTCCTCGGATGATTGGCGCGTCCGGTCCTGCTGGCGTTGGGAATGAAGTCGAGCGGATAGGCGCAGCGGGTGTTTTCGGTCAGGCTGCCGTCGTTGAAGTCCGGCACGCCGTCGGCGTCGAGCACGACATTTTCCAGCACCGTGCCGAAGCGTTGCGTGGTGGCGAAGATTTCCGGCTCGGCCTCGGCCGACAACTTGATCGTCTTGGCGTAGCACCCACCCTCGAAGTTGAAGATGCCGTGCGGCCCCCAGCCATGCTCGTCATCGCCGATCAGGGTGCGCGAAGGATCAGCCGAAAGCGTCGTCTTGCCGGTGCCGGACAGGCCGAAGAAGACGGCGGCGTCGCCGTTGGCCCCTTCATTGGCGGAGCAATGCATCGGCATCACGCCCTTGGCCGGCAGCAGGTAGTTGAGCATGGTGAAAACCGACTTCTTCATCTCTCCGGCATAGGAGGTGCCGGCGATCAGCACGATCTTGCGTGTCAGGTCGACGGCGATCATCGTCTCGGTTCGGCTGCCGTGACGGGCGGGATCGGCGCGGAACGACGGCAGGTCGATGATCGTCATCTCGGGCACGAACTGCGCAAGTTCGGCGGCATCGGGACGGATGAGCAGATTGCGGATGAACAGCGAGTGCCAGGCGAATTCGGTGACCACCCTGGTCGGCAGCTTCAGCTCCGCGTCGGCGCCGCCAATGAGGTCCTGCACATAGAGATCCTTGTCCGCGGCATGGGCCAGGAAGTCGGCAAGCAGCGTGTCGAACTGGGCCGGCGAGATCGCTTTGTTGTTGTCCCACCAGACTTCGCCCTCGGTCGCGCCGTCGCGGACGACGAACTTATCCTTGGGCGAGCGGCCGGTATGCTGGCCTGTCTCGGCGACCAGCGCGCCATGCGCGGTCAAACGGGCTTCGCCGCGCCGGATCGACTCCTCGTAAAGGGCGGCGGCGCCAAAATTGTAGCGCACCATGCCGGTGGTCTTCAGGCCGATCCGATCGATCGCGCAGGCAGGATTGCGTTTGCCGACTTCAGACATGGTGGTCCCCTCTTGGATTACCGCACCTTCGCCGGCAGATTCCGGCATGCCCGTAACGTGGGCCGGCATGGTCACAACCAGAAAAACCAAATGATATCAAATCATTAATCGATTTAAATATTTTGAAAGTTGTTTAAATCGTTTATATATGCAAAAAGTCCGGTGGTTGCCCAAAGGATTGGCAGTGTTCCAACGTCCTATCCGTGTACAGGTGCAATTGTGGCCGCCGGCACGTCGACCGTGACAGCGGACAGGGCCTATGCCACATTTTGTACCTAATTTGTCCTGCAAAAGCCCCTTCTCTAAAAGAAGGGACAGCTCATGAGGGAGCCGCTTGAAATGGCAACTATCGCGCTTGTCGATGACGACCGCAACATTCTGACGTCGGTGTCGATCGCCCTCGAATCCGAGGGATATCGCGTCGAGACCTACACGGATGGTGCGTCCGCGCTTGAGGGGCTGGCGGCGCGCCCGCCGAACCTTGCCATCCTCGACATCAAGATGCCCCGCATGGACGGCATGGAACTGCTGCGCCGCATGCGCCAGAAGTCCGACCTTCCGGTGATCTTCCTGACCTCCAAGGATGACGAGATCGACGAGTTGTTCGGCCTCAAGATGGGCGCCGACGACTTCATCCGCAAACCCTTCTCGCAGCGTCTCCTCGTCGAGCGGGTACGCGCCGTCCTGCGCCGCGCCAGCGCCCGTGAGGCGGCCGCCAAGACGCCCAGCCAGCAGGCCCGCTCGCTCGAACGCGGGCAGCTCGTCATGGACCAGGAGCGCCACACCTGCACCTGGAAGGGCGAGCCGGTGACGCTTACCGTCACCGAATTCCTGATCCTGCATTCATTGGCGCAGCGCCCCGGTGTCGTGAAAAGTCGTGATGCGCTGATGGATTCGGCCTATGATGAGCAGGTCTATGTCGACGATCGCACGATCGACAGCCACATCAAGCGCCTGCGCAAGAAGTTCAAGGCCGTCGATGACGACTTCGAGATGATCGAAACCCTTTACGGGGTCGGGTACCGGTTCCGCGAGGCTTGAAAAGGCATTGGGCAGTAGGGGATAGTCGTAGTCGGTTTGAATGGTACGGGCGGCCACCGCGATATCAGCCAACCATTTCTCTATTCCCTATTGCCTACTGCCCACTCACTAAACAGGGACCTGCTATTCGATGGCAGTGGAGGCACAGCGAAGCAGGCCGGCGGGCGCCAACAGGCGACCGTCCCGGATCATGCCGTCCTTCCTGTCGAAGATCACGGTGCCGATGCGCCGGTTCCTTGGCCATCACATCTTTTCCAGCCTGACGCGGCGCATCCTCTTCCTCAACCTCGCCGGCCTTGCCGTCCTGGTCACCGGCATCCTCTATCTCAACACCTTTCGCGACGGGCTGATCGACGCCCGCGTCGAAAGCCTGATGACGCAGGGCGAAATCATCGCCGGTGCAATCGCCGCCTCGGCGACGGTCGAGACGGATTCGATCAGCATCGATCCGGAAAAGCTGCTCGAACTGCAGGCCGGCGAAAGCCTCGGGCCGGGCTCGGACCAGCTCGACAATCTGGACTTTCCGATCAATCCCGAACGTGTCGCGCCGGTTCTCAGGAGGCTGATATCGCCGACGCGCACGCGTGCCCGCATCTATGACCGCGACGCCAATCTGCTGCTCGACTCGCGCCATCTCTATTCGCGCGGCCAGATCCTGCGCTACGACCTGCCGCCGGTCGAAGAGGAGCAGCCGGACCTGGTCGAACGCATCCAGAAATTCGTCTTCGATTTCTTCCGCAACACCGAGCTGCCGGTCTATCACGAGCAGCCCGGCGGCAACGGCGCTGCCTTCCCGGAAGTGGTCAAGGCACTCACCGGCAGCCCGTCGACCATCGTGCGCGTCAGCGAGCAGGGTGAGCAGATCGTTTCGGTGGCGGTGCCGATCCAGCGCTTCCGTGCGGTCCTGGGCGTCTTGATGCTGTCGACCGAAGGCGGCGACATCGACAAGATCGTCGCCGCCGAGCGCAAGGCGATCCTGCGCGTCTTCGGCATCGCGGCCTTGGTCACCGCCATCCTGTCCATGCTCCTGGCCTCGACCATCGCCAATCCGCTGCGCCGTCTGTCGGCGGCGGCGGTGCGCGTGCGCCGCGGCGTCAAGAGCCGCGAGGAAATACCGGACTTTTCCGACCGGCAGGACGAGATCGGCAATCTGTCGATCGCCATACGCGACATGACCAACGCGCTCTACGCCCGCATCGAGGCCATCGAGAGTTTCGCGGCCGATGTCTCGCATGAGCTGAAGAACCCCCTGACGTCGCTGCGCAGCGCGGTGGAAACCCTGCCGCTGGCCAAGAATGACAATTCGCGCGGCCGGCTGATGGATATCATCCAGCACGACGTCAGGCGGCTGGACCGCCTCATCACCGACATTTCCGACGCCTCGCGCCTCGATGCGGAGCTGGCCCGGGAAGATGCGGGCAGGGTCGACCTGAAGACATTCATCACCGATCTCGTCGCGGTTTCGCGAGAAGCCACGCGCAACAAGAAGGCGGTCGAGATCGAGTTCAAGGTCGCCAAGCCGCCGCAGGGGGTCAAGGGCTATTTCGTCGTCGGGCATGACCTGCGCATCGGCCAGGTCGTCACCAACCTGATCGAGAACGCCCGCTCCTTCGTGCCCGAGGACCATGGCCACATCACCCTGTCGCTGGCGCGCGCCGGCAAGTTCAACATCCTCACTGTCGACGACAATGGCCCCGGCATCCGGGCCGACAATATCGACCGGATCTTCGAGCGCTTCTACACCGACAGGCCGGCGGGCGAGGCGTTCGGCCAGAATTCGGGTCTCGGCCTTTCGATATCGCGGCAGATCGTCGAGGCCCATGGCGGCACGCTGACCGCCGAGAACATCCCCGGTACCAAGCCCGGCGAGATCAAGGGAGCGCGCTTTGTCGTGACGCTGCCGGCCGAAGCATGATTGCCGATCGTGCAGCCTGAAAACATTCATGCGACGGCCTTGCTGATCGGTGATCGAGGCATCCTCGTGAGCGGCGCCTCCGGTTCAGGCAAGACGACGTTGGCGCTGGCGCTCGTCGAGCATTGCCGCCCACGCGGACTGTTCGCGCGGCTGGTCGGCGACGATCAGTTGTTTGTCGAGGGCTACGCGGGTCGTCTGGTGTGCCGCGCTCCCGCCGCCATAGCCGGGCTCGCCGAAGTGCCGGGGCTCGGCCCGCGACCGCTGCCCTTCGAGGCGGCCTGTGTCATCGACCTGCATTTGCGCCTGCTGCCCGGGGCCGAAACGGTGCGCTTCCAGGAGGACGCCGCCAGCACCATCGCCGGCTGCCTGGTGCCGCGGATCGACCTGGTCGAACGCAATGTCACGGCCGCCTTGCCCGCCGTGATGGCGCGGCTGTCGATCGCGCCTTTTCTATGATCCGCTGCGGATTTTTTGCTGCAATGCGTCAAAATGGCATGGGGCCGCGCAATTTTGGGCTTGTCAACGGGCCGCGCGTCGACAAGATAGCGCTCCCGCCGCCTGGGATGGCTGGCGAGCATAAAATACGCCTGTGAAGCGGCGATGACGGGAGCCACCAAAGAATGATCGGACTCGTGCTTGTAACGCACGGTCAACTGGCCACCGAGTTCCGACATGCCGTGGAACATGTCGTGGGGCCACAAGACAGTTTCGAGACCGTGGCGATCGGCGCCGACGATGATATGGAGCAGCGTCGCCGCGATATCGTCGATGCCGTTGCCCGTGTCGATACCGGAGCCGGCGTCATCGTGCTGACCGACATGTTCGGCGGCACGCCGTCCAACCTCGCCATTTCGGTGATGGAGTCCGGCCGCACCGAGGTCATCGCCGGCATGAACCTGCCGATGCTGATAAAGCTGTCCTCGATCCGCAAGGGCGACAACATGGCGGCGGCGCTCGACGAGGCGCAGGCCGCCGGCCGCAAATACATCAACGTCGCCAGCCAGCTTCTGAGCAGCAAATGAACGCGCTGTCCTCGGAGAAAGACCAACTTGTCCGGGAGTTTCCGATCGTCAACCAGCGCGGCCTGCATGCGCGCGCCTCGGCGAAATTCGTCCATGTGGCGAGCGGTTTCGATGCCTCCGTCCATGTCGAGAAGGATGGCGTCAAGGTCGGCGGCACCTCGATCATGGGCCTGATGATGCTCGCCGCCAGCCCCGGTTACTCGATCCGCGTCACCGCCAGCGGGCCCGAGGCGGTGGAGGTGATGGACGCGCTGGAGCAGCTCGTGGCATCCCGTTTTGGCGAGGAAGCCTGATTCCGCCAAAGCCTGTCCAAGAGACATGCAGGGATAAAGATTTCTTTATATCCCATTGTCGTCGCTGCCCCGATCTGCTAGTCAGGCCGGCAATTCGCGCCCTTTGACGCGCCGGTAGGCGCGGGCGCATCCGCAACCAATTCGCAAGCGCAACAATCGCAGGAGCACTGCCATGACGGGTAGCAAGGATTACGTGGTCGCCGACATCTCGCTTGCCGGCTGGGGCCGCAAGGAAATCGAGATCGCCGAAACCGAAATGCCGGGCCTGATGGCCTGCCGTGAGGAATTCGGCGACAAGAAGCCGCTCAAGGGCGCGCGCATCACCGGCTCGCTGCACATGACCATTCAGACAGCGGTGCTGATCGAAACGCTGAAGGCGCTCGGCGCCGACATCCGCTGGGCGTCCTGCAACATCTTCTCGACCCAGGACCATGCGGCCGCGGCCATTGCCGAGTCCGGCATCCCGGTCTTCGCGGTCAAGGGCGAGTCGCTTGAGCAGTATTGGGACTACACCGACAGGATCTTCCAGTGGGCGGACGGCGGCACCTCCAACATGATCCTCGATGATGGCGGCGACGCCACCATGTACATCCTGATCGGCGCCCGCGCCGAAGCCGGCGAGGACGTGCTGTCCAACCCGCAGAGCGAGGAAGAAGAGTACTTCTATGCCCAGGTCAAGAAGCGCCTGAAGGCTTCGCCCGGCTTCTTCGCCAAGCAGAAGGCGGCGATCCGTGGCGTCACCGAAGAGACGACCACCGGGGTCAACCGCCTTTACCAGTTGCAGAAGAAGGGCCTGCTGCCCTTCCCCGCCATCAACGTCAACGACTCGGTCACCAAGTCGAAATTCGACAACAAGTACGGCTGCAAGGAATCGTTGGTCGACGGCATCCGCCGCGGCACCGACACGATGATGGCCGGCAAGGTCGCGGTCGTTTGCGGCTACGGCGACGTCGGCAAGGGCTCGTCGGCATCGCTCAAGGGCGCCGGCGCCCGCGTCAAGGTCACCGAAGTCGATCCGATCTGCGCGCTGCAGGCGGCGATGGACGGTTTTGAAGTTGTCACGCTGGAAGACGCGGCTCCGACCGCCGACATCGTCATCACCACCACCGGCAACAAGGACGTCGTCACCCTCGACCACATGCGCTCGATGAAGGACATGGTCATCGTCGGCAACATCGGCCACTTCGATAACGAGATCCAGGTGGCTTCGCTGCGCAACCTGAAATGGACCAACGTCAAGCCGCAGGTCGACATGATCACCTTCGCGGACGGCAAGCGGATGATCCTCTTGTCGGAAGGCCGCCTGCTCAATCTGGGCAATGCCACCGGCCATCCAAGCTTCGTCATGTCGGCGTCCTTCACCAACCAGGTGCTGGCCCAGATCGAGTTGTATACCAAGCCCGGACAGTACGAGAATCAGGTCTATGTGCTGCCCAAGCATCTCGATGAAAAGGTCGCGCGGCTGCATCTCGACAAGCTCGGCGCCCGCCTGACCGAACTGTCCGGCGAGCAGGCGGCCTATATCGGCGTCAGCCAGCAGGGACCGTTCAAGCCGGAACACTACCGCTATTAACCAAAGCGCAAATTGCTACCAGATATTGACGCCGGGCGATTGACTTTTCGCCCGGCTTTATTTTTGCGCGCCGTCGCCTTCACGGCGATTCGGCGAGGGTTTATTGTCGGGTGATTCGCGACGCTTCCGGCCCGAAAAGGGATAGAGAGGCGCGCATCAGGGCGGTCTTGCATTCAGGCGGCGGAGAGGACCAAGACATGCCGGGGCAACACCCGCACGGAGCGGGACGGGCCGTTTCCGGCGGCCATGACGATTCGGGGATTACTGGCTCCGCCCTGGGAGGCGGCAGCCTGTCATGGCGCGCTCGCGCCGGGCTGTTGCTCGCCACCTCCACGCTGGCCGTCCCCTTGCTCCATGCGGTTGCGCGTGCGGAGGGCGCTGGCGCGGCCGTGGCCGGCCTGTCGGTCAGCACGGTCGAGGTCATGCAGCTTGCCGTGTTCGTCGGCGTGACCGGCGCGGCCCTTCTGTCGGCCATCGTCCTCATTCGCGAAAGGGCCCGCACCTCGGCGGAGAATGTCGAGCTCAGGAGCCGCCTCGCCGACATCAACGCGGCGCTGCGCCGTTCGGAGGCGCTGCTCAACCTGCGCGACCAGCGTGTCGTTGTCTGGGCGGCGGAAAACAAGAAGCCGGAACTGGTCGGCACCTTGCCGGTCGAAAGCGGAGCGCCCGAGGACCGGGCCGCCTTCCTCGCCTTCGGCCGCTGGCTGATGCCGCGCTCGGCCGCGGCGCTCGAACACGCGATCGCGGGACTGCGCGAAAAGGCGCGGCCCTTCGACCTTGTCATCGAATCGCAGGCCGGTGCGCCGCTCGAGGTGCATGGCCGCAAGAGCGCCGCGCATGTGCTCGTACGCTTCGTGTCGCTCTCGGAGACACAGCGCGGCCAGGCGCGGCTCAAGATCGAAAACCAGCGCCTCGCGGCTGACCATGACACGATGATCGGCCTGCTCGACGCGCTGAAGATGCCGACATGGATGCGTGGCGAGGACGGGCGGCTGAGATGGGTCAACCGCGCCTATGCCGATGCCGTCGAAGCCGAAAGCCCGGAGGCGGCCGTGCGCGACGCGAAGGAGTTTCTCGGCGGCCAGGCACGCGACGCGATTGCCGCGCAGCACAGGTCGCATCCGGTCTTCGAGCAGTCGCTCTCCACCGTGATCGAAGGCGACCGGCGCGTGTTCGCGGTAACCGATTTCGCCGGCGCGGATGGCTCGGCCGGCCTTGCTTGCGATACCAGCGCCATCGAGGCGGTTCGCGGCGAATACGAGCGCACCGTCAGGAGCCACGCCGACACGCTCGACCAGCTCAACACGGCGGTGGCCATTTTCGATATCGACGAGAAGCTGCGGTTCTTCAACCAGGCGTTCCAGAAGCTCTGGGGCCTCGACATCGGCTTCCTGCACAGCGCCCCCGACAATGCGCTGTTGCTCGACCGTTTGCGCAGCGAGGGCAAGATCGCCGAGCAGCCTGAATGGCGCCGCTGGAAGGAAAGCCTGCTTGGCGCCTATCGCGCCGTGGAATCGCAGGAACATTGGTGGCACCTGCCCGATGGCAAGACCATCCGCGTTGTCGCCAACCCGCAGCCGAAGGGCGGCGTCACCTGGGTCTTCGAGAACCTCACCGAGAAGATGGACCTCGAGAGCCGCTATCAGACGGCGGTCCGGGTCCAGGGCGAAACGCTCGACAACCTTGCCGAGGGCGTGGCGGTGTTCGGCCCCGACGGCAGGCTTCGGCTGTCGAACCCGGCCTTTGCCAAACTCTGGGGACTGAGCGCCGAAGCGACTAAGGCGAATGTGCATGTCTCCACGATCCGCGACCTCTGCAGCCGGCAGGCGGCGGACAATCCCTGGCCCGGCTTTGTCGCCGCCATCACCGGTTTCGACGATGAGCGCCGCGATCGCCATGGCCAGACCGAACTCAACAATGGCGATGTGCTGAGCTACGCCATGATCCCGCTGCCCAATGGGCAGGTGATGATGACGTTCGTCGACGTCACCGACAGCGTCCATGTCGAGAGGGCGCTGAAGGACAAGAACGAGGCGTTGCGGAAATCCGACCAGCTCAAGAACGAGTTCGTCCAGCACGTGTCCTACGAATTGCGATCGCCGCTGACCAACATCATCGGCTTCACCGAGTTGCTGACGCTGCCGACGACCGGACCGCTGAACCAGAAGCAGCGCGAATATGTCGGGCATGTCAGCTCGTCGTCCTCGGTCCTGCTCACCATTGTCAACGACATCCTCGATCTGGCGACGGTGGATGCCGGCATCATGCAGCTCGACATTTCGGAGGTGCATGTCGACCAGACCATCGCCGCCGCGGCCGAACTGGTGGTCGACCGGCTGGAGGAGCATTCGATAAGGCTGGAGATCGACGCGGCGGCGGCGCCGAAGACATTTCACGGCGACGAGATCCGGGTCCGCCAGATCCTCTACAATCTGCTCAGCAACGCCGCCAACTACGCACCGGAAGCCAGCACCATCAGGCTCGCCTGCCGCCAGTTGGCGAGCGCGGTGGAATTCTCGGTTCACGACGACGGCCCGGGCATGCCGCCAGATGTCCTCGACTCGGTATTCCGCCGCTTCGAGCCGCGCACCAATGGCGGGCGCCGGCGCGGCGCCGGCCTTGGCCTGTCGATCGTCAAGAGCTTTGTCGAGCTGCATGGCGGCAGTGTGCGCATCGAAACCGGCAAGGACAGGGGCACGACCGTTATCTGCACCTTTCCTGACAGGCCGGGCATCCGCGCCGCGGCCGAGTAGCGCGCGCGATGGCCGGATTGGTGCTGGAGCATGTGCTCGCCGACGAGGCACGGACAGCAAGACTGGGCGAGGATCTTGCGCTGTCGCTGCGCGCCGGTGACGTGCTGTTGCTCAAGGGCGATCTCGGCGCCGGCAAGTCGACGCTGGCGCGCGCGCTGATCAGAACCTTGGCCGACAATGCCGAGCTCGATGTTCCAAGTCCGACTTTCACGCTGGTGCAGAGCTACGAGACTCGCATTCCGGTGCACCATTTCGACCTCTACCGCCTGTCCTCTGCGGCCGAACTCGATGAGCTTGGCTTCGACGAGGCGCTGGCGCAGGGCGCGGTCCTGGTCGAATGGCCGGAACGGGCAGAGGGCCATCTGCCGAAAACCGCTATTCTGGTCGAGCTTGTCCAGCATGGCGAAGGCCGCCTGGCGCGGCTGTCGGGGCAGGGTGCGGCCTTCGACCGCGCGGCGCGGTCGCTGGCCATGCGCGACTTTCTCGAACATGCCGGCTGGGGCGAAGCGCGGCGTCGCCATTTCACCGGCGATGCCTCGGCTCGCTCCTATGAAATCGTGTCGCTTGCCGGCCGGGACCAGCAAGTGCTGATGAACTCGCCGCGGCTGGTGCTCGGCCCGGCGGTCCGCGACGGCAAGCCCTATGCCGAAATCGCGCATACGGCCCAGTCGGTGTCCGCCTTCGTCGCCATCGACCGCGCGTTAAAGGCCGGTGGCGTCAGCGTTCCCGAAATCCATGCAGAGGACCAGGACAAGGGCTTCCTGCTGCTTGAACATCTCGGTTCCGAAGGATTTCTGGGCAAGGATGGCGAGCCGATAGCTGAGCGCTATGCGGCGGCCGCCGAACTGCTGGCCATGATGCATGGCAGGGCGTGGCCGAAGCGCATGGAAGCAGGGCAGGGCGGCTTCCATGACGTGCCCCCCTTCGACCGCGACGCGATGATGATCGAAGCCGACCTGCTGGTCGACTGGTATGTGCCGGCGATTTCCGGAAGTCCGGCCAGCGACGGCTTGCGCGCCGGCTACCACAACGCATGGAACGCGCTTTTCGACCGACTGCGAGGCCGCGAATACACGCTGATGCTGCGCGATTTCCATTCACCCAACATCATCTGGCGCGCCGATCGCAACGGCCACGATCGGCTGGGCATCGTCGATTTCCAGGACGCGCTGATCGGTCCCTCCGCCTATGATGTCGCGTCGCTGGCCATGGACGCCCGTGTGACCGTTTCTCCCGTAATCGAGAAGCGGACGCTCGATGCCTATGTCGCGGCACGCCACGCCGCGGGCGCGTTTGACGAGGCAGGCTTTCTCGAGACCTACGCAATCATGGCGGCGCAGCGCAATTCCAAGATCCTCGGCATCTTCGTGCGGCTGCACAAGCGCGACGGCAAGCCGGATTATCTCAAGCATCTGCCGCGCATTCGCGACTATCTGCGCCGCGCCCTGGTGCATCCGACGCTGGCCGGCCTGCGGGATTTCTACAGCGACAACGGTCTGCTGGAGGAGCGCGCGCTGTGATGGAAGGACCGGACACCGCGATCGTCCTCGCCGCCGGGCTCGGCAAGCGCATGCGGCCGATCACCGACACCATTCCCAAGCCGCTGGTCAGGATCGCCGGCAAGACCTTGCTCGACTGGGGCCTCGACAGCCTGGCCGCCGCCGGCGTCGTCACGGCGGTGGTCAACGTCCACTATCTTCCAGGACAGATCGTCGGCCATGTCGTCGCGCGGCAGGCGCCGCACGTCATCATCTCCGACGAGAGCGAACAGCTGCTCGATTCCGCCGGCGGCATCGTCAAGGCGTTGCCGCATCTGGGCGAGAAGCCCTTCTATGTTGTCAATGCCGACACGTTCTGGATCGACGACGGTCCCCCCAATCTTGGCCGGCTCGCCCTTGCGTGGGACGCGACGACAATGGATATTCTGCTGATGCTGGCTGATCTGCATCAGGCGACCGGACACAGCGGCGGCACCGATTTCCTGGTGGCGCCGGATGGTGCCTTGCGGCGTTCCAAAGGGGATCCGTCCGGCCTGATCTATGCCGGCGCGGCGATCGTCCACCCACGCCTTTTCCGGGATGCGCCCGCCGTGCCGCATTCGCTCAACGCCTATTTCGACAGGGCGATAGACGCCGGCCGCCTGTTCGGCATGCCGATGCATGGCCGCTGGATCACCGTCGGCACGCCAGATGCCATCCCGCTTGCGGAAGCGGCCGTCGCCGGTGCCTTGACCGGCTCGCGATGAGCGGCTCGAGCCGCGTTTTCTCCATCCCACCCGGAGCGCCGTTTCTGCCGACGCTTGCCGAGGCGCTGCTTGCCGGCCGCCTGGTCCCAGGCTTCCGCTTCGACGGCGACCCGCTTGCGCTGGCCGATGTCACCATCTATGTGCCGACGCGCCGCGCCGCGCGTGCCTTGCGCGGTGTCTTCGTCGACAGCCTGAAGGCGCGTGGCGGCAGCGGGTCGGCGATCCTGCCGGTTATCCGCCCGCTCGGCGAATTCGACGAAGACGAGGCCGCGTTCGACGCCGAACCGTCGGCGGCCATCGATCTCGCGCCGCCGATCGCCGCACTCGAGCGCCTGTTGCTGCTGACGCCTCTGGTGCGCGCCTGGAAGCGCCGGCTGCCGGCGCATGTCGCCGCCCTTTTCGCCGAGGAGATCATCATCCCGGCGTCGACCGCCGACGCGATCTGGCTGGCGCGGGATCTCGCCAGGCTGATGGATGACATCGAGACGGAGGGCTCGGACTGGGCGAGGCTCAAGGACGTGGTAACCGGTAACCTTGCCGAGTGGTGGCAGGTGACCCTCGAATTCCTCGACATCGTCACCAATGCCTGGCCGAAATTCCTGGAAGAAAGCGGCCAATCCGATCCTGCCGCGCATCGCAACGCCTTGATCCGGGCGGAAGCGGCGCGGCTGCGGCGCGATCCACCCGCCGGGCCGGTCATCGCGGCGGGATCCACCGGCTCGATACCCGCCACGGCGGAACTGCTTGCCGCTATCGCCCGCTTGCCCGGCGGCGCCGTCGTGCTGCCTGGCCTCGACCGGACCCTGGACGAAGCGTCCTTCCAGGCGATCGGCGCGCCCGGCGCCCGTCCGGCCGTGCTCGGTCACCCGCAATATGGCTTGGCCCGGCTGCTCGGCAAGATCGGCGTGCCGCGCGGCGATGTCGAGGAGATTGGCGCGACCGAGCCTCGGCTCGTGCTGCGCGCCGCGATGATCGGCGAAGCGCTCCGGCCGGCCGAGACCACGGAACTCTGGGCCGAGACGCGCGCGGGATTCCAGGCTTCCGACATTGCGGGCGCCTTTGCCGATGTGACCCTGATCGAAGCGGCGAGCGAACGCGATGAGGCCGTTGCCATCGCCGTCGCCCTCAAGCAGGCGGTGGAGACACCGGGCCAAACGGCCGCGCTCGTCACCGGCGACCGCGCCCTGGCGCGCCGCGTCAGCGTCGAACTCCAGCGCTTCGGCGTCACCGCCGATGATTCCGGCGGCACGCCACTCGCCAACAGCCCGGCGGCCAGCCTGCTCAGGCTGGCGCTCGAGGCGGTGTTCCGGTCCGGCGACCCGGTCGGCCTGCTGGCGCTGCTCAAGCATCCGCTGCTCCATCTCGGCCTCGAACGGGCCGATGTGCGCCACGCGGCCGAACTCATCGAACTGGTGGCGCTTCGCGGCGGCACCGGCCGTCCCGACATCGCGTCGCTCGCGGATATGTTCGAGGCTCGCCTTTCCGGCCTGGACGAGGGCGGCCGGCCGCCCTTCTGGTTGTCCAGGCTGACCGTGCGCTCCATCGAAAACGCGCGCAATGTGCTCGCACGTCTCACGCAAGCCCTGGCGCCGTTGACCGCGTTTCGCGGTCATGCCGATGCCGGCCTGGCGGCGCTGGTCGGGTCCAGCGTCACGGCACTCGAAAATCTTGGCCGCGCGGCGGATGGAGGCCTTGCCGAACTCTATGCCGGTGATGCCGGCGAAAAACTCGCCGAACTGCTGCGCGGACTGGTGGCGGCCTCGGCACCGCTCTCGTTTGCGGCGGGCGAATGGCCGGACGTGATGGTGGCGCTGATAGCACCCGAGACAGTCAAGCCGGCGCAGGGCAGCGACAGGAACATCGCCATCTGGGGCGCGCTGGAAGCCCGGCTGCAGACCGTCGACACGCTTGTCATCGGCGGGCTCAACGAAGGGGTGTGGCCGCGCAAGCCCGAGAGCGACCGCTTCATGTCGCGGCTGATGAAGACGGGCATCGACCTCGAGCCGCCCGAACGGCGCATAGGCCTTGCCGCGCATGATTTCCAGATGGCCATGGGCGCCGGCAAAGTGGTGCTGGCCCGCTCGGCGCGTGCCGGCGACGCACCTGCCGTGCCCTCGCGCTGGCTGCAGCGTCTCGTCACCTTCATCGGCAATGACCAGGCGACTGGCCCGCGCCGGCGTGGCGATCAGCTGCTCGCCTGGGCGCGCGCGCTGGACGCCGGCCCGAGGCAGGATTTCGCGCCACGACCACGGCCGAAGCCGCCTCTGTCGGTACGTCCAACGCATTTCTCGGTCACCGAGATCGAGACGCTGCGCCGCGACCCCTATGCCGTCTATGCAAGACGCATCCTCGGGCTGATGCCGCTCGAACCGGTCATCCGCGATCCCGGCGCGGCGGAGCGCGGCACGTTGTTCCACGCCATCCTGCATCGGTTCTCCGCACGCGCTCCCGACCCGCGCGCGCCAGAAGCGCTGGCCGACCTCATTGCCGCCGGCCGCGCCTGCTTTGCCGAGGCAGCCCTTCCGGCCGATGTCGAGGCGGTGTGGTGGCCGCGTTTCGAGAAACTCGCCGCCAACATCATCGAGTGGGAGCGCACGCGCGCCGACGCGGTGATACGCCGCCATGCCGAGGAGCGGGCGGGGAAGACAGTCGTTGGCCGGTCCGGCGTGACACTGTCCGGCTATGCCGACCGCGTCGACCTGCTGGCCGGCGGCATGGCCGACATACTGGACTACAAGACCGGCTCCTCACCCTCCAAGGCGCAGGCGCACACGCTGCTGGCGCCGCAATTGGCCTTGGAAGGCGCCCTTCTCAGGCGCGGCGCCTTCAAGGATTTGGGCGCGCGGGAGCCGTCGCAACTGGCCTTCATCAGGCTGAAGCCGAATGGCGAGGTGTTCGAGGAATCCATCCTCGAACACAACCGCCAGCCGCGGACAGCTTCCGACCTTGCCGAGGAGGCCTGGGCGCGGCTGGAGAAGCTGCTGATCCACTATGCCGACCCGGAGACCGGCTACCTGTCGCGCGCGCTGCCGTTTCGCGAAGGCGAGACGGATGGCGACTACGACCATCTGGCCCGCGTTCTCGAATGGTCGGCCGGCGGCGATCCCGGCGACGAGGGCGACGAGGCATGAAGAAGGCCTATCCGATCCCGAGTGAAACCGCTTCCAGCCAGGCGCGTGCTTCCGACCCGAAGAACTCCGCCTGGGTGTCGGCCAATGCCGGATCCGGCAAGACCCATGTGCTGGCCCAGCGCGTCATCCGGCTGCTGCTGCGCGGCACCGATCCGTCGAAGATCCTGTGCCTGACCTATACGCGCGCCGCCGCCGCCAACATGTCGAACCGGGTGTTCTCGACCCTGTCGGAGTGGACGACGCTGGGCGACCTCGATCTGGCGTCCAGGGTCGAGGCGCTGGAGGGCCGCCGGCCGGATCTGGAAACCATGCGCCGCGCCCGCCGCCTGTTCGCCGAGGCGCTGGAAACACCGGGCGGGCTGAAGATCCAGACCATCCACGCATTTTGCGAATCGGTGCTCCACCAGTTCCCCCTCGAGGCCAACATCCCCGCCCATTTCGAGCTGCTCGACAGCCAGATGGAGGTATCTCTTTTTGCCGCCGCGCGCCGCGAGATGATCTCCGGCACGGCCGCCGGCGACAAGGAACTGGCCGAGGCGTTCGCCACTATTCTGGACCGTGGCGGCGAAGCCGGGCTCGATGCGCTGCTGGGCGAGATCGTGCGCAAGCGGGACGGCCTGAACACCTTTGTCGATTCGATCGGACGCAACGACACCCGCTTCCAGCCGCTGTTCGATGAGTTCGAGTTCCGAGCCGGCCAGACCGCCGAAGGCATAGCCGCCTCGGTGTGGCCATTGCCGGGCTTCCCGCCGGATTACTTCGACGGTTTTGCCCATGCCGCCGAAGCTGCAGACGCCAGGACGGTGCTGAACAATATCCTGCCCTATGCGCGCCTGGCCTTCGCCGAGGGCGACCCGGTGCGCCGGCTGCAACTGCTGTCGCGGGCGTTTCTCAAGACCGATGGCGATGCCTACGATCCGGCAAAGGCGTTCAAGAAGGCCCTGGTCAGCCAACTCCCCGATCTGGCGGATCGCTATCTCACGGCGGCCAGGGCCGTCATTCAAACCGTCGACCGCCTGGCCCTGTTCCGGATGCTCGAAGGCACGCGGGCCGCGCTGACCATAGCCGACTGGCTGATCGCCCGTTACGAGATCCTGAAGCGCAGCCGCGGCTTCCTCGACTTCAACGATCTGATCACGCGCACGGTCAACCTTCTGGGGCGGCCCGACGCCGGTCCCTGGGTGCAATACAAGCTCGACCAGGGCATCGACCATATCCTGCTCGACGAGGCGCAGGATACCAGCCCGGATCAATGGGAGGTGGTGAAGCGGCTGGCCGAAGAGTTCTTTGCCGGCCTTGGCGCCCGCGACGCGAACAATCGCACGGTCTTTGCCGTCGGCGACGAGAAGCAGTCGATCTATTCCTTCCAGGGCGCCGCGCCCGACTCCTTCGCCGACAGCCGGCTTTTGTTCGCCGGTAAGGTGCGCGAAGCCGAGGCGTCGTTTGCCGACCTCAAGCTGACCTGGTCGTTCCGCTCGACGGATGACGTGCTTGCCGCCGTCGACCGCGTCTTTGCCGATCCTATTGTCCGGCGCGGCATCAGCCACGATCCCGATCCGCTGCGCCACCAGGCGATCCGCACCGACGCTCCCGGCTATGTCGAGGTCTGGCCGTCGATCGGCACCGAAGCCGTTGACGAACCCGACGACTGGGCGCAGGCCATCGATCACGCGCATGCGCCGGCGGTGCGCGTCGCCGAAAATGTCGCCGCCACCATCGCCGGCTGGATCGGCAAGGGCGAGATCATCGAAGGCCGCGGCAAGCGGCTGCGGCCGGGCGACGTGCTGGTGCTGGTGCGCAAGCGCGATCGCTTCGTCCACGCCCTGACCCGCGCCTTGAAACGCCGCGACATCCCGGTTGCCGGCGCCGACCGGCTGAGCCTGCCCGGCCATATCGCGGTCAAGGACCTGATCGCGCTCGGCCATCTCCTTATCCAGCCGCAGGATGACCTGTCGCTGGCCGCCGTCCTGCGCGGCCCGATCTTCGATCTGCCGGAAGAGACACTTTTCACGCTCGCCGCGCAGAGGCCGCCCGGCGTGTCGCTGCTTGCGTCCCTGCGCAGCCAAGCAGGCGAAGGCGGGCGGCTTGCGGCCATTGCCGCGCAAATAGACATCTGGACGAACGAGGCCGCCTTCAGGCCGGTGTTCGAATTCTATGCCGGTCTGCTGGCGCGCGATGGCGTGCGCCGCAAGATGGTCGCTCGGCTCGGACCCGAGGCCGGCGATATTCTCGACGAGTTCCTGAGTTTCTGCCTCGCCGAGGAACGGACCGGCCTGCCTGGGCTGGAGGCGTTCCTGGCGACGCTGGAGAATGCCGGTCCCGAGATCAAGCGCGAGATGGACCAGACTCGCGACGAGGTCCGCGTCATGACCGTCCATGCCGCCAAGGGCCTCGAGGCGCCGGTCGTGTTCCTGGTCGATGGCGGCTCCGCCCCATTCAGCGATCAGCATCTGCCACGGCTGATGCCTTTCGCCGGGTCGGGCAACTACTGGGACGGCAAGGGCTATCTGTGGCGGTCGGCCAGCGATGTCGCCAATGGCTTTTCGAAAGCGGCGGCGGCAAAGGCACGGGAACTGGCCGACGACGAATACCGCCGGCTGCTCTATGTCGGCATGACGCGCGCCGAGGACCGGTTGATCGTCTGCGGCTATCACGGCAAGCGGGCACCGAATGCAGGCACCTGGCATTCGATCGTCAGCCGCGCCCTGGTCGGGGCGCCGGAAAGCGAACAGCGCGAGCATCCCGCCGGTGGCGAACCGGTGCATCGGTTCCATGTCACGAAGCTGCCGCCTGTCGCCCTGGTTTCCGACGGGCAGGCCCACCAGGCTGATGCGTTCGCCCCGCTGCCCGCCACGCTGTTCCACCCCTTGCCGCCTTTCGAGGATCTGCCGCGGCCGCTGTCGCCATCCGGCGCCTCGGCGCTGATCGATGAAGGCAAGGAGGCCGTGGTCGACAAGGCCTCGCCGGTTCTGGATGCCGATGTCGAGCCGGGTTTTGCGGTGATGCGCGGGCTCGCCCTGCACAAACTGCTGCAGATGTTGCCCGGCATTGCCGAGGACCGGCGCCACGAAGCGGCGGAACGCTATCTTGCCCGCGTTGGCATGAAATGGCATCCGTCGGAGCGTGAAAATGCCCTGGCCTCGGTCAACGCCATCCTTGCCGACGCCGCGCTGGGTGCGCTGTTCACGCCATCGTCGCGCGCCGAGGTCTCGATCATGGGCACCCTCGAGGTCAAGGGCAAGAACCGCTCGATTTCCGGCAAGATCGACCGGCTGGCGGTGACATCGAATACCGTCTCGATCGTCGACTACAAGACCAACAGGCCGGCGCCCGCCTCCCTGGCCGAGGTGCCGCCGGCCTATGTCCTGCAACTCGCGCTCTATCGCGCCCTGCTGCGGCCGCTCTATCCCGGGCGCGCGGTGAAGGCGGCCTTGCTGTTCACCGAAGCGCCGCGGCTGATCGAACTGCCGGCCAGCGTGATGGATGACGCCCTTGCCCGACTCACGGGACCGTGACACAAGACCTGCTTGAAGAAGGGCGCGATAACCACCACATTTGGTGCGACAAAGAACTCTCGAAAGGATTTTCCGCATGGGTGCCACCGTCAAGGTCGACAAGAGCAATTTCCAGGCCGACGTGCTCGACGCCAGCGTGCCGGTCGTGGTTGATTTCTGGGCGGAATGGTGCGGCCCCTGCAAGCAGATCGCGCCGTCGCTTGAAGACATCGCCACCGAACTCGGCGCCAGGGTCAAGATCGCCAAGCTGAACATCGACGAGAATCCCGAGCTCGCCGCGCAGTTCGGCGTGCGCTCGATCCCGACGCTGATGATCTTCAAGGGCGGCGAAGTGGCCGACATCAAGGTTGGCGCAGCGCCCAAGACGGCCCTGTCGCACTGGGTCAACGGCAACCTCGCCTGATCTGTCTGAATTCCCGATACCAAAGCCCGGCCGTCGCGCCGGGCTTTTTGTTGGCGTTATCGCTTAGAGCCATTCACGTTTTGACGGAAGCGTAGCCTGCGTTTTCGAAGTAGTTCCTGCATTCGGCCGGCTCGATGGTTTCGACGAGGTGGCCGATGTGGCGCCAAGTGTCCTCGACGGTACGTTTCTGA
>NZ_JBAZUD010000097.1:0-19498 GCF_041661565.1 Mesorhizobium sp.
AAGCCAGTGTCATCCGAGCTCGTGGATCGTCACGCCCGGGACAACCGTCTTGGCGATTTCACACAGGTGCTGGTGATGCGTCAGGTAGATCACCTGTCCGGCACTTGCCATTTCGCCAAACAATCGGAAGACCTCCTCCGACCGGACATGGTCGAAGGTCTCCATGATGTCGTCTGCGATGAACGGCACGGAGGGCCGAAACTGCGCAAACTCGTAGTACCCCGCAAGCCGAAGCGCCAGGTAGAGCTGAAAGCGCGCCCCCTTCGACAGCGCGTCGGCGACCTTGGACTGCCCGTCGCGCTGCAATGCGATGAGCACTTCCCCACCTTTGACGGGCTGGGTCGTCAGGCCCGAATACTGGCCGCGCGTCATAAGCGCGAATGCGTCCGATGCGCGCTGCATCATCCCGGAGCGGTGACGTTCGCGGTAAAGACGCAGAGCATTTCCCGCCGCCATTATTCCCAGTTTCAACTCAAGATAACGGACGGCCTTTTCCTCGATGTCCAGAAGGATGGTGCGCCGTTCGGCATCCATGCGGGCAACAGCGGCGTCGCCGCCGATGGCGTCCAGCCTGTCGCCCGCGCGCGTCTGCCGAATGAGCTGTTGCTGCAACGCTTCGTCAAGGTCGCGAAGCCGTTGCTCGACTTCGGCCTTCTCGATCGCGAGACTGTCTGGATCGACAGCATCCAATATCGAACGCGCCTGCTCGAATCCTTCTACCGCGAGCCCGGATGCCACCTGCTCCTCAAGGCCGGTCACGGCTGAGCGCAGGCGATCCCTGTCGCGCAGCAGTTCGTCGCGTTGCACGACGTCGGCCAGGGTGGCGACGCCAAAGACGTCGAGGACCTCATTCTTGCGGCGCTCATGTGCCGCAATCTCGGCATCGATGATCTCACGCGCATCCTGCAGGCGCTGCAGGTCATTGACGAGGCTTGCCCTGACCTCACATGTGCGCTCGGCGCGCTCCAGGCGCTCCGCAAGCCGGATGGCCAGCTGCTCCGGGTCGCCGTCATCGGCCGCCTCGCCCGCTTCGGCAGCAAGAGCGCAGACCTCGACCAGGAAATGGTCCCTGTCGGCTTCCATCTTGTCGATGCGCAGTTGCATGGCGTCCCGGTCCTGAAGACATCTGGACAGTTCAGCCAGTTGATCGAGAACACCGCCGACACCCGGCGCCGAGATCCCGTTCTCGAGCCAGGTACCCTTGAGTGCTTCGGCAACGCTTGCCAGCCATTCATCCTCACGCCGCTCCGCGACTTCGATGGCGCGGCGCCTGGCGGCCAGATCCTCCTGCCTTGCGCCGACAGTGTTGAGCGCCTCGGTGCGCTCGGCGTCCACCTTGAATTGTCTCTCAAGGAAAAGCTCAGCCATGGTCATGACTGCTTCCAGGCTGCCACCAGGATCCGAACCGACGCCGACGCTTGCCAGCGCGCCGCTCAGCTCGAGGCGTATCTGGCCCTCCTCATCAGCCGCGCGCTCGCTCTTCCTGCGCGAAAGCTCGATCTCCTCCCAGGCTGCGAGCGCAGCGCTGCGGGCAGCAATGCGATCCTCGATCAGTTCGATCAGCTGTTCGGGGGATGTTTGCGGGATTTCGCCAAGCAGGTTTGTTGCCGCGGCGCGAATGTCCAGGACCAGCGTTTCCAGATCGGAGCCGATGCGGGCAAGCTGGTCGCGCAGATGCACGATGGTGGCCGCGGCTTCAACAAGGTTGCGGCGTGTGCTGCGGATCTCGACGAGCTCACGAGCGTTGGCCAGACGGCCAGCCGCGATGCTGTCGTCTCGGGCCAGTGCTGCCGCGAATTCATCCGCCGTATCGCTCGTCAGGTCATGGCGATGCCTTGCCCAGGCCTCGTCGCGGACACGCCGGATGGCGCTCGCCGCATCATCGTCGGTGACGTCGACCGAGGCGCGAAGGGCATCCAGCCGCGCCGAAAGCAGATCGTGATTGCCTTGATGCTCGGCAAGCCGTTCGCAAACGACCCTCCTGCTCTTCCCCAGTTCCGCGGCCTGCGCCTTCCACGCGCCAAGCTGTCCGGCATTCGCGACGGCGATCCTGGCCAATGCCTGGGCATCTCCCGCCCAGGGATGCAAGCGCGCGATTGCGGCCTGCCATCGAACTGCTCCCGCATCCGCCGCCTCGCGCGCCGCCTTGGTGTCCCGCACGTAGCCGCTGGCCCTGGCGGTAGACAAGGCCGAGGCCAGCCTGGCCCTGGCAGGCTCGGGAACGGCCCGTTCTTCGCCGACCCGCTCGTGTGCCGCCTGCAGCGCAGCAGCAGCAGCCGCGGCCTCGTCGCGCGCGACACGCACGCCGGTTACGATGCCGGATCGCTGCTCCACCATGGTGCGCACGGCGCCGATGGTTGCAGCAGGCAAGAGCAGCCTGGCAGGATCCGGCTCGGACGACCTTCCCAGTGCGGCAAGGCAGGTCGCCACGGCATTGTCGAGAATCTGCAGTTCAGTCCTGCGACTTGGCAGGTCCAGCCCGGCCGAGACGTGGCGCGCCTTGCGGTCGGCCAGGCCGCGGACCCGCTCGGAAATCGCAAGGATGACCGCGTCGACTTCGACCGAGGCGATCTTCGTCGTCACCCGCTCGAGGTCGTCGACGCTCGCTGTCAGTCGCGTTCTCAGACTGGCGTCGTCATCGATTGTCTCCGTGATGCTACCCGTCCAGTTCCGTGTCGGTGATGCGGTGTCGGGCAACTCGGCCAGTTGGGCCTGCTTGCGTCGGATAACGGCTAGGATCGGCAACGCGCGCAGATATTTCGCGATGGTGTCGAGCCGAGCCGACAGCACCGACCGTTCGGCCAGGCTGCGGTCGTATTTCTCTGTCGCGTCGAGGCGCTCTGTCTCGAGCGTTTCGAACGTCGACGCCAAGGTATCGACCGCCTCCCGCTTGGACTTCAGTTCCGCAAGCCGCTTCTTGAGCAGCGCAAGGTCGGTTGCGTGTGCCTGCTTGCGATAGAGCTTGTCCGCCTCGGCCTCGAGCAGGCTCAACGTATCGCTTGCGTGGCCGAGGCCGGCGCTGGCCGTGAACAGCAGCTTGCCCAGGTCGCCGCGCGACTCCAGGATTGATTTCCCGCCTGCTTCCAGCGTTTCGTCGTCCAACGAGAACATGGTCTCGTATGCGTCGCGCGACAGGCCGGCGAGATGCGCCGATATCGCCATCTCGCTGACCGCTTGGCCAGCTGCGTTCAGCAATGAGTTGGCGCGCTGCTTGGTGCGCGTGAATGTGTGCTCGGCGCCGCCGAGTTCGAGCACCCCGCCGATGCGCATGGCGCCGTACTCATGCAGGAAATTGTAGCGGCTGCGCTCCTCTATGCCGAACAGCAGGTCGAGATAGCCGGAAAGTGCCGTCGACTTGCCGGCTTCGTTCAGGCCGAAGACGATATGCAGGTCGGGACCCGAGTCGGGTTTTGGCCCGAAGTCGATCGTCCCGTCAGTGAACTTGCCATAGCGGATCAGATCAAGTCGCCGCAGCCTCATTGCGACCCACCGGCCTTGAGGCGGGCAGTGACGAGGTCGGCGCCGTTGGCAAGCACCCTGTCAAGGAACAGCTCAAGCCCGGCCTCGTCCTTGCCGGCGAAATCGCGCCCGTCAGGCGGAAGATCCGCGATCATCTTCTGGACCAGCGCCCTCGCCTCGGCACGGAAAGCTTCCGAGCCGGCATCGGCGCGCATGGACTGGGCGAGCTCGAAGACCGGATCCGCGACCCCTTCGGACGTTTCGGCCGCGGCTGGAGCAACCTCGAGCTCAAGCTTCTCCACCCAGGTGTCCCCGGTGTGTTCCGCGGCCTGCTCGGCTTCCGCGAGCAACAAGTCGCGGTCTCGGATCAGCGCCCACGACAAGGACGATGCTCCGCTCAGGCTTAGACGGACCACGACATGACGGGACCTGGCAGAGGCGCGCGCCTCTTCGAGCGCGGTGCGGACGCGGCCGACGACTTCGGACCACTCCACCGTTTCGGTCAGGTCGACGCTGGCCCGCTCGAATTGCGCGATACTGGTCAGCCGCTCCTCGATCTCGACGCTGCGGTCATCGCGGATCGTCACCAGGGTGACGGATTTCTCGCCTGCCTCATTGATGTCCCTGCCCTGTGGAATTCCCGGCATCACCACTGTGCTCGCTCCGGGATGGGCTTGGCGGACATGGATGTGGCCCAGCGCCCAGTAATCGAAGCCATGGCTATGCAGGTCGGCAACGCTGCATGGGGCATAGACGTCGTGGCCTGGCGATCCGGCCAGGCTCGTATGCATGATGCCGACATTGACCGCGCCTTCGCGCGCAGCTGAATACTTGGGAAGCAGGCTGTCTGGCGCCTTGGGGCTGGCAAAGCTCAAGCCATGGAACGCGACGTCGAGGCCGCCGGCCGTGTGCAGCACGCACTGGGGACGGCCACCGAAGATCGTGACGGTGTCCGGGAACACCAGCTGCTTGGAGATCCGCGACAGGGCGTCGTGATTGCCGCGGATCTTGAAGACCCTGATGCCGGCCTGGTGCAGCCGTGTCATCTGTGACGCCAGGAAGCGCGCCGTTTTCATCGACGTCTGGTCGCCATCATAGAGATCGCCGGCAATCACCAGCGCATCGACACGCTCCGCCAGGCAGAGATCCACGATCGAGATGAACGCCTGACGGCTGGCGTCTCCGACGAGTTCGGCAAGCTCGGGGTTTCGCATCGCCAGCGAACGCAGCGGCGAGTCGAGATGGATATCGGCGGTGTGAACGAATCGAAATGGCATGGGATTGGCTCCGGTCCGAGCATAGGCTGTCCAATCGCGGGCAGTTTCAAGTGGTGCGATGTGAGTTGAACGTAGGGGATATCGCCGCGGACACGCTGTGTCGTATAGTTGGTAGGCCCGCAGGGCGCACTACGATCGTTGAGTTGTTGATTTCGTGCGCCGAAACCAAATTCGTCCAGTATCCTTCCGTCTGGTTCCGCGGCGCCCCTGACCCAGGCACGCTTTTGAAACCGCGTACGTCAAAGCCGATATACCCCTCCATCTTCCTCGCGGAAGTCCTAGGCGCGCTCTGGGGCGGACCATTTCAACCGACAGCGAGTTGGCCGGAAGCGGCTGTAGAAGCTCAGCTTCGGGCTTCGTCAGGCTGAGCCACGCCGCCCAGTTCCCCGGCTGAGGACCACGATCTGTCGGTTGTGAACAGGCGCCACATCCGGCCCGGGCTCAGTCGTCAGCATGGTGAAGGTCGGGGGCTTGTTGCCCGCACCCTCACGCCAGAGGCCAGCGATAGCCATGAACGGCGCACCGTTGAGGGTGAAGCGGTGCTTCGCCTTGGGATACTTGGTGCCTGAACTCAGTCATGTGGACGGGCGAGTTTTTGTTGTCGCCGATGGTCGTCGCTAGGTCCGCCGTGCGGAGCATTCAAAACGAGCGCAGCACGGCGGACCTTTCGCGATGTATGTCTGCTTTCGGACCCGGTGCTGACCTGTGTGGACCAGCCATCAACGTGACGCCATGACCCAAAGCAGGCGGTGGGCACCGGCCGACCAATGTCCGCAAATAGGAACCACTCAAGGGGTTTTGCAAGCGCCACTCACAAGACTGAAATCATGCCGCCGTCGACATAGATGATCTGACCGTTGACGTAGTCGGACGCGCCCGAGGCCAGAAAGACGGCGGTGCCGATCAGTTCTTCCGGTTTACCCCAGCGCCCCGCCGGCGTCCTGCTCTTCACCCAGGCGTCGAACTTCCCATCACTGACGAGCGCCTCGTTCATATCGGTCAGCATGTAGCCGGGGCCGATCGCATTGGCCTGGATGCCTGATTTCGCCCACTCGGCGGCCATGCCGCGCGTGAGCATCTTTATGCCGCCCTTTGCGACGGTGTAGGGGATGACAGCGGCACGTGCGAGCTCGCTGGTCAGCGAACCGATGTTGATGATCTTGCCGCGCCCGCGCGGGATCATGCGGCGCGCCGCCTCACGCCCGACGAGGAAGGCGCTGGTCAGATTGGTGTCGATCACGCGCTGCCAGTCGGCGAGCGCCAGGTCGAGCATGGGCTGCCGGTGCTGGATGCCGGCATTGTTGACGAGGATGTCGACCGCGAGTCCCTCGGCGTCGAAGCGGTCGAAGGCCTTCTTGACCTCCGGCTCGTCAGTCACGTCGAAGGCGGCTTCGTACACCTCGCAGCCTGCGGCGCGCAGTTCGTCTGCGGCTTTCGAGAGGCTGGAGCCACCAGTCCGGCTGTTGAGGATGAGCCGTGCTCCGGCCGCCCCGAGCCCTTCCGCGATGGCGCGGCCAAGGCCCCGAGAAGAACCGGTGACGAGAGCGGTGGAACCGGAGAGATCGAACAGGGTCATGTCAGGCCTCATAGTTCGGATTTGCGGCAGATGAGATCGGAGCGCTCATATACCGCCGGAAGCAGGTCGAGCCCGAGCCCAGGACCCTCCATCGGCAGCACATAGCCGTCCTTGATCGTCGGAACCACGGTGACCAGTTCCTTGTACCAGCCGTCGTAGAAGGCGCGGACCGATTCCTGGATCAGCGTATTGGGCTGGCTGAAGGAGGCATGAACCGCGGCAGCAAAGCCGACAGGCCCGGTGCAGTCATGCGGGGCGAAGGGGCGATGATAGGTGTCGGCGAGCGAGGCAATCTTGCGTCCTTCGGTCAGGCCACCGGTCCAGCACAGGTCGACCATGACGACATGGGTGGCATCGCGATCGAGCATGTCCTTGTAGGGAAAGCGCGAGCCGAGAGTTTCGCTGGCGCAGACCCAGACATCGGTCGAGGCCGCGTATTCGGCCAGCGCCTGCGGCGAGTTCATTCGGATCGGATCCTCGTACCAGGTCGGCTGGTAGGGTTCGACCGCGCGGGCGATCTTCTTCGCGGTCGGCAGGTTCCAGAGCGAATGGAACTCGACCATGATTTCCATCTTGTCGCCGACGCGGTTGCGGATCTTCTCAAAGGGTTCGATGGCCTTGTTCATCTGTTCGGCGCTGATGAACAGACCGCGGTTTTCCTGCGCTGCCGGGTCGAAGGGCCATATTTTCATGGCAGTGATACCGCTTTCGAGCAAGTTCTCGGCAAGTGCGCCCGCATCGGTCATGAAAGCTGCAAGATCTTCATATGGACCCTCGTTGCTGCGCAGGTTCCAGGTGTCGACCGGCCGGATATTCTTGTTGCGCACGTAACCATACCCGGCGCAGGTGTTATAGACGCGCAGCCTGTCGGTGCAGAGGCCGCCAAGCATCTGATGCACCGGCTGATCGCAGACCTTGCCAAACAGGTCCCATAACGCGATGTCGATGGCGGAAGCGGCGCGATATTCGACGCCCGTCGACGCCTGCGCCATCGGCAGGTCGGTCATGATCCGATTGAGTGCTTCGATGCGTAGGGAGTCCTGCCCAAGAAGACGACCCGCCAGCGTGTCGTGGATGTGAGCTTCTACTGCGCCGGCGCCATAGAAGGTCTCGCCTAACCCGATTGTGCCCTTGTCGGTGTGCACGCGCACCCACAGGACGTTGGAGAACTCCTCGGTGCGCAGGGTTTCAAGCGCGGTGATCTTCATGGTCGAAATACTCCTCCCGATACCGGCTATCGAAGCCGGCAACCGTCAATCCTTGGATGCGCAGCAGCATAATTGCTGTTGTGAAATATCACAATATGTCATAAGCCTTTTTGCAGGGAGTTGGAACGCCATCTTGGGAGGATAGGCATGGCTGGCAAACGAACAGCGCCGAAGCTAGTGGATTGGCAGGCGGCGGAGGATGCGCCCCGGCGGCAAAATTCCAGGAATCTTTTCGAGCTCGCTTATGAGAAGATCGAGGGGTTGATCATCAACTGTGAGCTCAGGCCTGGCAGCCGCCTGTCGATCCAGGAGCTTCAGAACCTCTCCGGTTTCAGCCGCACCCCGGTCCATCAGGCCGTCGGCAGGCTCGCGGACGACACCCTGATCGTCGTCCATCCGCGTCACGGACTGGAAATCGCGCCAATCGATCTTACTCGTGACCGGACGCTGCTCCGGCTGCGCGGTGATCTGGAGCGGTTTGTCATCCAGCTTGCGACTGAACGCTCGCAGTCGACCCACCGCAATCAAATGCTGCATATGTCCCGTGTGCTGCGAGAGCGGCGCGAGACATTGACGGTCGATGCCTTCAACGTTCTGGACCGCCGCATTGACAAGCTTATTTTATCCGCCGCCGCCGAGCCATTTCTTGAGCATACGTTGCGTCCCCTGCACACGATCTTCCGGCGGATCGGTTGGATTCATCACACCCAATTGTCGGCCACGGGTGGCCTGGCCGCGGCTATCGATTGCCATCTGGCGATCCTCGATACCGTGGCAAACCGCCATGAAGATCGGGCGGTGAAAGCCACCAACAACCTCATCACGTTTGTGGAAAGCATGTTCGAGGCGATCGAGAGGGAGGTGGATCCCTCGCTTCTCGACGCCAGCCTCGCGCCGCTGATCTGAGCCGTGAAGGTCGCGGGTAAAAGGTGAACGACCCTATGCCGCAACCTTCTGCATTCCGAAAATCTAGAGAGGAGAAACTAGACGTGAAATCAGCCCTTGCCTTGATCCTTTCCGCCGCGCTCGCATCGGCCGCCTTGTCTGCTACGGACGCGCTGGCCGCCAAGTTCACGGCCAAGCTCTCGCTCGACGTCCAGAAGGGTAATCCAAAGGAAGTCGCCGCCGAAAGCTTCGCCGAAGCGGTGCGCCAGCGCACCAACGGTGACGTCGACATCAAGATCTATCCTAACAGCCTGCTTGGCGGCGAAGCCGACGCGGCGCAGGGAATCCGTTTGGGCTCCGTGCAGATGGGCGTTCTCACCAGTTCGGTCCTGACGTCCTGGGTGCCGCAGGTCCAGGTTCTCGATCTTCCCTTCCTGGTGACGTCGGATGTCCAGGCGGTGGCGATCAACGGCCCACTGACGGAGCGGCTTGGTCCGAAGTTCGAGGAGCAGGGGTTCCACTTGCTTGGGTTTTCCGTCAACGGCGCCCGCAACCTGATGAGCACCTTTCCGATCGACAAGCCCGACGATGTGAAGGGCAAGAAGATGCGCGTCATTCAGAGCCCGCTTTTCGTTGCGACCTGGAAAGCGGTCGGCGCAAATCCTGTGCCGATCCCGGCACCTGAAATCTACAACGCGCTGCAGACAGGCGTGGCCGACTATTTTGACAACACGGCCTCCAACTACCTGACGTTCAAGTTCTATGAGGTCGCACCGTATTACACGAAGATCGATTACATCTACGCTTTCGGGACCTGGGTGGTGGCGGACAACTGGTGGCAGAAGCTGCCTGACGGCTACAAGGCCATCGTGACGGAAGAAGCCGTCAAGGCCCAGAAGGAGTTGCCGGCGCTGCTCGATAAAGCAGACAGCGCAGCGCTCGCCGAAACCGAAAGCAAGGGCGCCAAGATCAAGACGATCGAGGACAAGGCGCCCTGGATCGCGCTGATGGAGCCGGTGCAAAAAGAGTTCGCGGCGAAGATCCCCGATGCCGACGCGCTCATCAAAGTCATCCAAAGCACCAAATAGGCGTTTTCGGGCGTCGGCTCCATGACCGGAGCCGTCGCTCACCATCATTTTCGGTCGGGAGGAAGGTCATGGAAGGTCCAGACAGCGTGCAGACCACGGCGGTTGGCCGCGCCTCTTCTGTTGGGGCGCAGTTCGAGCCCGTGATTTCTCTCATCGAGAAAGCCATGGGAGCCGTCAATTTCGTTGTGCTGGTTCTCATGTCGCTTTCCGTGCTGGCGGGCGTGGTCTCACGCTATGTCTTCAACGACTCCTTTTCCTGGACGGAGGAATTCTCGGTCTGGGCCTTCACCTGGATGATCTTCATAGGCGCGGCGATGGGCATCCGCCAGAAGCGGCATGTCGCGGTCGATTTCGTCCCGGAGTACCGCGTTGCGGGATTCCTGCGGGACGTCATTGTAGCGCTGACCCTCATCATGCTGGCGTTCGCGGGCTACCGGCTGGCCACCCTGATCGGCGGCTTGAGCATCACCCTGCAATGGCCGAACGCCTACCGCTTCGGCGTGATCCCCACGACCGCCGCGATCGGACTGCTGTTCGCGCTGTTTCAGGATGGAGACGGCCGCACCCTGCTGCGCAACGCTGCCGCCATCGCCCTCGCGGCGGTCGTCTATCTCGTGATGGACAACTCGTCCTTCCTGCCGTTTGTCAATATCTCACCCAGCCTTCTGATGACGGTGACCTTCTTCGTCTGCCTCTTTCTCGGCGTGCCGGTGGCGTTTTCGCTGCTTTTCGGCGCATTCCTGACGACCTGGGGCGCCGATATCATCCCCGGTCCGGCCGTGGTGCAGACTATGGCAAGCGGCGCGACGAACTTCCTGCTGCTTGCTATCCCCTTCTTTCTGACGACCGGCTATCTGTTCGATCTCGGCGGCCTGTCGTCCCGGCTCATCGATCTGGCCGCCGCCCTTGTCGGCCACCTCCGGGGCGGGCTGGCCCACGTCAATATCCTGAACAGCCTGCTCATCGGCGGCATCTCCGGCTCGTCCGGTGCGGATGCCGCCAGCACGACCAAGATCATCGTCCCGCAGATGGTTAAGCGCGGCTATTCGCCGGCCTTTTCCTGTGCCGTGACCGCCGCAGGCTCGATCCTTCCCAACGTTGTGCCGCCGGCGATCGCCATGCTGGTCTACGCCTCGGTCGCCGACGTCTCCATCGCCAAGCTCTTCATCGCCGGCTACGTGCCCGGCGTGCTCATTGCAATCGCCATGATGACGACCGCGTATTTCGTTGCCCGAAAGCGCGGCTATGAAACGGCATCGGCCAGGGCACCGTTGAGCACCGTGGGCAAGACGTTCCTGCGTGCATTGCCGGCGCTGTTCATCGCGGCGATCATCATCGGCTGCATCCGCTTCGGCATCACCACGGCGACGGAAGCGGGTGCGATCGCGCTGTTCTGGACCTTTATCCTCGGCAAGTTCGCCTACCGGGAGTACACTTGGAAAGCCTTCTACCGTTCGCTCGTCGAATGCGCGACGGATTCGGCCCTGATCGGCTTCCTGATCGCGGCGTCGATCCCGTTCGCCTGGGTTTTGATCGCCGAGCAGATTCCCCAGCAACTGATCGAGTGGATCGGCGTCGGCGGCGAGAGCAAGCTGCTGCTCCTGCTGATGATGAACGCCACACTGTTCGTGGCCGGCATGTTCCTCGACCTGACACCGGCCATGCTGATCCTGGCGCCTTTGTTCCTGCCTCTGATGAAATCGGTCGGCATGGACCCGGTCCAGCTCGGCATGATCATGATCATCAACCTGCAGATGGGCGGATTGACGCCGCCGGTCGGGATTCTCGTGTTCATCTCGGCCCAGATCGCCAAGGTCTCGCCGGTCAAGGTCTTCCGGGAGGTCATGCCGTTCTTCCTTGCCGGTGTCGTCGTCCTGGCCCTCGTCTGCGCCTTCCCGGTCCTGACGCTCGGCCTGTGGGATCTGATCGAGTGATCTCTCGGTCTGGCCCGATCCGACACCCACAGGCGACGCCGTGATATCTGTCGCAGCATCGGCGAGTGTATGGTCGAGCGATCCGGCGACGGTGCCAGCTGGAGCTCGGCTATGCGGGCGACACGTTCCATACTTTGTGGGCTATGCGGGCGCTTTTGCCTGAAGATGCGACAACCGACTTCGTCTGCGCTTTCGGTGCCGATCCGCTTTCGGACCGGCAGATCGCCTTCATGGCAGCAAACAAATTCGGGGTGAGCCTTGCATCGCACTCTATGTCTCGTCGCGGAAATCCTTCATGGAGGCTTGGCGAAGGATGTCCTCACCCTTGAGCGTCTTCACCGGTTCTCGGTTCCTGGATAGACAAAAGAGCGTGCCACTCGCATCCGACCTTGTTCGGACGACTTCACCTGCGTGGGGGGTAAAGCCGCTCGGCCACTTACTGATTTTTCGCCCCGGCCCCAATCGGTGCCTTTATGTCAGAGCGATAGGACCAGCGCCTGACCCAAGTGAACGGTCCTTTGCAGACACTTTTCAGGGGTCGGCTTTTCGGTATTTCGATCCAGATCGTGCACCGGTACGCCTGTTTCCAATCGGCAAGTATCTTATCGTACGCCACGACGATGGCTTGCCGCCCGTCAACGCGCTCCTTTCGAAGGCGCTGGCAATTTCCGTTGATAGGCGTTCCGTCTGAATTTAGCTCGCTGCCTGCTTTTGTCTGCGCCCAACGCTGGAAGGGCTGGCTTCGCTTATATACAGCCCCGCCAGAGGAGACCGTCTCAACATGCCGATGAACGGGGAACTCACCACGACTTGAAAAATCGTCCGTCGTTTGAACAGCAGCCTCCCTAAACATCGCTGTATTGCCTATGTGTAACAGTCCGCACGCGCCTTGCATTTCGACGGCATTTGCCACCGATGACGACGCGAAGACCGTCAGGCAAGCCGCCATTGCCGCTACGCGGATCCAGATGCTCACTGAGCCCCCGCTTTTTGATGCCTGGACGTGCAGTCTTCAGCCAGCGCGCCATTTCCCGAGAGGGATCATTGCAGTGCCGGCGAAAAATCTCAATCTACCGGCACCTGTGGAAATCGTGAAAACATCGCTACGCCAAGGGTTTTCGGGCCCGACGTCGGGCGCCAGAGCGAAGCAGATCACGTCTACAGCTGCTCAGCATGCGAACGGGATCTCCGGCATGTGATGTGGCATTTGAAGCCGCCGCTCGAATGGCCGTTGTCTGCAAGCAAAACACGATAAAGCTTGTGAAATCAGATATTTGCTAGTTCAATCCTTGCGCCACAGCTCGCAGCGCTGCTGTTTGTGCGCGACCGTTTGGTAAAAGCTGTCTTCGGACACTTTGCGCAACCCTTTCGCCACGGCCTTCGCACGGTGTGCGTCATTTGCAGGCGAGTCACCTACGATAGCGACCCATGCACGGGCTGGCTTCGGTGATTTTCCCCACCTGTATGTTGTCAAACTGCCCGTCGGCGATTTTTGGGCGGCTCGTTGAAGCCAAGTGCCCCGATCACAGCGGCCGTGACCGCTGCCGTGCTCGCAGTACCACCAAGATCCGGGCTAAGAAACTCTGCGCGGTCGGTGACGGCCTCGATGGCCACCATAAGGCGATGTGCCGCGGCCACCTCCCCGAGATGGTCGAGCATCAGGCTTGCTGTCCAGAACGATCCAATAGGATTTGCAATGCCTTTGCCGGCGATATCAAAGGCCGAACCGTGGATGGGTTCGAACATGGACGGATGCCTGCGGGACGGATCGATGTTCGACGTCGCGCCAATGCCAAGGGAACCACCAAGCGCGGCAGCCAGATCGGAAAGGATGTCGGCATGAAGGTTGGTCGCTAGGACCGTGTCGATACTGTCGGGCTTATTGACCATTCGCTGGGTCATCGCGTCGACCAGCATCCAGTCGACAGTCAGACCGGGGTAGTCGCAAATCACCTCGCGAACAACATCGTCCCAGAGCACCATACCATGGCGCTGTGCATTCGACTTTGTCACCACGGTCAGCAGCTTTCGGGTCCTTGACGAGGCAAGGTCGCAGGCAAACCGGGCGATCCGCTCGATGCCGGTGCGGGTAAAGATAGCCACATCCAAGCCGACCTCGATCGGCAAGCCGCGATGGACGCGGCCGCCGGCGCCAGCATATTCACCCTCGCTGTTTTCGCGCACGATCACCCAGTCTATCTGCCTGCCGAGTTCGGGCCGCAGCGGACCGGTCAGTCCAGGCAGGAGGCGCGTCGGCCGCACATTGGCGTACTGGTCGAACCCTTGGCAGATGGCCAGGCGCAGACCCCAAAGCGTGATATCGTCGCGGAGATCAGGGTCGCCGACCGAGCCGAAATAGATCGCATCGAAGGCCTTAAGCTGGTCAAGGCCATCGCGCGGCATCATGCGGCCGTTGCCGCGATAGTAATCAGAACCCCAGTCGAAGCGCTTGAAATCGAAGGCAAGACCCGGTTCGGCACCAGTCAAGGCTTCCAGTACCTTCACCCCGGCCTCGACGACCTCCGGTCCAATACCGTCACCACCGATGACCGCGATCTTATGCGAGGACATTCCCAGGCTCCTTTTCGATGACAGCGACTATAGCGCCGGTCATCCCTTAGGCATCGGCGGTGCCCAGGCATATATTGCCGTTCGCGTTTGCGTGTGGGCGCGCAAATCTTGTTCCGTCATACCGTCTCTGGTCATTCCGTGGAGGCGCTCTCGACCGGACGCAGCGCAATCGCTCCAATCCAGCCTGGATCACAAACAAGCCAAAAGTCGATTCCCATATCTCGGCAGGCTTTAGCACGAGGTCGATTAGGTTCGTTGAAAAGGATACCAAGCTTGCGGTGCTTCACCCGGCGCACTGTCGGAAGGCGAGCCCAGCAGAAGCCTCACTCCTTCACCGCCCCTGTCATAGACGAGACGTAGTGTTCAACAAAGAATGAATAAAGCACCACCACCGGCAGCGAGCCGATCAGCGCGCCTGCCATCAGCGCCCCCCATTCATAGACGTCCGAGCGCACGAGTTCGGTAAGAACGCCGACCGGCACGGTCTTGTTTTCGGACGACTGGATGAAGGTCAAGGCGTAGATGAATTCGTTCCAGGACAGGGTGAAGGCGAAGATGCCCGCGGAAATCAGGCCCGGCACCGACAGCGGCAGCACGATCTTGGTGAGGATCTGCCAGCGGCTCGCTCCGTCGATCAGCGCGCATTCTTCCAGTTCGAACGGGATCGAGCGGAAGTAACCCATCAACAGCCATGTGCAGAACGGGATCAGGAAGGTCGGGTAGGTAAGGATCAGAGCGAAAGGCGTGTCGTAAAGGCCAAGGTTGAACACCATTACCGACAGTGGAATGAACAGGATTGAGGGCGGCACGAGATAGGCCAGGAAGACCGCCAGCCCAACCTGGCGCGCCCCGGAAAACCTCAAGCGTTCGATCGCATAGGCCGCAAACACCGAAGCAAGCAGCGACAGGAAGGTGGCGGCGGTCGAGATGATGATCGTGTTGAGCAGCCATCCCGGATAGGACGTCTCGAAGAGAAGGTAGCGGATGTGCTCCAATGTCGGATGCACGACCCAGAACGGGTTGAAATTCTGATAGTCGGTCATCTCCAGATTGGGTTTCACCGCCGTGATCGTCATCCAGTAGAACGGAAAGAGGAGCACGATGACGAACACCAGCAGCGGCAGATAGACGGTCACGACGCGCCGGGGCAGGCTCTGGAGATAGCCCATGCCGCCCTCGTCTGTGTCCGGACGGTTGCTTTCGATCGCGGCCATGTCAGTCTCCGCCGCCCTGCTGCCATTTGCGGCGCTGCAGGCCGAAATAGCTGAACAGGATCGCCGCCAGCAGGAACGGGATCATGGCGACCGCGATCGCGGCGCCCTCGCCAAGCTGGCCGCCGGAGATGCCGCGCTGGAACGACAATGTCGCCATCAGATGCGTGGCATTCACCGGCCCGCCCCGGGTCAGCACATAGATCAGCTGGAAATCGGTGAAGGTGAAGAGCACCGAAAACGTCATGGTGATGGCGATGATGGGCGTCAGCAACGGCAACGTCACGTAGCGGAACAATTGCCAGCGGCTGGCGCCATCGAGCGTTGCGGCCTCGTAAAGCGACTGCGGAATCGTCTGCAGGCCGGCAAGCAGTGTGATCGCCACGAACGGAATGCCGCGCCAGACGTTGGCGGCAATGACCGACGCCCGCGCGTTCGTCGGATCGCCGAGGAAATTGATGCGATGGTCGATGAGACCCATCTGCTGCAGGGCCCATGACAGGATCGAGAACTGGGCATCGTAGATCCACCAGAAGGCGATGGCCGACAGCACGGTCGGCACCACCCATGGCAGCAGGACGATCGCGCGGAAGAACGATTTGAAGGGCAGGTTCTGATTGAGGATAAGTGCCAGCCAGAGGCCAAGCGCGAATTTCAGGATCGAGGCGCTGATCGTGTAGACCAGGGTGTTGAACACGGACAGCCAGAAGACGGCGTCGCTCCAAAGGTACTCGTAGTTCTCGAGGCCCACGAAGATGCCGGGGCGGCCGATGCGGGCATCGGTGAAGCCTAGCCAGATGCCGAGGCCGAGCGGATAGGTAAGAAAGACCAGCAGCAGTGCCGCCGCCGGCAGCATGAAGCCGAAGCCAAGCGCGTTCCGGCTCTCGGACCAGCGCGATAAAACCCGCGACAGGTTCGAAGAACGCGGCTGAATGGCAGCTGACGGCACGGCCATGGGCAGGCTCCTGTTGAGGTCTTATCAATCGGCCGGAACAGCCTTGGCGCAGTCCGAAGCCAGCCGGGCAGCCGCGCTGCCCGGCTGAGCCCGGCTCAAACGCGATAGTAGCGGTTGGCGCGCTTCTCGGCCTCTTCCATCGCCTCTTGCGGTGTCGCCTGACCGGTCACGGCCTTGGCGAACATATCGACCAGCACATAGTCGGCCATGGTCGCGGCCGAGGCATAGCCGAGCGGCCCGGCATAGCCATTGGGTCGCAGCGTCGCCGAGGCTTTCGCGTAGGCGGCGTTGTTGGGGTCGGCCGTCCACACGGGATTGTTGTCGAACGCCTTGAGCGTCTGGCAGCAATAGCCGGCCGAGGAGGTGATCCAGTCCGACATTTGCGGGTCCTCGAACATGAACTGCAGATAGGCTTTGGCAGCGTTCGGGTAGGGCGTGTAGTCGAAGATCACGGCCGTGGTCACCTGGAACAGCTCGACGGATTTCCCGATGGGTCCGATCGGCAGGTTGGTCGTGCGGATGTCCTTGGCCATTTCGGCCAGTTTTGGATCCTTGTCCTTGTTGATCTTAGCGGTGTTATAGGCAGAAATCCCATTGGCGATGACGCTCAGCTCTCCCGCCAGGAAGGCGCGGTTGTTGTTGACATCGAGCCAGCTTTCGGTGCCGGGAATGAAGGTCTTGTAGAGTTCCTGCGCGTATTCGATCGCCTTCAACGTCTCAGGGCTGTTGATCGTTACCTTGCCGCTCTCGTCGACCATCTGACCGCCATGGCTCCACAGCAGCCAGTGCGCGTAATTGTTGCCGTCGCCGACACCATGGCCGTGCGTGAAACCGGCCGGATGTCCCTTCGCCTGCAGCGCTTTGCAAAGTTCGAGGAAGCCCTTCGTGTCTTTCGGAAATTCCGAGAAGCCAGCTTCCTTCACCCAGCTCTCGCGATAGACGATCGCATTGCCGATGGTGGCCAGCGGCAGGCCGATGAATTTTCCATCCCGGGTTGCGTATTGCTTTGGTCCGTCATGCCAGCCACCGTACTTCGAGCCGAGATATTCGCCGAGCTCGGTGACGTCGTGCAGCTTGTCGGGATATTGGTGTGGATCGTCAAACCAGACGAACATCAGGTCGGGGCCGGACCCGACATTGGCGGCGACTGCTGCCTTGGGGCGAATGTCCTCCCAGCTTTCCTTGTCGACGCGGACCTGGACACCGGTCGCTTCGGTGAATCGCTTGGTGTTGGCCAGCCATTGATCCTCGTCGCCTTGAACGAAGGGGGACCAGCGCAGCAGCCTAAGCTTGGCGCCGTCCTCGGGTTTGTATTTTGGTCCCTCCTGGGCGAAAGCAGGCGAGCCGACGAACCGGCTTCCCAAGGCACCGGCCGCCGCAGCGGCGGTGGTGCGGATTACGTCGCGTCTGGTGAACTTCATGCTTACCTCCTCCTGTCGATTCCTCGTGGTGGTGCTTATTGCCTGCTGCGCGTTTCCAATCGTTGCCCGGTCTCGGCGTTGAAAAGGTGAATGAGTCCAGGCTCGGCGGCGAGCTGGATGGTTTCGCCCGGCGTGAAAGCATGGCGCTCTCGAAAATTGGCGACGATCTCGTCACCCCCGGAGGTACGGCCGATGAGCTGCACCTCCGACCCGGTCGGTTCGACCACCACGACGGTGACGGGGATGCCTTGATCGGACAGCCGCAAGTGCTCGGGCCGGATCCCCAGCACCACCGGCTGGCCATTGCCAATGGAAAGTGCCGAGGCCAACGGGACTGAAATCCCCCCGGCGCCGCGAAAGGTCGGCGAGCCTTCGGTGGCGATTTCGCCCCTCAGCAGGTTCATGGCCGGCGAGCCGATGAAGCTGGCGACAAAGAGATTGTTCGGCCGATCATAGAGTTCCAGCGGCGGCCCGATCTGCTCGACGATGCCGTCGTGCATGACGACGATCTTGTCGGCCATGGTCATGGCTTCGATCTGGTCGTGGGTGACATAGACCGTCGTTGTCTTCAGGCGCTGGTGCAGCTCCTTGATCTCGGCGCGCATCTGCACCCTGAGCTTGGCATCCAGATTGGACAGCGGCTCGTCGAAAAGGAAGACCGCCGGATCGCGCACGATCGCCCGGCCCATGGCGACGCGCTGGCGCTGGCCGCCGGAAAGCTGGCGGGGATAGCGCGACAGCAGCGGCACCAGCCCGAGGATCTCGGCAGCGCGCTGAACGCCGGCAGTGGTCTCAGGTTTCGCGACGCCCTTGAGCATCAACGAGAATGCCATGTTCTCGGCGACTGTCATGTGCGGGTAGAGGGCATAATTCTGGAAGACCATGGCGACGTCGCGTTCCTTGGGCGCGACGTTGTTGACGACACGGTCGCCAATCGCGATCTGGCCGCGCGAAATCTTCTCCAGGCCGGCGATCATTCTGAGAAGAGTCGATTTTCCGCAGCCCGAGGGCCCGACCAGCGTGACGAATTCACCGTCTTCTATATCGACGCTAACGCCGTGGAGAATTTCGACGGTCCCGAATGACTTGTACACTTCGCCAATTGCGACAGACGCCATCAATTTCCTCCCGAATGTTTCCTACGACGTCGTCGAAGGAAACCGCTTCGTGTCTGGTCCGCGACAGCCCCAGGCTCCCCTCCCCGGCTCGCCAGACCTGGAAACGGTAGCGCTACCAGACCGGGCTGTAAAGCGTTTACTCCAACCGCAGGTTGATCCGCCGATTTCCTTGATCTTGATCGAGGCGAGTTGGCTGTCGGCGCGAGGCGAGAGGCCACGGCGGCAGCAATAGCTTCGGGGCGCTACCTTCTGACATATGCCGATCCACCGTAGCGAAGGCATGTTCTAGAGAAAACCTCTGCCGCTGCTAAGCTGCCCCATGTGGACCAAGAGAAGATAAGCGCCGAGCTGGACGTCCTGCGGGAGTTCATCGATTTCGTTAACCGGCAGGTTGGTGTCTACTGCGATTGCCTTTCCGGCTTCCAGGCCAACAAGGTGCGGAGCGGCAGATACCGGGTGTCCAAAGGCCCACCAGTCGCCGCATCGTGGATGGGCAGCCGGTGGTTGCCTATGTGAGCGTCGAGGATCCGAGCCGGCCCGATATCGTCCATCATCGTATTATTCGGGCCGATGAGTTCATCGACGTAAACGCCGAAGGAGCCTTGGAGGAGCAGCAGATTTGCTGAACACCCGGCCAGCGAGCGTGCCGGATGGATACAGACGAACAAGGAACGTTTGCCGAAGCTCATGGGGGATCAAAGCGAAGTGGGACGGCGGGGAGCGCATCCGGGTGAAAAACTGCCTTCCGTTTCGTTACTTCGGTCTCCGTCCGAAAAGCAATTTGTTGTCACACTC
>NZ_JBAZUD010000098.1:0-19479 GCF_041661565.1 Mesorhizobium sp.
TTTCTTCTGCGGCATGATCGATGAGCCGGTGGAGAAGGAATCCGACAGCCTGACGAAGCCGAATTGCGGCGTCGACCAGATGATGATCTCCTCGGCGAGCCGCGACAGGTGGGTCGCGCAGATCGCCGCCATGGCGAGGAACTCCAGAGCGAAATCGCGGTCCGAGACGCTGTCCAGGGAATTGCGCATCGGCTCGCGGAAACCGAGCACTCTGGCGGTCTGGTGGCGATCGATCGGGAAGCTGGTGCCGGCAAGTGCCGCCGCCCCAAGCGGGCTTTCGTCCATCCGCTCGATCGCGTCGCGCACCCGCGACAGGTCGCGCGAAAACATCTCGACGTAGGCCATGCAATGGTGGCCGAAGGTCACCGGCTGCGCCGCCTGCATGTGGGTGAAGCCCGGCATCACGGTCGACGCATGCTCCTCGGCCCGCTCCAGCAGCGCCGCCATCAGCCCCTTCAGCGCCTCGGCGACACGAAAGCACTCGTCCTTGACCCACAGCCTCAGGTCGACCGCCACCTGGTCGTTGCGCGAGCGGGCGGTGTGCAGACGGCCCGCGGCCGGGCCGATCAGTTCGGCGAGGCGCGCCTCGATGTTCATGTGGATGTCTTCCAGCCTGGTCGAGAACTCGAACGTGCCGGCCTCGATCTCTTTCAGGATCGTGTTCAGCCCGTGAGCGATTTTTTCTTGATCGGCCGCCGAAATAATGCCCGTTTGCGCCAGCATCTCGCTGTGGGCGATCGAGCCTCTGATGTCCTGCGCATAGAGTTTTCGGTCGAAGGAGATCGACGCGTTGATCGCTTCCATGATCGCGGCGGGGCCCGAGGCAAAACGTCCGCCCCACATCTGGTTGCTGGTCTTCTTGTCGCTCATCGCTATAACCCGTGCTTCGGAGCAGTTTTGAGAAAATGGCAGACGGTAAAAGATTCTTCCCGGCCCCCCGCCTGATCCTCGCCGCCCTGGTGGCGGGCGTGCTGGCCGGCGCGGTCGCGGTATATGTCAGCGAGAGCCGGTCTGGCAACAATGCCGCGGGCCAAGTCGCGGTTGGCGACAGCAAGGACGATGTTGCCTGCGCCGCAAAGAGCGAGCGCGCCAAGAAGGTGGCGTCCGCGGCCACCGGCGAAGTGGCGGCGCTGTTGCCGGCCGATCCGCCGCAATCCCTGAAGACCCTTGCCTTCAATGGTCCGGACGGCAAGCCGATGACGATCGCCGACCATGCCGGCAGGACCGTGCTGCTCAATTTGTGGGCGACCTGGTGCGCGCCCTGCCGCGCCGAAATGCCTGCGCTTGACGCGCTGCAAAAGGAAAAGGGCAGCGACGCCTTCCAGGTGGTTGCCGTCAATGTCGATGCCGGCGACGACGTGAAGCCGAAGAAGTTCCTCAAGGACACCGGCGTCGAGACACTGGGCTATTATCGCGACTCGACGATGGCGTTGTTCAACGACCTCAAGACACGCGGCCTGGCGCTTGGCCTGCCTGTCACCATGCTCGTCGATGGCGAAGGCTGCCTGATCGCCCACATGAATGGCCCGGCCGAATGGGCGGGACCGGACGCCAAGCGGCTGATCGAAACGGCGCTGGGCAGCTAAGGCAGTCGCCTCGCGGCCTCACGCGGATCGACGATCACTGGCGTCTTGATCCGTCCTCACCAGCTAATGTGCCGCCGTGGCATTTCGTCCCTGCGCATCCGCCGGGGCGAGAAGCTCCAGCCTCCAAGCAACAGCAGAACTGTCACATACCTTCTCTAAGAGAGCGGGCAAGGACTTGCGCAACCCTTGTCAACAGCCACTCAAAAGGGAAGACATCATGAGCATGATCAAGCGGGGCCTCGCTGCCCTTGCCGCGGCCACGCTGAGCACCGCGCTGGCGATGCCTGCGTTCGCGGAGCCGGTGAAATTCGATTTCTGGTTCGGCCTTTCGGGCGACCTCGCCCGTGTCGTCGACACCATGTGCAAGAACTTCAACGAGTCCCAGAAGGACTATGAAGCCGTCTGCACCAGCCAGGGCAATTACGATGCCACGCTGCAGAACACGATCGCCGCTTTCCGCGCCGGCAAGCAGCCTACCGTCGTCCAGGTCTATGACGTGGGCACCGCCACCATGATGCTGTCGGGCGCCTACAAGCCCGCCGACAAGCTGATGGAAGAAAACGGCTACAAGATCGACTACGCCGACTATTTCCCCGGCATCGCGCGCTATTACGCGACGTCGAAGGGCGAAATGCTGTCCTTCCCGTTCAATTCGTCGACCGCGCTGATGTACTGGAACAAGGATGCCTTCGCCAAGATCGGCAAGACCGAAGCGCCCAAGACCTGGGAAGACGTCGGCGCCGACCTGCAGGCGATGAAGGACGCCGGCTACGAATGCCCGATGGCCATCAACATCTCGGCCAATGAAAGCTGGCAGTTGATGGAGCAGTTCTCGGCCATCCACAACCAGCCCGTCGCCACCAAGAACAACGGCTATGACGGCCTCGACGCGCGCCTGGAGGTCAACAAGACCAAGTTCGTCCAGTATGTCACCGACTTGAAGAAGTGGTATGATGCCGGTCTCATCAAGATCAAGTCGAAGGACCTTGGCCAGGACATGGTGCAGGCCTTCGCGTCCGGTACATGCCAGGTCATCTTGACCTCGGTCGGCGACCACGGCACGGTCGGCAGGACCCAGAAGGAAGGCATGAACTGGGATGTCGCCGAACTCCCGGCCTATGCCGGCACGGAGCGCAAGAATTCTCTCGTCGGCGGCGCGTCGCTGTGGGTTCTCTCCGGCAAGTCGGATGCCGAGTACAAGGGCGCGGCCGCGTTCCTCAACTTCATCCATGACCCCAAGACGGCGCTGTTCTGGTCGACCAACACCGGCTACATCCCGGTGACCAAGTCGGGCTTCGATTACATGAAATCCACCGGCTTCTACGACAAGGCGCCCTACAAGGGCCGCGAGGTCGCGATCGCCAGCCTGACCGCTTCCGAGCCGACCGAAATCACCCGCGGCGTGCGCCTCGGCAATTTCACGCAGATCCGTGCCGAATTCGGCACGCAGATGCAGGCGATCTTCGCCAACAAAGTCAGCGTCCAGGAAGGCCTCGACGCATTGGTCAAGAATGGAAACGCCATTCTCGAACGCTTCCAGCAGACCTATCCGGGTAAGACCCTGCCCTGATCCCGGATAGCGGAAGGGCCGTCCGCCGGGAATCGGCGGGCGGCCATTTCACATTCCGCCAAGGCAAGCGCACGGCTCAACGGCATCGGCGGATCGATGGAAAAACGCGTCACTTTCAGCAAATCGACGATCGGCATCCTTTTCGCGGTGCCGCAACTCCTGCTGATCTTCACGTTCTTCTACTGGCCGGCCGGCCAGGCGATTTACTGGTCGCTGACGCTGCAGCAGCCCTGGGGCGGCGGCAACATCTGGGTCGGCCTCGACAATTTCCGTTCGATCCTGTCCAACCCCGACTATTGGAATTCGATCTCCGCCAGCCTCGTCTTCGCCGGGATCAGCACCGGCCTGGCCATGTTCATCGGCTTGTTGCTGGCGGCTCTGACCGACCGCCAGCTCGCCGGCTCGCGTTTCTATCGCGTGGTACTGATCTGGCCCTACGGCATCGCCGCGCCGGCATTGGCCATGGCATTCCGTTTCATCCTGGCTCCGGAAGCCGGCTTCATGGCCATCGTCAACCGCGCCTGGCCCGGCTTCTGGGATCCCGGCCTCGACGGCGCCGACGCCATGGCCTCGATCATCGTTGCCTTCTCGTGGAAATATGTCGGCTACAACTTCATCTTCTTCCTCGCCGCGTTCCAGGCCATTCCGCGTTCGCTGATCGAGGCGGCGGCGATGGACGGATCCGGCGTCGTCAGGCGGTTCTGGGATATCCAGTTTCCGCTGATCACGCCGACGATCTTCTTCCTGCTGGTGATCAACATCACGGAGAGCTTCCAGGATTCCTTTGCCATCGTCGACATCATGACCTCCGGCGGCCCGGCCAACGCCACCAATTTGATGGTCTACAAGATTTATTCCGACGGCTTCAAAGGCCTCGACTACTCGGGGGCGGCCGCGCAAAGCATCATCCTGATGCTGCTCATCATCGTGCTGACCATATTCCAGTTCCGCTTCATCGAGCGGCGCGTGCACTACAGGTGATGCCGGCATGGTAGAGCGCACCCCCTTTCTCAATCTGTTCACGCATGTGGTCCTGTTCCTCGGTTTCCTGCTCTGCATCGCGCCGTTCGCGATTGTGGCGATCGCGGCGTCGCACAATCTCAGGGATGTCAACGACGTGCCGATGTCGCTGCTGCCGGGCAGCGATTTCTGGCTCAACGTCGAGACGGCTTGGACGACGGCCGACCTCGGCCCCAAGCTCTTGAACAGCTTCATCATGGCCGCGGGCGTCGCCGGCGGCAAAGTGATCATCTCGGCGCTCACCGCCTTCTCGATCGTCTATTTCCGCTATCCCGGCCGCACCTTCATCTTCTGGCTGATCTTCGTCACGCTGATGCTGCCGCTGGAGGTGCGCATCGTGCCGACCTATGCGGTCGTCGCCAACGTGCTGTCGCCGTACCAGACGATCCTCGACCTGACCGGTATGACCTGGCTCATCGAGAAGGTTTCGGGCGTCCAGGTTTCGCTCAGCCTCGGGTTGCTCAATTCCTATACCGGCCTGATCCTGCCGCTGGTCGCGACCGCTACCGGCACGTTCCTGTATCGCCAGTTCTTCCTGACGGTTCCCGACGAGCTAACCGAGGCGGCGCGCATGGACGGCGCCGGGCCGCTGCGCTTCTTCCTCGACATCCTGCTGCCGCTGTCTCGCAACAACATGGCGGCGCTTGGGACCATCATGTTCCTGTGGGCGTGGAACCAGTATCTGTGGCCGCTGCTCATCACCACCGACCAGTCGCACGCGACGGCGGTGACCGAGCTCAAGCAGCTTATTCCCAATGTCGGCGGTATTCCGGAGTGGAACATCGCCATGGCCGGAACGCTCATCGTCATGCTGCCGCCACTGGTCGTCGTGGTGCTCATGCAGCGCTGGTTCGTGCGCGGCCTCATCGCCACCGAGAAATAGGAGACGGCCAATGGCCTCCATCACCATTCGCGACGTCAAGAAGAGCTACGCCAAGATGCAGGTCGTGCATGGCGTGAACCTCGACATCGGCTCGGGCGAATTCGTCGTCATCCTCGGGCCGTCCGGCTGCGGCAAGTCCACGCTGCTGCGCATGATCGCCGGGCTGGAGGATATCTCCGGCGGCACGATCGCGATCGACGGCATTGTCGTCAACCGGCTGGAGCCGCGCGAGCGCGGCTGCGCCATGGTGTTCCAGAACTACGCGCTCTATCCGCATATGAGCGTGGCGCAGAACATCGGCTATTCGCTCAAGGTCGCGGGCGTTGCCGCCGCCGAGCGCACGCGGCGCGTCCAGGCGGTGGCCCGGACGCTGGAGCTCGAACAGCTGCTCGACCGCAAGCCGATGGCGCTTTCCGGCGGCCAAAGGCAGCGCGTGGCCATGGGCCGCGCCATGATCCGCGAACCGAAAGTGTTCCTGTTCGACGAGCCGCTATCCAACCTCGATGCCAAGCTGCGCGTCCAGATGCGGTCTGAAATCCGCAAGCTGCACCGTCGGCTGAACGCGACATCGGTTTTCGTAACGCACGACCAGGTCGAGGCGATGACGCTTGCCGACAGGCTGGTGGTGATGAATGGCGGACGCGTCGAGCAGGTCGGCACGCCGGGTGAAATCTACAGTCGACCGGCCAGCCGCTTCGTTGCGACTTTCGTCGGTGCGCCGGCGATGAACATGCTCGAGGGCACGGTCGAGCTTGACGGGCTTGCGCTGCTTGGCGGCAGCCGGCGCCTTGCCATTCCGCGAGTCGGAATGCCGGTGGGCACGCAGGTGGCGGTCGGTGTCCGGCCGGAAGCGGTGCGCCTGGTGGCCCCAGGCACTGCAGGGGCGCTCGATGCCACTGTCGACCTGGTCGAGGAGCTGGGCGCGGGGCGCGTCATCCATGTCGACCTCGATGGCGTACCATTTTCGGTGATGACCTCGGAGACCGTCAATGCCGAGCCCGGAACGGCAGTCGGGCTGCGCTTTCCCTCCGACGAGCTGCACTTCTTCTCATCCCAGACGGGTGCGCGTCTCGATGTGTTCAGGACCCTCGCGCCGGTCCCCGCACTTTAGGGGTCGAGCCTTTTCAGGGCGACGGCTTTTTCCGATACCGGCAGGCCGCGCGTTTTCCGCAAACCAGGGGTAGCGGCATGAAGATCATCCAGGTCACGGACACCCATCTCGGTCGACGCGGAGAAGTGCGCTTTGGCGCCGACCTGCACGAGCGGCTCGACAAATGCATCGAGCACATCAACGCCCATCACGGCGATGCGGCGCTGTGCGTTTTCACCGGAGACCTGACCGACGATGGCGACCCAGCCAGCTACGCCGATCTCAGGGCGGCCCTGGGCGCGCTTTCGATGCCCTCGCGGCTGCTACCCGGCAACCACGACAAGCGTGCCAATCTGGTCGCCGCGTTTCCCGAATGCCCGGTCGATGACAACGGGTTCGTGCAATCGGTCCATGACGGCGGCGAGGCGGTTCTGCTGTTTCTCGACAGCCTGGCCGAAGGGCGCGTCGGCGGCGAGTTGTGCGACAGGCGGCTCGCCTGGCTGGAGGGCCAGCTCGCGATAGCGGCCGGCCGGCCGCTGCTGGTCTTCCTGCATCATCCGCCGGTGGAGCTCGGACTGCCGGAGCTCGACCCGCTCGGCCTGGAGCGGCCGGAACGGTTCCTCGACCTTCTGAGTCTTCACGGACAGGTCCGGCAGGTTTTCTTCGGGCATGTGCATCGTGATGTTTCGGGCAGTGTCGGCGGCATACCGTTCTGCGCGCAGCGCGGCCTTCACGCCAGATTCGTGCTCGATCTTGCCGTCTCCCGGCCGATCGTCGAGCAGGCGCCGCCCTCCTATGCGGTCATCCTTGTCGACCGCGCCGGGGAGAGGGTGATCGTGCATACATGCGATTTCCTGGAACGGTGGCCCGTCTATTCGACGCGAACCGGCCAGCGCATCGCAACAGGCGTTTGAACGGTCCTGCCCTCAGGCAAAAACATGCGCCTTGCCCGACACGGTCAGCCGCACGATCTCGCCGACGGCCGGCGCGTCCATGCCAGGCTTTCGAAGGATCAGCGGCGTGTTGCCGATCGCGGCGGCATCGGGCGGGTCGGCATTGTTCAGGAGTCGCACCGCGATCGTGCACATGGAGCCGGCGAATTCCGATTCCGTCACCTCGCCGAACGGCATGTCCGATGTGCCCGACATGCCCTCGCGCGATGTTCGCTTCAACCCGATCTGTTCGGGCCGCAACATGATGCGGGCGAGATCGCGCCGCTCCCTTGTGTCGACGGCGACGCGCCCAAGCGGCGAGTTGGCGAAACCATCCGCTATCTTGGCCGGCAGGATGATGGCGTCACCGAGGAACTCGGCGATCATCCGGTCCTTGGGTTTGAGGTAGAGGTCGCGCGGCGAGCCGACCTGCGAGAACTTGCCGTCGCGCATCACCGCCACCTGGCTGGCAAAGGAGAGCGCCTCTGCCTGGTCATGCGTCACCAGGATTGTGGTGATGCCGGCCGCCTCCAGAAGTTCGGCCACGGCCTTGCGCATCGAGGCGCGCAGGCCGGTATCCAGCGCCGAGAAGGGCTCGTCGAGAAGCATCAGCCTGGGTTTCATCGCCATGGCCCGGGCCAGCGCCACGCGCTGCTGCTGGCCGCCGGAGAGTTCGTGCGGGCGGCGTTTCAGGATCGCCTTGTCGAGGCCGACGATATAGGCGAGTTCGACGATGCGCTCGGCGCGCCTGTCATCGCCGCGACTCATGCCGAACCCGATATTGTCGCCGATGGTCAAATGCGGGAACAAAGCGCCATCCTGCGCCACCACGCCGATGCCGCGGCGATAGGCCGGCACCGCGCCATCGTCCCCGGCCAGCACCTCGCCGCCCAGGGCGATGCGGCCCTGGTCGGGGACCTCGAAGCCGGCGATGAGGCGCAGCAATGTCGTCTTGCCGCAACCGGACGGCCCGACGATCGCGGTGCGGCTGCCGCTGGCGACGCTCAGGTCGAGGCCGGCCACCGCCGCCACCGGACCGTAGCGTTTGTACAAGCCATTGAGTTCGAGAATGCTCATCGCCCGGCCATCCGTTTCGACTGGACGTAGAGCAGCCAGGTCAAGGGCAGCGACATCGCCACCATGATGAGGGCGTAGGGCGCGGCCGAGGCGTAGTCGATTTCGCCGCTGTAGGACCAGAACGCCATCGCCAGCGTGCGGGTGCCGTTGGGCGCCAGCATCTGCGTGGCGGTCAGTTCATTCATGATGCCGAGCGCCACCAGCGCCATGCCGGCGGCGGCGCCTGGCGCTGACAGGCGGATCGTCGTCGACCACAGCGCATTGAGCGGCGACCGGCCGAGGCTGGAGGCCGCGCGTTCGAGTTCGACCGGCGCCTGCGCGATCGAGGCCCGCAGGCTGACCAGCGCGCGCGGCAGGAACATCAGCGCATAGGCCACCAGGATGGTGAACAGGGTCTGGTAGAGCGGCAGGGCGACGCGGACCGTGATGGTGACCAGCGCCAGCGCGATGACGACGCCGGGCAGGGAGCCTACGATGTAGTTGCAGCCTTCCAGCAGGCGTTGCAGCGGTCCCGGCGCGCGGATCGAGATCCACGCCATCGGCATGGCGGCGACGGTGGCCAGCAGCGCTCCGGCGGCCGCCAGGAACAGCGTCTGGCCGAGGGCCAGGCCGATCTCGTCGAGGCGCCAGACCCCGGTGCCACCGGCGGCGAGCCAGCGGCCAATGGTGACGAACGGCACGCCAAGCGAGAGCAGCGCGGTGGCGGCGAGCAGGAGCAGGCAAGGAAGCGTTGCGTGTCCGAGGCGCGAGCGTTGTTGGTGTCGCGCCGCGCCCGAGCCAACGCGGGCGTAGCGTTCCTCGCCACGCACCAGCACTTCGAGACCAAGCAGCACCAGACAGCAGCTCACCAGAACGCCGGCCAGCATGTTGGCGGCCGGTCCGTTGAAAGTCGACTGGAACTGGTCGACGATCGCCGTGGTGAAGGTGTCGAAGCGGATGAAGACATAAAGTCCATACTCGGCCAGCAGGTGCAGCCCGACCAGCAGCGAGCCGCCACAGATGGCGAGCCGCAATTGCGGCAACACCACGCGGGCGAAGACCCGCCTTGGGCCGAGGCCGAGCGCGGCGGCCGCGTCCTCCAGCGCCGGATCGAGACGGCGCAACGCCGCCGACACCGGCAGATAGAGGAACGGGAAATAGGCGATGACGGAAACCAGCACGCCTGCCCCGAGGCCGTGCAGCCCCGGCACCAGGGTGATCCAGGCGTAGCTGTGGACGAAGGCGGGGATGGCGAGCGGCGCCACGCACAGCCAGGCCCACAGCCTTGCGCCGGGCAGATCGCTGCGCTCGGTCAGCCAGGCCAGCGCCACCGACAGCACGATGGTGATCGGCACGGTGATCAGCACCAGCAGGACAGTGTTGACCAGGAGCTCGCCGACGCGCGGCCGGAAGACCAGTGCAGAGACCGTTTCCCAGCCGGTCTGCACCGCGATCCAGACGATGAAGGCAAGCGGCACCAGCGCCAGCAGCGAAACCAGGATGGCGGCAAGGACAATCCACGGAGCCGTGCGTTGCCGTGACCTGCAGCCCGCGCCGGCGGGCAGGCTTGAGCGCGCGAGATCGACCGCGGACGGCATCGGTTCAGACACCGCGCCGTTGCCGTGCGGCGGCGGCAATTGAAAGACCGCGATCGCGGCCTGGAACACAGCGTGTCGTCATCGACGAATGCCATCTCGAAAACAAATCACTCCCGCGGAACTTGGATTTCCGCGGGAGCGTGGTCGGCTGTCCTTTTAGGGAGAATGCCAACTAAAGCAAGCCGGCTGCCGTCAACAGGTCGGTGACCTTCCTGGAATTGAGTGTCGTGGCGTCGACCTTTGGCGCCTGCAGATCGGCCAGCGGCACCAGCTTGGGATTGGACCCGGCGCCCTTGCCGACCGCGTACTCGAATGAATCGCCGGTCTTGAGTACCTCCTGGCCGCCCTTGCCGGTAACCCATTTCAGGAAAGCCTGGGCCTCCTTGGGATGCTTGCTGGAGGCAAGGACGCCGCCGCCGGAAATCGAGACGAAGGCGCCGGGGTCCTGGTTCTTGAAATAGTGCAGGCCGACATTCTTGCTGTTTTCGCCGGTCTTGGCCTGATCGCCGAAATAGTAATAGTGATAGATCACGCCGCCTTCGATCTCGCCGGCGTTGACCGCCTTCATGACCGTTCCGTTGCCCTTGTAGGCGGTGAAATTCTCTTTCATCGCCTTCAGCCATTCCGCCGTGGCGGCTTCGCCCTTGAGCTGCAGCAGGGCGCTGACGATGGCCTGGAAATCGGCCCCGGATGGCGAGGCGGCCCAGCGGCCTTTCCAGCTCGGATCAGCAAGGTCGAGCAGCGACTTGGGCAACTGGTCGGTGCCGAGCTTGGCCTTGTTGTAGACAAAGACCGTGCTGCGAGCGGCGACGCCGACCCATTTGCCGCTGGCCGGCTGGAAATCCTGCGGCACCTGCGCCAGAGTGTCCGCGTCGACCGGCGCGAACAGGCCGGCACTCTCGACCAACACCATGGCCGGCGAGTTTTCCGTCAGGAACACATCGGCCGGCGAGGACGAGCCTTCGGCGACGATCTGGTTGGAGAAGTCGCTGTCGCCGCCATTGCGCACGGTGACCTTGATGCCCGTCTCCTTGGTGAAGCCCTCGGCCCACGCTTTGGTCAGGTTTTCGTGCTGGGCGTTGTAGACGATGATGCCATCGTCTTGCGCCAGCGCCGGGCCGGCGATCAGGCTGATGGCCAGCACGGCGGCGCCGACGAGGGGGGAAAGCGTGAATCTCATGGCACTGTCCTCGATATCCGGAATCCTGGGTATGTCACGGCGGCACCTATCAATACCTGATACGAATAGTCAACATTTTCTTGCGGATTTCGGTCGAGGCCAGAGCCGCACAGTTTCGTGATGCGTCGGTAGTTTGGCTTGGACTTTATTTCGCCTACCACGTAACAAACCGGCGCCGAGGCGCGAAATCTGGGGAGTGACTCTTGTGACCGGCAAGGACGAGGCCGAGCTTTCCCGGCTTATACGGGCCGCGATCGCTGGAGATGAAAGGGCTTACGCCGACTTTCTGCACCGGATCGCCGCGCTGGTTCGTGGTTTCGTCAGGCGCAAGATCGTGCAGGGCGGAGTCGATCCCGAGGACGTCGTGCAGGAAACCTTGCTGGCCATTCATATGAAACGACATACCTGGCGCCAGGACGCGCCGGTGTTGCCATGGGTCTATGCGATCGCCCGCTTCAAGCTCATTGACGCTTTCCGGCGGCGCGGACGGCGTATCGAGATCGATGTCGACGACATAGCCGAGACGCTGGCCGAGCCGGAGCCGGAAACCGTCAGCGAACGCGACATCAACCGGGCGTTGGACGGCCTGTCGCCGGCACAGCGTTCGGTGGTCTCGGCCATATCGGTGGAAGGGCGCTCGATCGGTGAGACGGCGGCGAAGTTCGGCATCAGCGAGACGGCGGTGCGCGTATCGCTGCATCGGGGCCTTGCCGCGATAGGCAAGCGATTCGGTCAGGGGCGGTTCGGGCGGGAATGACATGAGGACTGACGATCTCATCAAGGCGCTTGACGCCGATGCGCGAGACAGGGCAATGCCGCTGCAGTCTGCCTGGTGGCTGGCCGCCGGAGCGGCCACCGTGGTGGCGGCGATCGTCTTCCTGCTGACGATCGGGCCGCGGCCCGATTTCATGGCGGCCGCGCATACGATGCGCTTCCTCTCCAAATTCGTCTTCACAATTGTGCTTGCCGTCAGCGCTTTCGCCCTGATCCGTGGCCTGTCGACGCCCGGTGCCGCGACAGGGCGGGCAATGGCGGGCTTGATCGTGGCTCCGCTGCTGGTCGCGGCGGCGGTTGTGCTGGAACTCTTCGCGGTGCCCCAGGCCGAATGGGGCGCACGCCTTGTCGGCCACAACATGATGATCTGCATGGGCCTCATCCCGCTGATCGGCATCGGCCCGCTTGCGATCTTCCTGGCGATTCTGCGCTATGGCGCCCCGACGCGGCCGGTGCTTGCCGGTACGGTCGCGGGCCTGCTTGCCGGCGGGCTGGCGGCGACCTTCTACGCCGCGCACTGCTTCGACGACTCGCCGCTGTTCGTCGGTGCCTGGTATACGGTGGCGATCGCGGCGCTGGCTCTGATTGGTGCGCTCGGCGGACGCTTTTTGGTACGCTGGTAATCAGCGTGCTGCGCACACGGCCGCCGCGCCCGCAGCAGCAGGCAACGGATCTTGCAGTTCATCTCCCCCTGATGAGATGCTGGAGCGTTGGTCCGGCATGAGGGGAGTGCAAGATGCAGACTGTAACCATCGAGATCAGGAACGTGGAGGGCACGCAAGCCGCCATGGGCTGGGCGGGGAGCCACACCCTCGTCATCGATCGAGCCGTGGGCAGAGCAGGCGGCCTTGGATTGGGATTCAATGGTGCCGAGCTGCTGGGCCTCACGATCGGCGGATGCTTCGCCAATGACCTGCGGTACGTCGCTGCTGAAAGAGACCTGGCGATCAAGGAGATTAGCATCTCCGTGGAGGTGACGTTGCAGGGTGACCCGATCATCGCGACCGATGCGATCTTGCACGTCAAGGTTCAGGCGGCGGACGGTTCGGACTGCACCGACCTCATTCGGCGAACGGGTGAGATATCGATGGCGATGAATTCCCTGAACCGCGGAATATCGGTGACGCTCGGAGACTAGAGCAATTCCAGGAAAAGTGTGAAGCGGTTTTCCCGGGAAAGGCGCGCAAGCGCTTTCCCTTGGGAATCGCGTCAAAACAAAGAGTTAGAGCGGTTTGCCGTTTCCGTGAAACGGTGAACTGCTCTAGCGCGTCGGGACGGGATGCTCGCCGCGATAGTCGTAGAAGCCTCGCCCGGTCTTGCGGCCGAGCCAGCCGGCCTCGACATATTTCACCAGCAGGGGGCAGGGGCGGTATTTTGAATCCGACAGGCCGTCATGCAGCACCTGCATGATCGACAAGCAGGTGTCCAGGCCGATGAAGTCGGCCAGCTGCAGCGGTCCCATTGGATGGTTTGCGCCGAGCCGCATGGCGGTGTCGATGGCGTCGACCGAGCCGACACCCTCGTAGAGCGTATAGATCGCCTCGTTGATCATCGGCAGCAGGATGCGGTTGACGATGAATGCGGGAAAATCTTCCGAAACCGTGATCGTCTTGTCGAGCTGTTTCACATAGGTCTTGGCCGCCTCGAAGGTCTGGTCCTCGGTGGCGATGCCGCGCACCAGTTCGACCAGCTTCATCAGCGGCACCGGGTTCATGAAATGTATGCCGATGAAGCGCTCGGGCCGGTCGGTCTGCGCGGCAAGCCGCGTGATCGAGATCGATGAGGTGTTGGTGGCCAGGATGGCTTCGGGATTGAGCTGCGGGCAGAGCTGGGCGTAGATCTTGCGCTTGACGGTCTCGTCCTCGGTCGCCGCCTCGATCACCAGATCGGCGCCGGCAAGGTCAGCCATCGCCGGTGCCGAAGCTATGCGCGCCATCGCCTCGTTGCGCAGCTTTTCGTCGAGCTTGCCGGCCCCCACCTGCCGGGCCATGTTGCCGCTGATGGTGGCGATGCCCTTTTCGATGCGGTCGGGCGATATGTCGTAGATAAGCACCTTGTAACCCGAAAGCGCGGACACGTGGGCGATGCCGCCGCCCATCTGGCCCGCGCCGATGATGCCGATCGTCTCGATCTTGCTCATTACACCGATCCCGTCAAAAGGCCTTCTCGGCCTGCTTTTTGTGCGGTGCAAACTAAAAGGGCGGGGCGACTTCGTCTACCCCGCCCTTCACTATTTAATACGCTTTGCTGGAAAGCGTCAAAGCGCCTTTTCCAGTTCCGGCAGGATCGCGAAAAGGTCGCCGACCAGGCCGTAGTCGGCGACCTGGAAGATCGGCGCCTCCTCGTCCTTGTTGATGGCGACGATGACCTTCGAATCCTTCATGCCGGCGAGATGCTGGATGGCGCCGGAGATGCCGACGGCGATGTAAAGATCGGGGGCGACGACCTTGCCGGTCTGGCCGACCTGCCAGTCGTTCGGCGCATAGCCGGCATCGACTGCGGCGCGGGAGGCGCCGACGGCGGCGCCGAGCTTGTCGGCGACCGGCAGGATAACCTCCTGGAACTTCTCCGAGGAGCCGAGCGCGCGACCGCCGGAGATGATGATCCTGGCCGAGGTGAGCTCGGGACGGTCGGTTTCGGACAGCCTGTTCTCGACGAAGGTCGAGAGGCCCGGATTGGTCGCCGCCTGGACGGTCTCGACCGTGGCCGAACCGCCTTCGGGCGCTGCCTGGAAGGAGGCGGTGCGCACGGTGATCACCTTCTTGGCGTCGCTCGACTGCACCGTCTGGATGGCGTTGCCGGCATAGATCGGCCGCTTGAACGTGTCTGGTGAGACCACTTCGATGATCTCGGACAGCTGCGCGACATCGAGCAGGGCCGCCACGCGCGGCGCGATGTTCTTGCCCGACGAGGTCGCCGGCGCGATGATGGTGTCATAGGCGCCGGCCAGCGAAACAACGAGCGCCGCCGTCGGTTCGGCGAGGCGCTCGGCGAGTTCGTCGGCTTCGGCCAGCAGCACCTTGCTGACGCCCTTGAGCTTGGCGGCCGCGTCGGCCGCACCTTTTGCGCCCTTTCCGGCTACCAGCACATGCACGTCCGAACCGATCTGCAGGGCCGCCGAAAGCGCCTTGGCGGTCTGTTCGGAGAGGGTGGCGTTGTCGTGTTCGGCGATGAGGAGAATTGCCATTTGTCTGTTCCTTTCCCGATCGCTTACAAAACGCCGGCTTCGTTCCTGAGCTTGTCGATCAGTTCGGCGACGCTCTTGACCTTGACGCCCGCCTTGCGGCCGCTCGGCTCCTCGGTCTTGATCACCTTCAGCCGCGGCTTGACGTCGACGCCGTAATCGGCCGGGCTCTTTTCGTCGAGCTGCTTCTTCTTGGCCTTCATGATGTTGGGCAGCGAGGCATAGCGCGGCTGGTTGAGGCGAAGGTCGGCGGTGACGATTGCCGGCATCTTCAGTTCCACCGTCTGCAGGCCGCCATCGACTTCACGCGTCACCTTGGCCTTGTCGCCGTCGAGCACGATCTTGGAGGCGAAGGTGCCCTGCGCCCAGCCGAGCAGCGCCGCCAGCATCTGGCCGGTCTGGTTGGAATCGTCATCGATCGCCTGCTTGCCGAGGATGACGAGGCCGGGCTGTTCCGCGTCGACGACGCCCTTAAGCACCTTGGCGACGCCGAGCGGCTCGGTCTGCTCGTCGGTCTTGACCAGGATGGCGCGGTCGGCGCCCATGGCGAGTGCTGTACGCAGGGTTTCCTGCGCCTGCTGCGGGCCGATCGACACGACGATGATCTCGTCGGCCTTGCCGGCTTCCTTGAGCCGGATCGCCTCTTCCACCGCGATCTCGCAAAAAGGGTTCATCGCCATCTTGACGTTGGCCAGTTCCACCGCCGAACCGTCGGCCTTCACGCGAACCTTAACATTCGCATCCACAACCCGCTTCACGGGCACAAGGATCTTCATCTGCCTGTCACCTCTCTAGAGATAATTCGGCGCGCTATAACAGCCCGCGCCCTTTCCGAGTTGTCGAAAGCCGACATTCCGGATGGAAATTCTGGTCTTTGACCGTCTTGAGGACCGCCTCGGGCCGCAACGGAGACGTCTCCGTAGTTGCGGCGACCCCGCACGTCAATATGCCGAAACATCGTGCCGGCATTCAAATCGGTTCAGTCCGGACCAGACGCCCCGCTGCGTCCCCAGCGCGGCGTGGCGGCCGGCGGTTCCGCCCTGGCGGCGACGGGCTGCTGGCTGAGCACGGCAACCGCGGCATCCTCGTCTGCGCCGGCAAACAGCGGCACGCCGCGGCGGCGCAGGACCAGCACCAGGACGATGCCGGCGATGATGCCGCCAATATGGCAGGCCCAGGAAATCTGGTCCTCGCCGCCGCGAGCAAACATCACCACCTGGAACAGCACCCACAGCAGAAGCGGAATGAAGGCGGGGATGCGGAGCGGAATACGGGCAAAGGCCAGCACCCAGACCTTCACCCTGGGGTAGAGCATCAGGTAGGCGACGACAACGCCGGCAATGGCACCCGACGCGCCGATCAGCGGCACTTGCGAATCCCAGGCGATGAGCCCCTGGAAGGCGGCGCCGGCGGCGGCGCTCAGCAGGTAGAAGAGGAGGAAGCGGACGTGTCCGAGCGCATCCTCGACATTGTCGCCGAACACCCACAGGAACAGCATGTTGCCGCCAAGGTGCAGAATGTCGTTATGCAGGAAGGAATAGGTGAGGTAGCTCAGCTTTTCGGGGATCACGATAAAGCGAGGGTCGAGTTCGGCCGTGTCATGGACGACCGAGGGGATGAAGCCAAGCCCGAGCACGGTGGCATTGTTGAAGGTCTCGCCACCGAGCGATGTGATGAGATAGACCGCGACGTTGACCGCGATCAGGCCGATCGTCACATATTGCATGCGGATGTGGCGCAGCCTGTTGGTGTCGTAAAGCGGGATGAACATGGTCGCTCGCCCTTCCGCCTTTCGAACAGCTCAGCGGTTCTTGCCGGGGATCCATAGCACGTCGGCATTTCCGTTGTCATTGACCGACCGGGCGGCGACAAAGAGGAAATCCGAGACGCGGTTTATGTATTTCAGCCCGTCGCGGCTGACGTGCTCGCGCGGGTCCTGGGCGAGCGCCACCATCAGCCGTTCGGCGCGCCGCGCCACGGTCCGGGCAAGATGCAGGGCGGCTGCGGCGGGTGTGCCGCCGTTCAGGACGAAGGAGCGGAGCGGCTCGAGGTCCTTGTTGAGGAGGTCGATGTCCCTTTCGACGCGGTCGGTCTGCGTGGCCGTGATCCGCAAGGGCTCATAGCCGAGCGGCTTGCCGGCGTCGGGCACCGCGAGATCGGCGCCGAGGTCGAAAAGATCGTTCTGGATGCGGCCGAGCATGGCGTCGATCGCCGGATGGGACGAGGCGGTGTGGACACGCGCGATGCCGATACAGGCATTGGCTTCGTCGACCGTGCCATAGGCCTCGACCCGGGGGTCGGATTTCAGCCGCCGTTCGCCGGTGCCCAGACCCGTCGTGCCATCGTCGCCGGTGCGGGTGTAGATCTTGTTGAGCTTGACCACGTCGTCTCCCGCGCTGCCGGTATCGTCACTTGCGGGTGAAATACACCGCCAACAAAATCAGCACCAGCGCCACCGCCTGCAACATCACGCGTGCCTGCATCAGCTTGTTCGACGTGACGCTGGAACCGCCGCGCATCATGTTGATGAGGCCTCGTACCAGCACGATCGCCACGGCGACCATGACAAGAATGCCCAGAATGTTGAAGACGGTAGCCATTGTGCGTTTCCAATTGTTTTCCGCGCTCAGGCGCGTTTTGCCATCAGGCGATAGAGCATCGACGCCGGCAGGATGCGTTTGAGCGCCGCGCCGATCCTGGCCGGCACCGTTACCACATAGTGCGGTCGCGGGCTCCGCGACAGAAGGGCATGGCGCAGAACCTTGTGGACCACTTCCGGCCCTGGCTTCAGCCGCGACTGGCTGCCGCCGGCGCGCAACCGTTCCAGTTGCGCCTCGTAGGCAGCGCGGTGCACGGAGGTCTCGTGGTCGATGTTCCTGAGAAACCATGCGAGGCCATTGCTTGGCAGCCGCGAGCGCACGGGTCCGGGCTCGATCAGCGAGACATGGACGCCGCTGCCGGCCAGTTCCTGGCGCTGGCAGAGCATCAAGGCTTCCAGCGCGTATTTGGACGCTGCATAGGCGCCGCGAAAGGGCACCGGCACCAGGCCGAGGATCGACGAGCAATGAACGATGCGGCCATGGCCCTGGCGGCGCATCACCGGCACGATACGGCTGGTCAGGTCGTGCCAGCCGAAGAAATTCGCTTCGAACTGGTCCTTCAGCACCTTGACCGCCAGGTCCTCGACGGCTCCGGCCTGCGCGTAGGCGCCATTGTTGAACAGGGCGTCGAGCCGACCGCCGGTGCGGTCGAGCACGGCCGTCACCAGTGCGGCGATTGACCCTGGTTCGGTATAGTCCATGTAGAAGGCCTCGATGCCGTCAGCCTCGAGTGCAGCGAGATCCTCGGGCTTTCGCGCCGTGGCGAATACCCGCCAACCCTCGGCCTTCAGCGCACGGGCGCAATGGGCGCCTATCCCGGAAGACGCACCGGTAATGATGATCGAGCGCAACTCTGCGGCCTGACTGTTCGTGGTTTCGCCAAGGGTTGCCATTTGCCGCAATCCCTTCCCATATTCGCGGCGTGGAGACAATTGGAGGGATGCGGTTCTCAATGCGGAAGATCGTAGCCCTCAAGCGCGTTCTCTACGACGCGCTCGGCCATTTTAACACCGACGACGGCTGGGCGATGGCCAGCCATCTGGCGATCACCTCACTGATGGCGCTGTTCCCGTTCCTGATCTTCGCCACCACGCTGGCGAGCTTCCTAGGCGCGCAGGCGTTCGCCGACACGGCCGTTCACCTGGTCTTCGACACATGGCCCGAACAGATCGCCAAGCCGATCGCGCGTGAAGTGCTCAATGTGCTGACTGTCCGGCGCACCGACCTTCTGACCTATGGCGTGCTGCTTGCCGCCTACTTTGCCTCGAACGGCATCGAGGCGCTGCGCACGTCGCTCAACCGCGCATACCGCGTCTCGGAAACGCGCGGCATCATCTATCGCCGGGTGCAGAGCATCCTGTTCGTGCTGATAGCGACGGCCGGTTTCCTGGCGATCAGCGTGCTGCTGGTGTTCGCGCCGCTGCTGGCACGGCTGGCCGAAGCCCATATCGAAGGCATCCAGCCCTATATGGGCACGATCACGCTCTGGCGATACGTCATCGCCTCGGCAGTCATCATCGGCGGATTGTTTGCCGTGCATATCTGGCTGCCGGCGGGCAAGCGGCGGTTTGTCTCGATCGTGCCGGGCATCATTTTCACGCTGGCGGCCTGGCTCATCGGCTCGACCGTCTTCGCCATCTATCTCGACCACTTCTCGTCCTATGTGACGACCTATGCCGGCCTCGCCTCGATCATGATCGCCGTGGTCTTCCTCTACATGCTGTCGGCGATCTTCATCCTCGGCGGCGAGCTCAATGCCGCGATCAGCCGCTATCTGGAGGCGCGTGCCCGGGTTGGGTGAGGGAACAAGGGAAATATGAATTGAAGAATTGAAGAAAAAAGAATGACACTGCACCAGAAATGGCAGCCTTTTCCTCAATTCCTCAATTCCTCAATTCCTCAATTCCTCAATTCCTCAATTCCTCAATTCCTCAATTCCTCAATTCCTCAATTCCTCAATTCCTCAATTCCTCAATTCCTCAATTCCTCAATTCCTCAATTCCTCA
>NZ_JBAZUD010000099.1:0-19462 GCF_041661565.1 Mesorhizobium sp.
GAAAGCGGAAACGTCGCGGGCGTATTGGTCGACGGTCTGCGGCGCGCCGTCATCATAGGTCACCTGCCCGTCGGACAGCGGCTTGGGCATCTTCAGCGACACGCCGGACATGAAGTATGGGTTGTAGTGCGTGCCTTCCGGGATGACCATGCCGGCCGGGGGGGTCTCGTCATAGCCGGTCAGCAGCGAGTGGATGTAATCGGGACCGCCCGCGTCGTACTGCGTGAAGATATCGAAGACGAATTGCGGAAAGCCGCGCTCGACGCCGCGCGCCTTGGCCAGCAGCGACATGTCGGGCGGCGCGGCGCCGCCATTTGACGCCGCGGCGGCTTCCTCATTGGCGAATGGCGCCGGGAAATAGTCCGAAGGCTTGCCGGGACGGTCGAACATGTCGCCGGCATCGTTGGGGCCGTCATGGATCGTGTACTCGGCCGCCAGCGTCTTGAGCTGCGCATCGGAATAGCCGAGGTCCGAGAGGGTGCGGAAAGCCACCATATTCATCGAATGGCAGGCCGAGCAGACTTCCTTGTAGACCTTCAGGCCCCGCTGCAGCTGTCCCTTGTCGTAGGTTCCGAACGGGCCGGTGAAGCTCCAGCTCGTTTCCTTCGGCTCCTTGATCGGGAAATGCGTCGGCGCCGCGGCGTTGTGCGCCTCTTCCGCCGCGACGGCCGCGGTCCCGGTGCCGGCTGCCAGGAGGCCGACAAGCGCCAGCGAGGTGAGAATCTTCTTCATGCCAAATCCCCTTGGATTCTCAACCGCTCTGTCATCCTGCTTGAACATGGTCTTGTCCGAAAACCGGTTCCCACTCTTCGGGATCATGCTCAGCCCTTGGTCTCTGGAGCGGCCGTGGCGCCCGCCGGATGTCCGCTGCCGCCCCTGTTCTTCTCGAGCACCGCCTCGGTGATCGAGTTTGGCAGCCTGCGCGGCGTCTCGATCAGGCCGAGCACCGGCAGCGCGATCAGGAAGAAGGCGAAGTAGAACAGCGTGGCCATCTGCGCCATGAACACATAGCTGCCCTCGGCGGGCTGCGAGCCCAGCCAGCCAAGCAGGATGGCATCGGCGACGAACAGCCAGAAGAACAGCTTGTACCAGGGACGGTAGACCGCCGAGCGGACCTTCGAAGTGTCGAGCCACGGCACCAGGAACAGCATCACGATGGCGCCGAACATGCACAGCACGCCGCCGAGCTTGGAGTTGATCGGGCCAACATTGAAGGTGATGGCGCGCAGGATCGCGTAGAATGGCAGGAAGTACCATTCGGGCACGATGTGGGCCGGCGTCTTCAGCGGGTTGGCGACGATGTAGTTGTCGGGATGGCCCAGATAATTCGGCAGATAGAAGACGAAGTAGGCGAAGAAGAACAGGAACACGATCATGCCGAACGCGTCCTTGATGGTCGCGTAGGGCGTGAAGGCGACGGTGTCGGTCTTCGATTTGATCTCGATGCCGGTCGGGTTGTTCTGGCCGCTCACATGCAGCGCCCAGACGTGCAGGACGACGACGCCGGCAATCATGAAGGGCAGCAGATAGTGCAGGGCGAAGAAGCGGTTCAGCGTCGGATTGTCGACGGCGAAACCGCCCAGCAGCAGCTGCTGGATCCAGTCGCCGACCAGCGGAATGGCGCTGAAGAAACCGGTGATGACGGTCGCGCCCCAGAAGCTCATCTGTCCCCATGGCAGCACATAGCCCATGAAGCCTGTCGCCATCATCAGCAGGTAGATGATGCAGCCGAGGATCCAGAGCAGCTCGCGCGGCGCCTTGTAGGAGCCGTAATAGAGACCACGGAAGATGTGGATGTAGACGGCGACGAAGAAGAACGAGGCGCCGTTGGCATGCATGTAGCGCAGCAGCCAGCCCGAATTCACGTCGCGCATGATCTTTTCGACCGACCCGAAGGCGAGATTGGTGTCGGCCGTGTAGTGCATGGCCAGCACGACGCCGGTCAGGATCTGCGAAACCAGCATGATCGACAGGATGCCGCCGAAGGTCCACGCATAGTTCAGGTTGCGCGGTACCGGATAGGCGACAAAGCTGTCGTAGACCAGCCGCGGCAGCGGCATGCGCGCGTCGAACCAGCGTTCGATACCGGTCTTGGGCGTATAGGTCGAGTGTCCCTCGCTCATCGAAATATCCCCTGCCTCAACCGATAAGGATCTTGGTATCGGAAATGAATTTGAATACCGGAACCGCCATGTTCTCGGGCGCCGGGCCTTTGCGGATGCGGCCGGCCGTATCGTATTGCGAGCCGTGGCACGGACAGAACCAGCCGCCGAAATCGCCTTCCTGGCCGAGCGGAATGCAGCCCAGATGGGTGCACACCTGAACCATAACCATCCAGGCTTCCTTGCCGGGCGTGGTGCGGTTGGCGTCGGTCGCAGGCGCGTCCGCCGGCAGGTTGGCGTTGCGGGCGATCGGGTCCTTGAGATCGGCCAGCTGGACCGCCTCGCCGTCCTTCATTTCCTGTTCGGTGCGGTTGCGCACCACCACCGGCTTGCCGCGCCACTTGACGATCAGCGACATGCCCGGCGTCAGCGAGGCGACATCGACCTCGACGGAGGCAAGCGCCAGCGTTGAGGCATCGGGGCGCATTTGGTCGATGAACGGCCACGCGAGAGCGCCCGCGCCGACCACCGCGGCCATGCCGGTGGCGACGTAGAGAAAATCACGACGGTTGGGATCCTGGATGTCGGTTGCGCTCACGGGTGCCTGATCCTTTCGCCTCTTCCGCGCCGGTGATCGAGCCTTGTTCCCCGCTCATTCACGCCAACCCGACAGCGCATGGCGAACAGGCTAGCGAATTCCTCCGGCATTTGGACTTCGGTTTATGCGTGAACCCCGTTTTTGTCCAGACGGGTGAAGGCACAAGGGCAGATTGTCGCGGGCGTTCCGCACAGGGAAGAATTTGCCAGGCTTGCCTGAATGTAGCAATATGCCTACATCGTCTCGACGGAGGTGTTGAAATGGACATCACGACGAAAACAACCACCACCATGTCGAGCCGTCAATTCAACCAGGACACGGCGCTCGCCAAGCGGGCAGCCAGAAGCGGGCCGGTGATCATAACCGACCGCGGCAAGCGTTCGCATGTGCTGATGTCGATTGAGGAATACGAGAAGCTGAAAGCTGCGGGTAGGCCGGAGAAACATCGAACCCTTGCGGACGCGATCGCAGATGATCGTCCGGAAGCGGATTTTGATTTCGACATCCCCGAACTCAAGGGCTTTTCCCTACGCCCGCCCAAGTTTGACTGATGTATCTGCTTGATACCAACGTCATCTCCGAGCTCAGGCGAAGAGACCGATGCGACCCGAACGTTCGGGCCTGGGCAGAGGGTCGAAATCCGGCAGAGCTTCATATTTCGGCCGTGACTATTCTCGAAGCCCAGATCGGCGCCCTGAGAGCAGGACGAAGGGACGAGAAGAAGGGGGCGGTGCTGCGCGCTTGGGTTGACGTACTTGTTGCAGAAGTCGCAGAGCGGATACTGCCCGTGGATCTCGCCGTCGCGTTGCGCTGCGCGCCCCTCCACGTCCCCGATCCCAAGCCGGATCGCGACGCCTATATCGCCGCCACCGCACTCGTCAACAATTTGACGGTCGTGACCCGTAACACCAGGGATTTTGAAGGCACCGGCGTGAAGCTCTTCAATCCGTGGATTCCGGCGACGGTTAAATGATCATGGCATCCATCACCGACTGCGAGCCATCGTTGCTTCCCAGTCAGCGGGTTGCGCTGCGGCGCGCCTGTGAATGAGCCCTATTTCGCGCCGAGCCTGGCCAGCACGGCTTTCGGGATATCGTATTCGCGGATGACGGCATCGTGCCTGCGCAGGCCGCACAGTTCGCGCTGGATGAAATAGGCGTGCACCGCCTCGGAGGCATCCCTCAGGAGCCTGGAACGCAGCTGCTCGTCGGCGTTTTCGCGCAGCCTGGCCAGCGTCTCCTCGACCTTCTGGCCGGCGCGGCCGAGCGCACTGGCCTTCTCGGCAAGGATTTCGTGACCGAGCAGATCAAGCGCGGTTTCCTGCGGGCTGGACTTCCCGAAATTCGAAGGCATGCGCACCGACATGACTGACCCTGGTCCTATGATGCATTGCGACAAGCCTATTCGGCCGGCCGCGTCTCTTCCAGCGCGCTTTCCTCGTGGTAGAGGAAGCCGCCGGACTGCCGCTTCCACAGCCGCGCGTAGAGCCCGTCCAGCGCCACAAGCTCGTCATGCGTACCCTGCTCGACGATGCGGCCGCCATCGAGCACCACCAGCCGGTCCAGCGCCGCGATCGTCGACAGCCGATGGGCGATGGCGATGACCGTCTTGTTTTCCATCAGCCGCGTCAGGTTCTCCTGGATCGCCGCCTCGATGTCGGAATCGAGCGCAGACGTCGCCTCGTCGAGGATCAGGATCGGCGCGTCCTTGAGAAAGACGCGGGCGATCGCCACGCGCTGACGCTGACCGCCCGACAGTTTCACGCCGCGCTCGCCGACAAAGGCCTCGTAGCCGGCACGATCCCTGTTGTCGCGCAGGCCAAGGATGAACTCATGCGCCTCGGCCTTCTTCGCCGCGGCGACCACTTCGGCGTCGGTGGCGTCGGGCATGCCAAGCTTGATGTTGTCGCGCAGCGAGCGGTGAAACAGCGCCGTATCCTGGCTGACGACGCCGATATTGGCGCGCAACGAATTCTGGGTGACCTTGGAAACATCCTGGCCATCGATAGTAATCGAGCCGCTTTCGAGATCGTAGAGACGCAGGATCAGGTTGGCGAGCGTCGTCTTGCCGGCGCCCGACGGCCCGACCAGCCCGACTTTCTCCCCCGGCTTGACCATGAGATCGATGCCGTTCAGCACGCCGAACCCCTTGCCGTAGTGGAATTCGACGTTCTTCACCTCGATGCGGCCGCCGGCGACCACAAGTTCACCGGCGTCTTGTGCATCGACAAGGCCAAGCGGCTGCGAAATGAGCGCCTTGGAATTTTCCAGCACGCCCAGATTCCGCAGGATGCCGTTGAGCTGCATCATCAGGCGGCCAAGCAGCATGTTGAGCCGCAGCACCAGCGACAGCGTGAAGGCGACGGCGCCGACGGTGATCGAGCCTTCGACCCAGAGATAGACGGCAAAGCAGCCGATCGCGGTGATCATGATGCCGGACAACGTCGTCAGCGCCATGCGCACGCCGGTCAGCCTGCGGGTGAAGGGACGCAGCGCGTCGAGATAGATGTCGAAGCCGTTTCTGATGTAGCGATCGTCGCCGTCGGCCGAGAACAGCTTCAGCGTCTGCACATTCGAATAGGAATCGACGATGCGGCCATTGATCATCGAGCCGGCTTCGGCGGTCGCCTCGGCATTCTTGCGGATCGCCGGCACGTAGACTCTCGCCAGCAAGCCGAAGGCGACGATCCAGACCACCACCAGCGCCGCGAGCCTGAGATCAAGCCCGGCAACCAGCGCCAGCGTCGTCACCGTATAGACCAGCATGAACCAGACCACCTCGATGAAGCTCTCCATCAGGTCGCCCGTGGCCTGCCCCGCCTGCCACACCTTCGTCGCGATGCGGCCGGCGAAATCGTTCTGGAAGAAGGCGTAGGACTGGCGTGACACATGCCGGTGCGCCTGCCAGCGCACCAGGTTGTAGAAGCCGGGCGTGATCGTCTGCTCGTCGACCAGCGCGGACAGCCCGACGACGACGGTGCGAATGACCAGCACCACCGCGATCATGAACACCAGTTCGGGGCCGGCGGCGTCCCACAGCGCATGCCAGCTGCGCTCGCCGGGAAGCTGGTCGAGAATATCGACCAGCCGCCCGACGAAGTAGAACAGGCCGGCTTCGACCAACGGCGCGATGCCGCCGATCACCAGCATGGCGAAGAAGGCGAATTTCGCCTGTCCGACATAGTGCCAGATGAAGCCGCCAACGCTCGATGGTGGCCGGAGGTTCGCCGGCTCCCTGAACGGATAGACCCAGTTCTCGAACCAGCGATAGACGGCAGTCATCATGCGGCGGCCATCATTCTGCGGCTTGCCCCTTTGCAAGTGCGTCATTGGCGGCGTCGGCGGGGCCGTCCTCGAGCAGGAACCCGCCCGACTGGCGTTGCCACAGCTGCGCGTAAAGCCCGCCGCGGGAGACAAGTTCCTCGTGCGAGCCCTCCTCGAGGACACGGCCCTTGTCCATGACGACAAGCCTGTCCATCGCCGCAATGGTCGACAGGCGGTGAGCGATGGCGATGACGGTCTTGCCCTGCATGAGCTTGTAGAGGTTCTCCTGGATGGCCGCTTCGGCTTCGGAATCGAGCGCGGACGTCGCTTCGTCGAGGATGAGGATCGGCGCGTCCTTCAGCATAACGCGGGCAATGGCGATGCGTTGCCGCTGGCCGCCGGACAATTTGACGCCGCGGTCACCCACATGGGCTTCGAACCCCTTGCGGCCGCTGCCGTCCGAAAGCCCGGCGATGAAGTCGACCGCCTCGGCGCGCCGCGCCGCCTCGAGAAGCATAGCGTCAGAGGCATCGGGCCGGCCGTAGAGGATGTTCTCGCGCACCGAGCGATGCAGCAGCGAAGTGTCCTGCGTGACCATGCCGATCTGGGCCCGCAGGGAATCCTGCGTCACGTTGGCGATCTCCTGGCCGTCGATGAGGATCCGGCCGGCCTCCAGGTCGTAGAAGCGCAGCAGGAGATTGACCAGCGTCGACTTGCCGGCCCCGGAGCGGCCGACAATGCCGACCTTTTCGCCCGGCTTTACCGTCAGCGACAGGCTCTCGATCACGCCCTTCTGCTTGCCATAATGGAAGCGGATGTCCTCGAAACGGATCTCGCCCCTGGAAACGGTAAGCTCCTTCGCGCCCGGCCGATCCTCGACCACGCGCGGCAGCGAGATCGAGGCGATCCCGTCCTGCACCGTGCCGATGTTCTCGAACAGGCTCGACATCTCCCACATGATCCACTGCGACATGCCCCACAGCCGCAGCACCAGGCCGATGACCACGGCCACAGCGCCGATCGTCACCGCTTGCCCCAGCCACAGCCACAGCGATATGGCGGTGACCGAAAACAGCAGCAGCGCGTTGAGGATGTAGAGCATGCCGTACAGCTTCGTCACCAGCCGCATCGAGCGGTAGACCGTCTCCAGGAAACCGGCCATGCCTTCTTTGGCGAAGGAAGCCTCGCGGCGCGCATGGCTGAATAGCTTGACCGTCTGGATGTTGGAGTAGCTGTCGACGACGCGGCCGGTCATGACGGAGCGCGCATTGGCCTGCTCCTCGCCGACCTTGCCGAGCTTCGGGATGAAGTAGCGCAGCATCAGGATGTAGCCGACCAGCCAGACGGCGAGCGGCGCCGCCAGCCGCAGATCGGCGGAACCGACGATGAACAGCATGCCCAGGAAATAGACGATGACGTAGTTGAGCACATCGAGCAGCTTGATGACGCATTCGCGCACGGCGAGCGCCGTCTGCATCAGCTTGGTGGCGATGCGGCCGGCGAACTCGTCCTGGTAAAAGCTCATGGACTGCTTGAGCAGGTAGCGGTGCACCTGCCAGCGGATGCGCATGGGATAGTTGCCCATCAGCGTTTGCTGGTTGAGCAGCGAATGAAACCACACGGTGCCCGGCAGCGCGAACAGCACGATGAAGGCCATGCCGGCGAGCTTCCAGCCCTCGGTCTGCAGGAACGTCTCGCGATTCTGCCCAGAGAGCCAGTCGACGATGCGGCCAAGGAAGCCGAACATCCACACTTCCGCGATGGCGATGGCCGTCACCAGCACCGCGTCGAGAAGGATATAAGGCCAGGCGCCGCGTGTGTAATGCACACAGAAGGCAACCAGCGTCTTGGGCGGCTCGACCGGTTCCGCCACCGGGAACGGATCGAGCCTTCTTTCAAACCAGCTAAACATGGACATGCTCACAAAACTGTTTTCCGCCTAGGCGGCACGGGATCTTACAAAGTCCTCGGAGCGCGCGGCGTCGAGGACCGACGGTTCGAAATCACTTGGACCGTCGGCCCTGCTTCGCGCAATATAGGGGCTCGCCAGCATTTCGCCGACAGGCTCCTTTGCGCCTCCCGACGGCGCGGTGTCGACGAGCCGCACCTTCGGACCTGGCCGGATCAGCCGCATGATCCGGCGCACCAGCGAGGGACGGCGCGGGTCGGGAACCGCGCGTGAGAAATCGACATCCGGCAGCATGCCGCGATGCGGCCGGCGGCGGACTTCTGCGTGAACCGCGGACGAATAGGTCTCGCCGATCAGCAGCGCCCAGGTCGCCATCTTCTGATCGTGCAGGTTTCTTGAGCCGGGTATTCTGTAGGGATCGAACATCGGTCCGTCCTCCATGTGAAAATAGTTATAAAAAGGCGAAGCAACGTCCTCCGACGGCATTCGGCCGGAGGCGCGCATTGCGTTTGCCCGGACACGAAAGGTGCCGGTCCGGGCAGGTTCAGGCGGGGCGGTCAGCCCTTTTGACTTTTTGAAAAGCATCGCAGGATTCCTTCGGGTGCCGAAAAAGCATTTCGGCGGGAATCGGTGCGATCAAGTCTTAGAGAGTTAGGAGAATTGTCGTACCGAAACCGCCGTGGATCGCAAAAGTCCACGAGAGGGGCGCTGGATGTGCATGGTCATCATGAATTACCCCTCCATCGGTTCGGGTTGACAATGGAACCGACATAACCGACTTCGAAAAAAATGGCCACCCGCAGATCCAGGAATTTCCAAGACCGCGAGAATCCTGTGGCCGATCTGCCACGTATTAGAAGGACGCGGGAATGAACGATCGTCTCCGCATCGCGCTCTACCAGCCCGACATCGCCGGCAACACCGGGACAATCCTGCGCTTCGCAGCGTGCCTCGGCCTTGGCGTCGACATCATCGAACCAGCCGGCTTTCCACTCTCCGACAAGGCGCTCAGGCGAGCCGGCATGGACTACCTCGAAATGGCCGACCTGACCCGGCATGTCGACTGGCACGCCTTCGAGGACTGGCGCAAGGCGCGCGCGGCTCGGCTGGTGTTGCTGTCGACCAAAGCCGCCACCGTCTATACCGATTTCCGCTTCGCTCGCGGTGACATCCTTTTGTTCGGCCGCGAATCCGCCGGCGTGCCGGATCCTGTCCACCAGGCGGCGGATGCGCGGCTGACCATCCCCATGCAGGGCCAGGCGCGCAGCATCAATGTCGCGCTGTCGGCCGCCATGGTAGCCGGCGAGGCCGTCCGGCAGCTGGGCTAGCGGTTCGCCGGCGACTCCGTTTTCCGTCATTCTCCCCCAGGCGCACATCGCCTTCTCCCGTCATTTGTCCTATCAACATTTCTTCGCTACAAGCTCAACTTAACTTGAGGTCAAGCGGAAAATGGAAAATGGCTGCAGTAACGGAATTGACGGTCGGCCAGGTGGCCATCCGCAGTGGCGTCGCGGTGTCGGCATTGCATTTCTATGAGACGCGCGGGCTGATCCGCAGCCACCGCACGTCAGGCAACCAGCGCCGCTACGGTCGCGACGTGCTGCGGCGGGTGGCGATCATCAAGGTCGCTCAGGAGGTCGGCATTTCCCTGGCCGAGATCGGTGCCGCACTTGAATCACTGCCCGAGGGCCGCACGCCGACGCGCGATGACTGGAACCTGCTGTCGACCGCCTGGCGCGACGGGCTCGACCACAAGATCGCCCAGTTGAAGAAACTGCGCGACGGGCTGACCGACTGCATCGGCTGCGGCTGCATGTCGATCGACAAATGTCCGCTGCGGAACAAGGGGGACAGGCTGGCGAAGGAAGGCGCAGGGGCGAGAAGGCTGGTTGCAACCTGAACGGAGGCAGTGCGACTATGAGGCGATACGAAAGGAAACGTCTGTGCTGGAACATCTAATCCAACCAGAAGAAGAGACACAGCTCATTACGATCTATCGGGTCGACTCCGGCGGCATGCGAACGCTCTATACGTCCTTGAGCTTCGATGAGGCGCGGAAAATGGGCTTTGAAAAATTCGGCAAGCTACTTGGAGAGAACCTGATCCTGGATTCTCCAAAATTGCGCGACCTATTTTTCTCGTGACATTCCCTAATCCGCCACCGGCAACCGCCTGATGGTGAATTCGATCAAATCCCCCGGCCGCTCGAACCAGCTTTCGATCTCGGTCCAGTAGGCCTGCTTGGGGAAACGCTCGAACCATTCCTTGGCCTTGAGGCGCGCATCGGAGCGCGGCAGCACGAAGGTCTCGCGCAGGAAGCCGTCGCGCGGCATGCGGGCGCGTTCGGCCCGGCTTTGCTCGAGCCTCTTCTTCAGGCCATCCAGCGGCGGTCTTGCCGGGGTGCGCACGAAACAACTCCTTGCACCTTGGCGCATGATTTCGAACCGGACCAGGTTCGAAAGCATCATGCGCGAAACCAAAGTGACTTGACCCTTGCCCTCAAGAGATTAGGGATCGCGCCCGGAAAAGACGAGTCTTTTGTCGACCAGACCTCCCGCAACCGGAGACGGCACTTGCAACGACCTGAAATACCGGCAGGACTGCCCGCCGACATCGAACAGAAGAAGATGAAGGCACGGTTGTGGTTCGAGGCGCTGCGCGAGCGCATCTGCGCCAGCTTCGAGCAGATCGAGCAGGATCTCGGCGGACCACTCGCCTCCTGGTCGCCCGGCCGTTTCGAAAAGACGCCTTGGGAACGCGACGCGGGCAAGGGCGGCGGCGGCACCATGTCGATGATGCGTGGCCGGGTCTTCGAGAAGGTCGGTGTCCACACCTCGACCGTCCATGGCGAGTTCTCGCCCGAGTTCCGCAAGCAGATGCCCGGCGCCGAGGAAGACCCGCGCTTTTGGGCATCCGGCATTTCACTGATCGCGCATCCATGGAACCCCAATGTTCCGGCCGTGCACATGAACACGCGCATGGTCGTCACATCGCGCCAATGGTTCGGCGGCGGCGCCGATCTGACGCCGGTCCTCGACCGCCGCCGCACCCAGGACGACCCCGATACGATCGCCTTCCACCGCGCCATGCAATTCGCCTGCGAGAAGAACGCCGCCGTCGCCGACTATCCGAAATTCAAGGCATGGTGCGACGAGTACTTCTATCTGCCGCACCGCGACGAGCCGCGCGGCACCGGCGGCATCTTCTTCGACTGGCTGCATTCGGACGAGGACAAGGGCGGCTGGGATGCCGACCTCACCTTCGTGCAGGATGTCGGGCGCTCCTTCCTCGTCGTCTACAGCCATCTGGTGCGCGCCAACTTCAACGAGAACTGGACCGACGGCGACCGCGAAGAGCAGCTCATCCGCCGCGGCCGCTATGTCGAATTCAACCTGCTTTACGATCGCGGCACGATCTTCGGCCTGAAGACCGGCGGCAACGTCGCCTCGATCCTGTCCAGCATGCCGCCGGAGGTGCGCTGGCCCTGACGCCGGAGTGATGAGGACCATCCACGCTTTGATGCAACAACAGCGACACTGGCGTGTTATGGTATTCAACGCCGGTCAGACCCGACCACAGCAATTGGTCAAGGCCCGGGACCGTGCGTGAGCTCTACGGAGGAAGAAGGAGAAATCCGATGAAGGAATTTCACTGCGGGTCGCTTGTTCCCGGCTGTGACTGGCACACCCGTGCCGATGAGGAGGCTGAAGTCATGCGTCGTGCCGTCGAGCACATGCGCGAGACGCATGGCGAGACGGTCATCCGCGAGACGATGATCGAGGCGATCCGGTCGCGCATCGAGAAGGTCCGCGACGCGGCCTGATCGGAGGCCCTAACCGGCTTCAAGGGCTTGCGCGGCGCGTTCGAGCAGCGCGCCGCGATCGGGCGAAAAGCCCGCTTCGACCCATTCCGCCTCGAGATTTTTCAGGATAGCGCCAAGCTTCGGTCCCGGTGACGCGCCAAGCGCCGTCAGGTCGGACCCTTTCAACGGAAAGGACGGCCGTTCCCATTTGAGCGCGAAGGCTAGCAGGCGCGAGAACCCGCCGGCTTCGAGCAGCGCATCATTGTCCTCGACGGCGCGCACCCGCGCCGAAGCGAGCGACAGCCGGAGACGATCGACAAAACCTTGTGCGTCGCCGCGATACAGGCGCTTCGCCAGTTCACCCTCGGTGGTCTTCGGTTCAACCGTGGCGGCAAGTGCCCAATGGCGCAGGCGATCGGCCTCCACAGTCGAAAATTTAAGCCGTTCTGCCAGCATCTTCATCCGCGCCGCGTCCGGCGGCACGATCGCCTCCAGCCGCAGTATCGGATCGGATGTCCAGCCGAGGTCCTTCTCGGCCTTGGCCAGTCCGTGGATGGCGTCGATGCCCCATTTCTCGCTCTCCGGCAGCACCGTGGTCAAGACACTCGCCTGCCGCATCCAGAGCAGCGCCCGGGAGGGATCGGGAGCCGACAAGAGTCTCTTCAGCTCCGACCAGACGCGTTCGGGCGAAAGCTGGGCCAGCCCTTCCTTCAGCCGGGCGCAGGCCTTCAGCCCCTCGGCGTCCGGCCGGCCGTCGCCATACCAGGCGAAGAAACGGAAGAACCGCAGGATGCGCAGATAGTCCTCGCGGATGCGTGCTTCCGCATCACCAATGAAGCGCAGCCGCCGCGCCTCGATGTCGGCGATGCCGCCGACAAGGTCGATAACCGTGCCGTCGGCCTCGGCATAAAGCGCGTTGATGGTGAAATCGCGCCGCTCTGCATCCAGCTTCCAGTCGCGGCCGAACGACACCTTGGCGCGGCGGCCGTCGGTCTCGACATCGGCGCGCAAGGTGGTGATTTCATAGGGTTTGCCGCCGGCAACCACCGTGATCGTGCCGTGCTCGATGCCGGTCGGCACCGCCTTGAAGCCCTGCGCCTCGGCGCGGCGGATGGTTTCCTCGGGCGGACATGTGGTGGCGATGTCGACATCGGCGACCGGCTGGCCCATCAGCGTGTTGCGAACCGCGCCGCCGGCGACGCGCGCCTCCTCCCCGCCCTCCGCCAGTGCCGCAAGCAGGCGCCGCAGATGCTTGTCGGCGAGCCATTCGGCCCTGTCCGCGATCGAGACACTCACGCATAGAGCCTTTCATAGAGGGTACGGATGATGCCCGCGGTGACGCCCCAGATGCGGCGGTCGCCATAGGGCATGTCGTAGAAGAACCATTCGAGATCATTCCACACGCGGCTGTCACGCTTGTGATTAGCCGGGTCCATCAGGAAGCGCAGCGGCACTTCGAAAGCGGCGTCGACCTCGTCGGCGTTGAGCGCCAGCCGAAAGCCCGGCCGCACGATGCCCAGCACCGGCGCAATGCGGTAACCGCTGCCGGCGACATAGTCCGGCATGCGACCGAGAACCTCGATGCGGTCGTTGCCCAAGCCGATCTCCTCGAACGTCTCGCGCAATGCCGCTGCTTCCGGGCCTGCGTCGGTCGGATCGATGGTGCCGCCGGGAAAGGCCACCTGCCCCGAATGGCTGCGCAGCTTCTCCGCCCGCTTCGTCAGAAGAACCGTCGCATCGTCTTCATGGTCGACCACCGGGATCAGCACCGCGGCATTGCGCAGCGGCTTGCCCTGGCTGAGACGCGGATGGCCTGGATTGAAACGATGGTCGCCATAGTCGTCGCCGGCATGCGCATCCGGCTGCGCGGCGAAGCGTGCGCGGAAGTCCGCTGACGAGAATGGCGTCGGCGTCATCCGGTCCATCACGCGCTCAGCCGCTGCAGCTGGTCCGCCGGCATGATCGGAAACACCGCGCCGTTCGAGCGCACCGCAAACATCGTCTTGCCGCCGATCTCGATCTCCTCGCCATGCCCGGCCAGTTCGTACATCACCGGCCGCGCCAGCAGCGCCTCCAGCCGGCCGCGCACCAGCACATAGGGCTTCAGTCCGCCGGTCCCGTCCTCATCGACGAAACGCAGCGGCCGCTCCGGCCCGGCCTCGACGACGTCGCCGACATTGGTGCGGAAGGTGATGATCTGCGCGTCGCCGCTACCAGAAACATCCATCTCGACGGCGATGAACGGCGCATCCGCCACGCGGATGCCGACCTTTTCCACCGGGGTCACCAGATAGGTCCTGCCGTCGGCGTCCTTGCGCAGCACGGAGGAGAAAAGCTGCACCAGCGGCATGCGGCCGATCGGCGTGCCCAGGTAGAACCAGGTGCCGTCTGCCTTGATCTCCATGTCGAGATCGCCGCAAAAGTCCGGATTCCAGCGATCCACCGGCGCAGGCCCCTTGCCGGCCCGGGCCGCGCGCGAGATCAGCGCTTCCAGGCCACGCGCTTCGGTGGCGCTCGTAAGGCTTTGTTGGGGTTGTCCGGCGTCTTCCGTCATGGTCACGAAATAGTCACTGTTGTTGCGCTTGTCAGCCTGGGTCCGTGATTTAAGTTTTGTCACAGGCGCCACGCGAGCCCGAATCGCGGCAACTTATGCTATGGTGCGGCCGTATTTCCAACCATGGTAGCTCCAGGCAAAGGGATCGATACGGCATGAGCGTAATGGTCAAGGAAAGCCCGATCAGCGAAAAGGACATGATCGCCGAAGCCGAGAAGGCGCTGGCCGACATCTCCAGGATTCGCGATGGGGTCGGCCGCGTCATCTTCGGCCAGGAAAGCGTCGTCGAGCGCACGCTGGTCGCGGTGCTGGCCGGCGGCCATGCGCTCCTTGTCGGCGTGCCTGGCCTCGCCAAGACCAAGCTGGTCGAGACGCTGGGCGTCGTGCTCGGCCTTGATTCGCGCCGCGTCCAGTTCACGCCGGACCTGATGCCCTCCGATATTCTTGGCTCCGAAGTCATGGAGCAGGATGAAAACGGCAAGCGCTCGTTCCGCTTTATCGCGGGGCCGATCTTCGCCCAGCTTCTGATGGCCGACGAGATCAACCGCGCCTCGCCGCGCACCCAGTCGGCGCTGCTGCAGGCCATGCAGGAATATCATGTCACCATCGCCGGCGCCCGCTACGACCTGCCGGCGCCGTTCCATGTGCTGGCCACGCAGAATCCGCTGGAACAGGAAGGCACTTATCCGCTGCCGGAAGCACAGCTCGATCGTTTCCTGATGCAGGTCGATATCCTCTATCCCGAAATCGAGGCCGAGCGCCGCATTCTCCTGGAAACCACCGGCATCGAGGACGCGAAAGCCCAGAACGTGCTGCAGCCGGCGCGGCTCAAGGAGATCCAGACGCTGATCCGGCGCATGCCCGTGCCCGAAAGCGTCGTCGAGGCGATCCTCACCCTGGTGCGCTCGGCACGTCCGGGCCAGGGCAATGCCGAGACCGACAGGCACGTCGCCTGGGGCCCAGGCCCACGCGCCAGCCAGGCGCTGATGCTCTGCACCAGGGCGCGCGCGCTCTACGATGGACGGCTGGCGCCCTCGATCGACGATGTGCGCGCGCTGGCCGAGCCGGTGCTGCAGCACCGCATGGCGCTGACCTTCGCCGCCCGCGCCGAGGGCACCAGCGTGCGCGACGTGGTGGCGAAGCTGGCCAAGGGTATCTGATGGCGCGTATCGGCGAGGTCCAGGCTCCGGCAGCGACGCGCGACGCGCTCGCCCGCGGCCGGTTGCGGGCTTCGCTTGTACCGGACTTGCTGGTCGAGGCGCGCCGCATCGTCAACACCGTCATTGCCGGCTGGCACGGCCGTCGCAAGCGCGGCATCGGCGAGAATTTCTGGCAGTTCCGGCCCTATGTCGAAGGCGATTCCTCGCGCATTGATTGGCGCCGCTCGGCCCGCGACGACCACACCTATGTGCGCGACCGCGAATGGGAAGCCGCCCATACGGTGTGGCTATGGGCGGACCCGTCGCCGTCGATGCTCTACAAGTCGGCAGGCGCCAGCGTCTCCAAGCAATCGCGCGCGCTGGTGCTGGCGCTGGCCATGGCCGAATTGCTGTCGCGCAGCGGCGAGCGCATCGCCTGGCCCGGCCTTACCGATCCGTTTACCGCCCGCAACGGCGCCGAGCGCATCGCGGCGCAGCTCATGCATGCCGGCGAATTGCCGGCAAAACCCGATTTGTCCCATGTCAGACGCTTTTGCGACATCGTCATCGCCAGCGACTTCCTCGATCCCGTCGAGGAGACCATGGCCTGGCTCGATGTTCTCGCCCGCCATGGCGTGCGCGCCCATCTGATCGAGGTCGCCGACCCGGCCGAGGAAACATTCCCCTATGCCGGCCGCACCGAATTCACCGATCCCGAAACCGGCGAAAAGCTGACCGCCGGCCGCGCCGAAATGCTGGGCGACGACTACCGCCTGCTCTACACCGCCCGCCGCCAGGAATTGGCCGGCTGGTGCAAGCGGCTGGGCTGGAGCTTCACCGTCAACCACACCGACCGGCTGGCCTCCGACGCGCTGGTGCGCCTGCACCTGGCGATGACCGCCGATGGCAGTATTGCGGCTGGCGGTCGTGCCGGCATGACCGCCAGTGGCGGAACGGCGGCCGTCGCATGAGCTGGCTGCCGCTCTCCTTTGGCGCTCCCATGCTGCTGTGGGGCCTCCTGGCGTTGCCGGTGATCTGGTGGCTGCTCAGGTTGACGCCGCCCAAGCCGCAGGCCGAGATCTTCCCCCCGCTGAAGATTCTCGCCCGCGTGCTGAAGCGCGAGGAAACACCCCATAGGAGCCCTTGGTGGCTTACCTTGCTCAGGCTGCTGATGGCCGGGCTGATCGTCGCCGCGCTCGCCGAGCCGGTCTTCAATCCGCGCGAAAAACTGCCGGCCGAAGGCGCCGCCCTGGCCCTGGTCATCGACAATGACTGGGCAAGTGCTGCCGACTGGGGCAAGCGCGTCGCCACCGCCGAGCGCCTGATCGCCGATGCCGGCTCGAACGGCGTGCCGGTCATCATCGCCTTCACAGCCGAGAAGGCCAATGCGGAGATCGGCCCCTTCGATGCCGCGACGGCCCTCGACCGGCTGCGCGCCGCCAAGCCGCGGCCGATCCCGACCGACCGGCCCGCCGTCTATGCCCGCGTCGCCGGCGTGCTGGAGACCTTGCCCGGCGCCAGCGTCGCCGTTCTGGCCGACGGCCTGGCGGCGAAGGGCGACGAGGCCGCCTTCAACACGCTATTGTCCAGGAATGCCGCGCGTGTCGTCTGGGCCAGTTCCGACCGGCTTGCGCTGACCGGTCTCACCGCCGCCGACAACCAGGTCGACGGCTTCGCGCTGACCGCCATCCGCGCGCCGGGCGACCCCGCCCCCGCGCAAATCACCGCCGGCGCCTTCGATGACAAGGGCCGCCGCATCGCCGATGCCAGCCTGACCTTCGCACCGGGCGAAACCACCGCCACCGGCACCATGGCGGTGCCGTTCGAATTGCGCAACGACTTCGCCTCGATCGCGCTCGACGGCGAGCGGCAGGCGGGGGCGGTGCGCGTGCTCGACGAAAGCTCCCAGCGCCGTCGCGTCGGCCTGTTGTCGCAGGCCGAGGCCGACCAGGCGCAGCCGCTCTTGTCGCCGCTTTATTACATCAGGCGCGCGTTGCAGCCCTTCGCCGATCTTGTCGAGCCGAGCAGCGCCGACCTTGCCGACGCCATCCCGCAGATTCTCGACCAGAAGCCGGCGATGATCGTCATGGCCGACATCGGCACCATTCCCGAGCAGGTCCGGCCAAGGCTGGTCGACTGGGTCGAAAAGGGCGGCACCTTGGTGCGCTTCGCCGGATCGCGGCTGGCGGCGGCCGGCAATGATGACGACTTGCTGCCGGTGCGCCTGCGCACCGGCGAGCGTTCGCTCGGCGGCGCCTTGTCGTGGACCTCGCCGCAGCCTGTCACCGAATTTCCCAAGGCCGGCCCGTTCGCGGATCTCGCCCCGCCCACCGAGGTCACTGTCACAAGGCAGGTGCTGGCCGAGCCGACGCCCGATATCGTCGAGCGCACATGGGCTTCCCTCGCCGACGGCACGCCGCTGGTCACCGGCCTGAAAAAAGGCAAGGGCACGCTGGTGCTGTTCCACGTCACGCCGGAAGCGACGTGGTCGAACCTGCCGATTTCCGGCAGCTTCGTCGAGATGCTGCGCCGTATCGTGCAGCTGTCACGCAACCAGGGCGCGGCGATCGCCAACGCCGAAGCCGCCGCCACCTCGCTGGCGCCCTACCGCATGATAGCCGCCGACGGCACTTTGGTGCCGCCGACGCCCGACGCGCGGCCACTGGTGCCGGGCGCGGGCACGTTGCCGGTGACCTTCGAGAATCCACCCGGCCTCTACGGCTCCGAAACCGGCGTCTTCGCCCACAATTTGCTCGATGCCGCCAGCACGCTGGCGCCGTTGGCGCGCCCGCAAATCGCTGTCCCGGTCACGTCCATCCCCTACGCCTTCGACGAGTCGCGCGACTTGAAGGGCGCGCTGGTCGCGGCCGCGCTGGTGCTGATGCTGCTCGACACGCTTGTGGTGCTCTGGATGGGCGGCCTGTTCGCCCGTCGTCCGCGCCGTGCCGGCGCCGCGGCAACCACCGCGGCGCTCCTGATCACGCTCGGCGCCCTGTTCGGCCATGCCGATCTCGCCCGTGCCGACGACGCCAGGCCGAACGATGACGCGGCGATCGAGGCGATTTCGAAGACCCGCATCGCCTATGTGCTGACCGGCGTGCCCGGCGACGACTCGATCAGCCGCGCCGGGCTCGAGGGCCTGACCCGCTTCCTGATCGAGAAGACGGCGCTGGAGCCGGGCCCGCCGGCTGGCGTCGACATCTCCAAGGACGAACTGTCGTTCTATCCGCTGATCTACTGGCCGATCGACCCGGCCGCCCCCATGCCGAGCCAGGCGGCGATCGCCCGCATCGACGCCTACATGCAGCAGGGCGGCACGGTGCTGTTCGACACGCGCGATCAGTTCGCCAACGGCATCGGCGCGGATTCGACCAGCCCGGCGACGGAACGGCTGCGCGACATTCTCGGCAACCTCAATGTACCGCCGCTGGAACCGGTGCCGGCCGATCACGTGCTGACCAAATCCTTCTTCATCCTGCCCGAGTTTCCCGGCCGCTTCTCCGGCAGCCCGCTCTGGGTCGAGGCCTCGCTCGAGGCGAGCAACGCCGACAACCGGCCGGTGCGGACCGGCGACGGCGTCTCGCCGATCATGATCACCGCCAATGATTTCGCCGGCGCCTGGGCGGTCGACGAGAATGGCGATCCGCTGTTGCCCACTGTCCCGGCGGACCCGATGCAGCGCATCCACGCATTGCGCGCCGGCGTCAACATCATGATGTACATGCTGACCGGCAACTACAAATCCGACCAGGTGCACGTGCCGATACTGCTCGAACGGCTGGGGCAGTAAGATGATGCTCCTTGTTGCACGACTCGAATGGATCGACCCTCCCCACAAAGGGAAGGGTAAGGCATGAACTGGTCCATCTCCTTCGAGCCGCTGTTTTCATGGCCAGTGATGGCGCTCGCACTGGTCCCCCTGGTGCTGCTGGCGCTTGTCGGCCTGTGGGTTCGCCAGCGCGGCGCGGTCTTGCGCCTCGTCGCCCTGCTGGCGCTCGCCGCCGCCTTGCTCAACCCGGTGTTCCTCAACGAAGAGCGCGACCCGCTGAAGAGCGTCGTCGCCTTGATCGTCGACCGCAGCCAGAGCCAGGATAT
>NZ_JBAZUD010000100.1:0-19221 GCF_041661565.1 Mesorhizobium sp.
GGCCGCCAGGCCCGCGGCAACCAAGACGGTCGCGGCCGTGCCAGTGGTTTCATCCGAACCGAAACCTGCCCAGGCCAGGAAGCCCGCGGCCAGGAAGACGGCGGGAGCCGCCAAGTGAGCGTTTCGGACAAGGAAAAGGACGACATCGAAAAATCGTCCGCGCCTCTGATGGAGCATCTGATCGAGCTGCGCAGGCGGCTGATCTGGTCGCTCGGCGGGTTCTTCGTTGCCTTCCTGGTTTGCTTCTTTTTCGCCAAGAGGCTGTTCAATCTCCTGGTCGTCCCGTTCAAATGGGCGACGAAATGGGCCGGGCTCGATCCGCACAAGGTCGAATTGATCTACACCGCCCCGCAGGAATTCTTCTTCACCCAGGTCAAACTCGCCATGTTCGGCGGCATGGTCATCGCCTTTCCGCTGATCGCCACGCAAATCTACAAGTTCATCGCGCCCGGCCTCTACAAGAACGAGCGCAACGCCTTTCTGCCGTTCCTGTTCGCGTCGCCGATCCTGTTCCTGATGGGCGCGTCGCTGGTCTATTTCTTCTTCACGCCGATGGTGATGTGGTTCTTCCTCGCCATGCAGCAGGCCGGCACGGATGATCAGGTGCAGATTTCGCTGCTGCCTAAAGTGTCCGAATATCTCAGCCTGATCATGACGCTGATCTTTTCGTTCGGCCTGGTGTTCCAGCTGCCGGTGGTGACCAGCCTGATGACGCGGGTCGGCATGCTGTCGTCCAAGGCGCTGGCCGAGAAGCGCAAATGGGCGATCGTCATTGCCTTTATCGTTGCCGCCGTGCTGACACCTCCCGATCCAATGAGCCAGATCGGCCTGGCCATCCCGACGATCCTTCTCTACGAGGTCTCCATCTGGGCCGCGCGGTGGATCGAGCGGGACCAGGAGAAGCAGCGGTTGGCGCGCGAGAGGCAGGACGCGTCGGAAACCGTCGCCGACAAGGCGCCTGACGAGCCTCCGGCCCCGGCCGCCTCTTAAGGACAATGGCGCGGCGGCGGAAAACGACAACCGTCGCCCAGCCTCATCTTGCATCGATCAAGGATGCGGTTTACGCCCTCGACCTTAGCTCAGGAGCGTTCAAACCATGCTTGATATCAAATGGATTCGCGACAACCCGAAGGCCCTTGTGGAGGCGCTGGTCAAGCGCTCCTGGTCGGCTGACGACGCGCAGTCCACGGTCGACGGGCTGATCGCCTCCGACGAGGCGCGGCGTGAACACGTCACCGAGCTGCAGACCAAGCAGGAGCGCCGCAACGCCGCCTCGAAGGAGATCGGCAACGCCATGCGTGCGGGCGATGCGGCGCTTGCGGAACGGCTGAAAGCCGAAGTCGGCGAGATCAAGACTTTCATCCAGAATGGCGAGGCGCGCGAACGCGAGCTCGACAAGGCGCTGAACGACGCGCTGGCGGTGCTGCCCAACGTGCCGCTGGACGACGTGCCGGTCGGCAAGGACGAGCACGACAACGTCGTCAAGCATGTCGTCGGCAAGGCGCCGACGCGGCCGAACTGGGTGAAGGAGCATTTCGAGATCGGCGAAGCGCTGGGCATGATGGATTTCGAGCGTGCGGCGAAGCTGTCCGGCTCGCGCTTCACCGTGTTGAAGGGAGGGCTGGCGCGGATGGAACGCGCGCTGGGCCAGTTCATGCTCGACCTTCACACGACCGAGCATGGCTATGAAGAGGTCATTCCGCCGCTGATGGTCAAGGACGAGGTTCTTTTCGGCACCAACCAGTTGCCGAAGTTCGAGGAGGATCTGTTCTTCACGCCGCATGGCGAGGGCAGGCTGGGCCTGATCCCCACCGCCGAGGTGCCGCTTACGAATCTCGTGCGGGAAGAGATCACCGCGCATGAGAGACTGCCGTTGCGCTACACCGCACTGACGCCGTGTTTCCGCTCGGAGGCGGGTTCGGCCGGGCGCGACACGCGCGGCATGCTGCGCCAGCACCAGTTCTACAAGGTGGAATTGGTGTCGATCACCGACCAGGACTCGTCGCTTGCCGAACACGAGCGGATGACGCAATGCGCCGAGGAGGTGCTCAAGCGGCTCGGACTGCCGTTCCGCACCATGACGCTGTGCACCGGCGACATGGGTTTCGGCGCGCGCAAGACCTACGACATCGAGGTCTGGCTGCCCGGTCAGAACGCCTATCGCGAAATCTCGTCCTGCTCGGTTTGCGGCGATTTCCAGGCACGCCGGATGGACGCCCGTTACAAGGACAAGGATGGCAGGGGCAACCGCTTCGTTCATACCCTCAACGGTTCGGGCACCGCTGTCGGCCGCGCACTCATAGCCGTCATCGAAAACTACCAGAATGAGGATGGCAGCGTAACGATTCCTGAAGCGCTGCGGCCTTACATGGGTGGCCTGGAAAAGATCGAATCGAAATAATGCGCATTCTTCTGACCAATGACGACGGCATCCATGCCGAGGGTCTGGCATCGCTCGAACGTGTCGCACGCACGCTCTCGGATGATGTCTGGGTGGTGGCCCCGGAGCAGGACCAGTCCGGCTACGCGCATTCGCTGTCGATCTCGGAGCCGCTGCGGCTGCGCAGGATCGGCGAGAAGCATTTCGCCGTCCGCGGCACACCGACCGACTGCGTCATCATGGGCGTCAAGAAGATCCTGCCTAGCGCGCCCGACCTGATCCTGTCCGGGATCAACTCCGGCGCCAACATCGCCGACGACGTCACCTATTCGGGAACCGTCGCGGGCGCCATGGAAGGCGCGCTGCTCGGCATCCGCTCGATCGCGCTCAGCCAGGCCTACAGCTATGCCGGCGAGGATCGCGTCGTCCCCTACCAGACGACCGAGGCGCTGGCGCCGGCGCTGCTGGAGAAGCTCGTGGCGACGCCGCTGCCGGACGGCGTGCTGCTCAACGTCAATTTTCCCAACTGCCCTCCCGAGGACGTCGCTGGAACGGTGGTCACCACCCAGGGCAAGCTCGTGCACAGCCTGTCGGTCGAAGAGCGCCGGGACGGTCGTGGGCTGCCCTATTACTGGTTGCGCTTCGGCCGCGAGCCGGTCGAGGGCAGGCAGGGTAGCGATCTCCATGCCATGCGCAACAGGCTGGTGTCGGTGACGCCGTTGCAGCTCGACCTCACCGCGCATGAGATCCGTGACCAGTTGAGCAAGGCGCTTGCATGAACCAGGGGCTCCCAATCGATGATCGCGAAGGGTTTGCCGCCTTCCTGCTGCGGCTGCGGGGCAGGGGAACGGTGCCGAAGCCGCTGATCACGGCTTTCGAGGCGACGCCGCGCCGCGGCTTCCTCGGCGCCCAGTTTCATTCGATCGCCTGGTCGGATCGCATGCTGCCGATCGAATGCGGCGAGGCGATCGAGGGCGCGGACCTTCAGGCCGCGGTTATCGCCGCGCTGGCCATCGAACAGGGCAACCGTGTGCTCGAGATCGGCACCGGCTCCGGCTATACGGCGGCGGTCATGTCGCGCCTGGCAGCACGCGTCGTCACCGCCGATCGCTACAAGACCCTGGTCGAACAGGCCAGGCAGCGTTTTGAGGCACTTGGCATCGGCAACGTCATCGTCCGCCAGGCGGAGGCTTCCGGCGGGCTGCCGAACGAGGCGCCGTTCGATCGCATCGTCGCCTGGGCCGCCTTCGACAGCCTCCCGCGCTTCCTGCTCGACCAATTGTCGAGCGGCGGCATCGTCATCGCTCCGATCGGGCCGGAAGAAGGCGAGCAGATACTGGCCAAGCTGACCAAGGTCGGCAGCCGTTTCGAACGCGAGGATATCGGCATGGTCCGGCTGCAGCCGATCCTGCGCAGCTTGGCTGCCGTCATCTAGCGAGTTGCGTCCGGACAACAGGCGGTCCCGAAATCGGCCTCTCCAGGCATGGTTCGACTATTGTCGAGCGCCGCCAATGCAATTCTCAAACATTTTAAGAAAATTTGCGTCGGATTCCATTGGGTTAACCGACGAGTAACATTAACGCGCTTTAATCATGCCTAGTTTGTACCGGGTATGTGCGGGTCAGTGCGATGCAATTCAGTGTTTTGAAGGCAAACGGACGCAATCTGGCGCGTGGGTGCGCCGTGCTCATGGTCGCGGGCGCCGCGGCCGGGTGCAGTTCCCAGGCTTCGCGCTTCAACAGTGTCGATGACGTCTTTACTTCATCGACCAACAATCAGCGCAACATCATCAACAAGCAGGACGCCGCGCAGCCCTATCCGGGCGATGTCGCGGCCGCTCCACTCGACGGCGCCCACACGCAGTCGGTCAGCCGTTCCAGCCTGGAGCCGGTTTCGTCCCGGCCGCTGCCGCCGCCGGTTGCCCAATCGCAGCCGGCTCCCGTGCTGGCTCCGGCCTCAAGGCCGATTCGCACCGCATCGGCTCCGGCGCTCGACAGGGCAAGCACGGGCACAGTCGCTCCGGCCGGGTCGCCGTTCAAGGTCTCGCAGCCCGACGCGCCGCGCATGGCCCCGGCTGGCTCTCCGCATGCGACCGAAATCGTCGTCAGGGACGGCGAGACCATCTCCGGCCTGGCGCAGCGCTATCATGTGCCGAGCGATGTGATCATGAAGGTCAATGGGCTCAGCCCCACCAAGGGGTTGAAGACCGGCCAGAAGCTGGTCATCCCTGCCTACGCCTATTCGAGCAAGGCCGAGCCGAAAGTCGCCGAGGCCAAGCCTGCCAAGGACGGCAAGCACGACCTGCCGGCCACCGCGCCGGAGAAGGTCGCGGTGCTGCCGCAGCAGCCGAAGCCCAGGGACGGCAAGTCCGCCGCTCCGGTCGACACTTCGGCCGCCGCGAACCAGCCGAAGGCTTCCAAGCCGCAGATGGCCGAAGCCAAGGCGACCAGCCCTGCCGGAACCTACACGGTGCAGTCGGGCGATACATTATCCTCCATTGCCAGGAAGACCGGGGTCGGCCCCGTTGCCCTGAAACAAGCGAACGGCCTGCAGGATGGCTTGCTCAAGATCGGCCAGACCCTGAAGGTGCCAGCCGGCGGAACGGCGACGGTCGCCAGCGCCAAACCGGCGAAGGTCGATCCGGTGACCACGGCCACCACCCAGCCCGCCGCGAAGGCCACGCCATCGGAAACACTGGCGTCCTACACGCCGCCGAAGAAAGATTCGAAGGTTATCCAGCAGGCCGAGGACGACGACGCCGTAGCCCCGGACGCTACCGGCATCGGCAAGATGCGCTGGCCGGTGCGCGGCCGGGTTATCTCCGGTTTCGGCGGCGGCAAGGATGGCGTCGACATCGCCGTGCCAACGGGAACGCCGGTCAAGGCGGCGGAGAACGGTGTCGTCATCTACGCCGGTGACGGGCTCAAGGAATTCGGCAACACGGTGCTGGTGCGCCATGAGAACGGCCTGGTCACCGTCTACGGCCACGCCAGCTCGATCGAGGTCCAGCGTGGCCAGAAGGTCAAGCGCGGCCAGGAGATCGCGCTGTCGGGCATGAGCGGCACGACGGACTCGCCCAAGCTGCACTTCGAAGTGCGCAAGAACTCGGCGCCGGTCGATCCTTCCGGCTATCTCGAATAGAACAAGAAAAGCGATTTGCGGGCCGCCTGACCTCCAGTCCGGCCCGCCGGCTCAGCCCGTTCCGCAAGGAGCGGGCTTTTTCAGTTGGATATCGCGGATCAGTCCTTCAGCGGTCTTCCCAGGCGGCCGGCCAGGTCCTGGGTGAACTGCCAGGCGACACGGCCCGAGCGGCTGCCGCGTGTCGTTGCCCATTCCAGCGCATCGGCGCGCAACTGCTCTGGCTCGATGTCGAGGCCGTGGTGGCTTGCATAGCCGTTGACCATGTCGAGATACTCATCCTGCGAGCATTTGTGGAAGCCGAGCCAGAGGCCGAAACGATCGGACAGCGAAACCTTTTCTTCCACCGCTTCCGAAGGGTTGATGGCGGTCGAGCGCTCGTTGTCGATCATGTCGCGCGGCAAGAGGTGGCGACGATTCGAGGTGGCGTAGAAGATGACATTGGCCGGTCGGCCCTCGACGCCGCCTTCGAGTGCCGCCTTGAGCGACTTGTAGGACGTGTCGTCGTGGTCGAACGAGAGGTCGTCGCAAAACAGGATGAAGCGAAAGGGAGCGGCCTTCAGCAAACCCATGAGCTTCGGCAGCGTATCGATGTCCTCGCGGTGGATCTCGATCAGCTTCAGCGGCAGGCCGGACCTGGCCTTGGCGTTGATCTCCGCGTGCGCGGCCTTGACCAGCGACGATTTGCCCATGCCGCGCGCGCCCCACAACAATACGTTGTTGGCGGCATGGCCTGCGGCGAAGCGTTCGGTGTTGTCCACAAGGATGTCGCGGACGCGGTCGACGCCACGGATCAGGCCGATGTCGACGCGGTTGACCTTGCGCACCGGCTCAAGATAGCCCGGATCGGCCTGCCAGACGAAGCAATCGGCGTCGGCAAGGTCGGTTTCAGGGACCTGCGGTTTTGCAAGCCGGCTGACCGCCTCGATCAGGCGGTCGAGCTTGCTGTTCAGGGCGTCCAGGTTGCTGTCGGTCATGTCTGTCTTCTGTTTGTTGACGGTATTGAAGCGGGTCGCGTGAAGTTCGCCGATTCCGCCATGCGCGAAACCCGTTGCAACCTTCTGTTCGAGCGGGATCTTTTGCGCAAACACTCTCGTGCCCTCGGCGATCATGCTCTAACACGGCCCGACAGGCCGGAAAAGCAGCCGATTTGCCCGGCCGCGCAGTTGCATTGACAACTTTACCGACTATATTCCGGCCAAATTTCAGGGCCGCCAATTCCAGGATCCGGCGTGGCGGCGGTTTTCCAAATTCAGGAGTTCTTCGATGTTCGTGACACCGGCATACGCGCAAGGCATCGGCGGCACGTCTCCCGATATGCTCATCAGCATTCTACCGTTCGTGCTGATCTTCGTGATCATGTATTTCCTGATCATCAGGCCGCAGCGCACGCAGCTTAAGAAGCGTGGCGAGATGCTGGCGGCCGTGCGTCGCGGTGACACGGTCATCACCGGCGGCGGCTTCGTCGGCAAGGTGACCAAGGTGATCGACGACAACGAGCTCGAGGTCGACCTCGGTGGCGGCGTCAAGGTGACCGCTCTGCGCTCAACGATCGCCGATGTGCGCGTCAAGGGCGAACCGGTGGCCAACCAGAACGCCAAGAAATAACCCAATTTCAGGCGGAGCGATCCGCGGACACGCTCTGACGGACGACGCCATATGCTGTATTTCTCGCGCTTCAAGATGATCCTGATCTGGGTGGCCGTAGCCATCACGGTGATCCTCGCCGCGCCCAATCTCATTCCCGCAAGCACTCTGGCCCAGCTCCCGAGCTGGGTGCCGAAGCGTCAGATGACGCTCGGCCTCGACCTTCAGGGCGGCTCGCACATCCTTCTGGAGATGAACCAGAACGATCTGATCAAGGATCGGCTCGAGACGACGCGCGATGAGATTCGGACGCTGCTGCGCGATGCCAAGATTGGCTATACCGGTCTCGCCGGCACGGGGCGGACCTTGCAGGTCCGCATCACGGATCCCGCCCAGCTCGACGCGGCCAAGACGGCGCTGAAATCGCTGACCGAACCAGTCGCCGCGGGCCTTTTCACCGGCGGGTCCATCCAGGAAATGACGCTCGACGATTCCGAGCCGGGCCTGCTCAAGTTCAATGTGACCGATGCCGGCATCAAATACCGCACATCGACCGCGTTGACGCAGTCGATCGAGGTCGTCGAGCGCCGCGTCAACGAACTCGGCACGACAGAACCGATCGTGCAGCGGCAGGGCGACGACCGTATCCTGGTGCAGGTGCCGGGTCTGCAGGACCCGCAAAGGCTGAAGGAAATTCTCGGCCAGACCGCCAAGCTGACCTTCCAGATGGTCGACCAGTCGATGCCGGTGCAGGATGCGATGAAAGGCCGTCCTCCGGCCGGGTCATCGATCCTGTACTCGCAGGACGACCCGCCGGTTCCGTACCTGATCGAGAACCGCGTCATCGTGTCGGGCGAAAACCTCGTCGATGCCCAGGCAACCTATAATTCGCAGAACAATGAGCCGGTGGTCTCGTTCCGGTTCGATTCCAAGGGTGCGGCCCGCTTCGGCCAGGCCACCTCGCAGAATGTCGGCAAGCTGTTCGCCATCGTCCTCGACAATCAGGTGATCTCGGCGCCGCAGATCCGCGAGGCCATCCTCGGGGGAACGGGACAGATTTCCGGCAATTTCACCGCACAGAGCGCCAATGATCTCGCGGTGCTGCTGCGGGCCGGCGCTTTGCCGGCGACATTGACCGTCATCGAGGAGCGTACAGTCGGTCCGGGCCTCGGCCAGGATTCGATCCATGCCGGCAAGGTAGCCGGCATCATCGGCTCGATCCTCGTCGTCGTGTTCATGTTCGTTGCCTACGGTTTCCTCGGCTTCCTCGCCAACATCGCGCTGGCGGTGCATGTGGCTATGATCGTGGGATTGCTGTCGCTGCTCGGCGCGACGCTGACCTTGCCCGGCATTGCCGGTATCGTGTTGACCATCGGCATGGCGGTGGATTCCAACGTGCTGATCTACGAGCGTATCCGCGAGGAGCGACGAAACGGCCGATCGGTGATCCAGGCGATCGATACCGGTTTCACCAAGGCGCTGGCGACGATCGTCGATTCCAACGTCACATCGCTGATCGCAACCGTGGTTCTGTTCTATCTCGGCACCGGGCCGGTGAAGGGTTTCGCCATCACCTTCGCCATCGGCATCCTGACCACGGTTTTCACCGCCTTCACCTTCACCCGCCTGCTTGTTTCGATCTGGCTGCGCCGCGCCCGTCCGAAGGAATTGCCGAAGGCTCCGATAACCTTCGTCCCGCCGGGCACGAAGATACCGTTCATGGGCATACGGCGCTGGACGTTCGCGCTGTCGAGCTTCCTGTCGGTGCTATCGGTCGTGCTGTTCATGACCGTGGACATCAATTACGGCATCGATTTCAAGGGCGGCTCGCTGATCGAGGTCAAGGCCAAGAGTGGCGACGCCAATATCGGTGATATTCGCAGCAGGCTGACGGAACTCAATATCGGCGAAGTTCAGGTGCAGCAGTTCGGCGCGCCGAACGACGTGTTGATCCGTGTCGGCTCACAAGACGGCGGCGAGAACGCCGAACAGAGCGTCATCGACAAGGTGCGCGGTGAGCTACAGGACAATTACGATTTCCGCCGCGTCGAAGTGGTGGGTCCGACCGTCTCGGGCGAACTGGCCAAGCAAGGCACGATCGCCATGCTCGTCGCATTGGTCGGCATCCTGATTTACGTCTGGTTCCGCTTCGAGTGGCAGTTCGCCGTCGGCGCCATCGTGGCGACCGTGCATGATGTGGTCATGACGCTGGGCTTTTTCGTCATCACCGGACTGGAGTTCAACCAATCATCGCTCGCGGCGATCCTGACGATCATCGGTTATTCGCTGAACGACACGATCGTGGTCTACGACCGCGTCCGAGAGGATCTGCGAAAATACAAGCGAATGCCGCTGCCGCAGCTCCTCAACAACGCCATCAACGAGACGCTGTCCAGAACGACGCTGACCTCGGTGACGACGATCCTGGCGTTGCTGGCGCTGGTGCTGTTCGGCGGCGAGGTGATCCGCTCCTTCACCATGGCCATGCTGTTCGGCGTCATCTTCGGCACCTATTCGTCGATCTTCATCGCCGCACCGTTGCTGATCCTGTTCAAGTTGCGGCCGCAGGCTTCGACTGCCGACGAGGAAAAGCCGGTCAGCGGCGGCAAGGCGGTCGCGACCTGACGCGCCGCCCTGAAGGGGTGACAGAACGATGACCGGCAAAGGCATCGTCATCCGCGAGGCGCATTTTCCCGGCCGTGCGCCGATCGAGGCCTACGGCAATGGCGGCTTCCGCTTCGCCGACATGTCGCACCGGGGCTCGCTGCTGTGCTTGCCGTCCGGCATCCATGGCTGGGAGCCTGCCGACCCTTTGGCGCTTGGTGTGGCGGATTTCGACCGGCTCCTGGCTGAGGCTGACAAGGTGGAGATCCTGCTGGTCGGCATGGGCAAGGATCTCAGGCCTTTGCCGGCGGCATTGCGGGCGGCGCTGAAGGCGGCGGGCATCGGGTCCGACCCGATGTCGACGGGAGCGGCAGTGCGGACTTACAATGTCCTGCTGGCCGAGGACCGCGCCGTGGCCGCCGCACTCATCGCCGTCGACTGAAATGTTCCCGAACGCCAAGATCGTCATGGACGCGGTCCGCGCCGCCGACCATGACCGCTATCTCACCGCGCTCTACGCGCCAGCCGACAAGCGCGATGCGTTGTTTGCGCTTTTTGCCTTCAATGCCGAGATCGCGGGTATTCGCGATCGCATCCGCGAGGCTTTGCCCGGCGAGGTGCGGTTGCAGTGGTGGCGCGATGTCATCGCCGCCGGTGGGGAGGCGGGTGCCGGCCATCCCACAGCCGAAGCCTTGAATGCCACGATTGCTGCGTCCGACCTGCCAAAGCCGGCCTTCGAGAACATGCTCGAAGCGCGCATCTTCGACCTCTACGATGATCCGATGCCGTCACGCACCGATCTCGAAGGCTATTGCGGCGAGACGGCGGCAGCCCTGATCCAACTGGCGGCGATGGTGCTCGATCCTGTCGAGGCGCCCGGCTTCGCCGAGCTGGCGGGCAGGGCGGGCTGTGCGCAGGCCATGACCGGACTGCTGCTTTTGGTGCCGCTGCACCGCAAGCGCGGACAGTGTTTTATCCCGGCCGATCTCCTGGCGGCGGCAGGATCATCGCCGGAAGAGTTTGTTGCCGGCGATGGCGGGCCCGGGGCGCAGCGCGCGGTGGCGGCGATGATTTCGCTGGCGCGCGAACATCTTTCGGCTTTCGAGCGGGGCGCCGCCGGACTGCCGGTGTCTTTGCGCCCGGCATTCCTGCCGCTGGCGCTGTCGCGCGCCTATCTCACGAAAATGGAGCGCGGTTCGCCGCTTGAAGGCGTGGCGCGACTGTCGGCCCTGCGGCGGCACTGGTTGCTGTTGCATCGCGCGAGCAAGGGCTGGCGGTAAGCCGAAGCACCAAGCGAATGAACGCCGTCGCTATTCGGCCGCTTCGGCGGTCCGCGCCGGCAGTCCCAGCCATTGCCGGCAGTCATCCAGGGCGCGCGACGTGATTGCATGCCGCTTGGCGACGGTCTTGTCCTTGCCGCGCATGCGCTTGCCTTCGGTCTTCGGCGCCTCCACCGGGGGGAACAGGCCGAAATTGACGTTCATCGGCTGGAAGGAGCGCTTTCCCGGTTCGTCATCGGAAACGATGTGGCCACCGGTGATGTGGTTGAGCAGCGCACCGAAGGCCGTGGTGAGCGGCGGCAGCGATGGTGCGTGGCCCTGCCTTTGGGCGGCGGCGAAGCGTCCGGCAAGCAGGCCGATCGCGGCGCTCTCGACATAGCCCTCGCAACCGGTGATCTGGCCGGCGAAGCGCAGGCCGGGGCGCGACTTCAGTTGCAGCGAGGCATCGAGCAGGGTCGGCGAGTTGATGTAGGTGTTGCGGTGCAGGCCGCCGAGGCGGGCGAAATCGGCGTTTTCCAGGCCTGGAATGGTGCGGAACACGCGCACCTGCTCGGCATGCTTCAGCTTGGTCTGGAAACCGACCATGTTGTAGAGCGTGCCCAGCGCATTGTCCTGGCGCAACTGCACGACCGCATAGGCCTTCACTGTCGGATTGTGCGCGTTGGTCAGGCCCATGGGCTTCATCGGGCCGTAACGGAGCGTCTCGACGCCGCGCTCGGCCATGATCTCGATCGGCAGGCAGCCATCGAAATAGGGCGTGCCTTCCCATTGCTTGAACTCGGTTTTCTGGCCGTCGATGAGCGCCTGCACGAAGGCAAGATACTGCTCCTTGTCCATCGGACAGTTGATGTAGTCCTTGCCGGTGCCCCCGGGCCCGACCTTGTCGTAACGCGACTGGAACCAGCAAATGTTCATGTCGATCGTTTCGAAGTGGACGATCGGCGCGATGGCGTCGAAGAAGGCCAGCGCATCGGCGCCGGTGGCATCGGCGATAGACTGGGCAAGCGAAGGCGCCGTCAGCGGCCCGGTGGCGACGATCGCCTGATCCCACTCCGCCGGCGGCAAGCCCGGCACTTCCTCGCGCTGGATGGTGATCAGCGGGTGCGCTTCGAGTGTCCTTGTCACTGTGTCGGAGAAACCGTCACGGTCGACGGCAAGCGCGCCCCCGGCCGGCACCTGGCTGGCGTCGCCGGCGCTCATGATCAGCGAGCCGGCCAGCCGCATTTCGGCGTGCAGAAGGCCAACGGCATTGTTTTCGGCATCGTCGGAGCGGAAGGAGTTGGAGCAGACCAGCTCGGCCAGTCCATCGGTCTTGTGGGCATCGGTCCCGCGAACCGGGCGCATTTCGTGCAGGATCACGGGAACGCCGGCTTGCGCCGCTTGCCACGCTGCTTCCGAGCCGGCCAGACCGCCGCCGATGATGTGAATTGGATTTTTGTTCATGAGCGCCGGAATAATCGCTCAGTGAAGCGATTGCAATTGTCGAGGGGCGACATCGGGATCAGGCTAGTCGGAAAGCCTGCCCTTGAAACAACAACACCCGCCGGGGGAGGAGGTCCGGCGGGTGTCGTTTTTTGGGCCAACCCTCGGGAGGAGGTGAAGGTCGACCGTATTCGTCATCGCCGGGGAGGAGGTCGGCTTTGACGAAATCTCTTTCTCACGAAGACGAATTGCGTTCGCTTCGGCAAGACGAACTGCGTTCGCTTGGGAAGACGAACTGCGTTCGCTTGGGGAAGACGAACTGCGTTCGGTTCGGAAACAGCGCCCGCCGCGGGAGGAGGTGCGGCGGGCGCCGTTTTTGTGGCCAACCTTCGGGAGGAGGTGAAGGTCGGGCCTATTCGTCATCGCCGGGGAGGAGGTCGGCTTTGACGAAATCTCTTTCGCGTTTTTGAAAAGGGGCGAAACCCTTTTGGAGCAACATTCATTTTGCTCCGTGGAAGACGAACTGCGTTCGCTGAAGACGAACTGCGTTCGCTTATGGAAGACGAACTTCGTTCGCTTCGGAAACAGCGCCCGCCGCGGGAGGAGGTGCGGCGGGCGCCGTTTTGGTGGTCAACCCTCGGGAGGAGGGTAAGGGCTGACCGTCTTCACTGGGCTCGGGGAGGAGGTCGATCCCAGTGAAATTCCGTCGTTAGATCGCGCGGCGTGCGACGATCTTGATTTCGTCGCGGATAATGCCGAGATCGTGCAGCTGGCGGTTCGAAAGGCGACCCAGCTCGGTAACCGTCTCGCGATAAACGCGCCAGTTACGATAGTTGCGGATCAGGTTCATTGTCGTTCTCTTCTACAAAACTGGTTCGGACCATTCGCGGTCCGAAGGATTAGACCGCCTTGCGAGCGACGTAGGGGATGTCGCTGCGGCTGATGCCGAGGTCGGTCAGTTCACGGTTGCTCAGGCGGCTCAGCTCGGACACGGTGTCGCGATAGCGGCGCCAGTTGCGGTAGTTGCGGATCAGGTTCATGGTAGTTCTCGTTTCGTCTTTCTTGCGGATCATTCCGTTTGTGTACGAACGTTAAATAGGCGGGCCTACATCGATTTAAAAGCGCTATGGCTGCATGGCAGCAATGCAAATTGTGCAATGCAACATTAACGAGCCTTCACAGACCTGACACAAAGAGAGCAGAATCGGAAAATGCCGTTGCGTCAACGGTTTGGCTGGTCAGGCTGAAGAAGACCTGAGTCGGGGGAGAGTGGGCGATGGCGAGCTATTCGTCTCGGGTCAGGTCGGATATCGCGCGTTGGCGGCAGGCTGGCCTGATTGATGCAGCGACGGCCGATCTGCTGGCGCGAGATGTGGAAGCCAACGAGCGCAAGTCGCTGAGCTTCGGAACGATCCTGGCGATGTTGGCGGCCCTGCTGTTCGGCGCGGCGATCCTGATTTTCGTCGCCGCCAACTGGGACGCGGTTCCGCGGCTGGCGCGCGTGGCGTCCCTCTTCGCCGTCATCCTTGGCGGCTATGTCGGCGGCGCGGTGTTGAAGACACGCGACCACGCGGCAATTGGCGAGGCGCTGTGGATCGTGGCGGCCGCGGCTTTCGGCGGCTCGATCGCGCTGATCGGCCAGATGTATCATCTGTCCGGGGACGAAGCCTCGGTCCTCGTCACCTGGGGCGCCGCGACGGCGCTGGCGGCTGTCGCGCTGCGTTCGAACCCGCTGACTGTCGCCGCGGTCGGCATTGCCGATGGCTGGTTGTTCCTGAAAGGCTTCGATTACTTCACCCGGACCGCGTTTCCGCATGCCTTCGTCATCATGGCGGTGGTGCTTTTCGCCGTCTCGTTCTGGACCCGCAGCCAGCCGGCGCGGCATCTGATCATCCTGTCGCTGCTCTTCTATCTTGTGCTGCTGGCGATGCACCAGGCGACGCTGCCGGTGGCCATCCCCCTGGTCATTGTCTCCATCGTGCTGTTCGCCGCTGGCGTACTTGCCCCAGAGCCAGTCGACAGGATCCTGCAGCTTGACGGCTACTTGCCTTTGCATGCGCTGCTCGGCTTCCTTACCGGCCTGGCCGTCATCCAGTTCGAACTGGCCGACCAAAGCACCTATGACAGCGGTTTCACCATCGCCTCGGTCATCGCACTTGCCGGCATCGTCGGGGCGATCGTGCTGGCCGGAAGGGAAAGCCGGGGCCTGCGATGGCTCGCCTATCTCGGCTTCGCCTTCGAACTCGCCATGATCTATGTCGTGACCTTGCAGTCGATGCTCGACACGGCCGGCTTCTTCCTTGCGGCTGCTGTTCTGCTCGGCATCCTTGCGATCGTCATCATCCGGGTCGAAAAGCGCATAAGGGGCCCTGCCACCGGAGGAGCCACGGCATGATGACAGGAAAGCGGCTGATCATCTCGGCGCTGTTGCTGGCGCTCGTCCAGATAGGTTTTCTGAGCTCGATTATCGTCGGCCGGGCGGCGATCCTGCGCAACGGCAAGGAAGTGCTGCTGAAGATCGAACCTGTCGATCCCAGCGATTTCCTGCGCGGCGACTACATTATCCTTGGTTACGAGATTTCGCGCATACCGGCGACGATGATCGCCAACATTCCGGCAGACAAATTGTCCAGCGACGACACATCGATCGTGGTCCGCCTGAAGAAGGGCGCCGACGGTTACTGGACGCCGACCACAGCCTGGTTCGGCAAGGCGCCGATGCCGGCCGCCGCCGACGAGGCCGATATTTCGGGCCATGTCACGCAAGGTTGGGACCTGCGCGAGGAAGGCGCGACGATCGCGCCGGACTACGGCATAGAGCGCTTCTATGTGCCCGAAGGCGAGGGCATGGCGATCCAGAACGACATTCGCGTGCGCCCGTTCGGCATCCGCCTCGCGCTGGCCAGCGATGGCACGGCGCAGATCAAGGCACTGGTCGATGGCGACAAGACGCTGTTCGAGGAGCCGCTTTATTGAGAGCGGTGGATGTCGGTCGTTGGTGCGGGTAGAGGGACTCGAACCCCCACGATCTCTCGCCAGAACCTAAATCTGGTGCGTCTACCAGTTCCGCCATACCCGCGTGGTCCGGCAATCCCATGTAGCCATCATTCTGTCAATGTCGCATACGAGATGTTGACTCCGGGTCGAAATTATCCGCAAACCGCCCGAACGCGAAGATGGTTGAAAATTAGCCCCGCCTGTGACAAAAGGCGTGTCGAATGTGACGGGACGCGACGATCCGCTTCTGCAGAATGTGATAAGAAGTAGGAAGAACAAGAACTTATTCACATTTTGGAACGCAGTTTGGGAGAGTTTGAGCCGTATTTTCGGTCAAATCGCCAGGTTCCGTACCAAAGCCATTCCCGGCAGAACTATACCGGCAGGCTGTGAACGGCAAAGAGCCGTTTGGCAGCCTCATTGGTGAAAACAAAGGTTTTACGATGCAGGTCACCGAAACACTCAACTCCGGTCTCAAGCGCGAGATCAAGATCACCGTGCCGGCGGTTGACATGGAAGCCAAGCTGATGGCGCGTCTTTCGGACGCCAGGAACAAGGTTCGCATCAACGGCTTCCGCCCCGGCAAGGTGCCGGTGCAGCACCTGCGCAAGGTTTATGGCAAGTCGTTCATGGCCGAAGTGGTCAACGAAATCCTCAACGATTCGACCCGCTCGATCATCACCGGCCGTGGCGAGAAGGCCGCCATGCAGCCCGAGGTCATCATGACCGAGGACGAGAAGGAAGCCGAGAAGATCCTCGCCGGTGGCGCGGATTTCGAGTTTCGCCTCAATTACGAAGTCATTCCCGCGATCGAGATCAAGGATTTCTCCGATATCAAGGTGACGCGCCAGGTTTTCGACGTGCCTGACACCGAGATCGACGAACAGGTCCAGCGCGTGGCCGAGTCGGCCCGCAGCTACGAGCCGAAGACCGGCGAGGCAGCCATCGGCGACCGCGTCAGCATCGACTATGTCGGCAAGATCGACGGCGAGGCCTTCAATGGCGGCGCTGGCACCGATCAGCCGCTGGTGCTGGGTTCCAAGGAATTCATCCCCGGCTTCGAGGACCAGCTGGTCGGCAGCAAGGCCGGTGATGAAAAGCAGGTCACCGTGACTTTCCCGGAGAACTACCAGGCGGCGAACCTGGCCGGCAAGGAAGCCACCTTCGACGTCACCGTCAAGGAAGTCTCCAAGCCCGGCGAGTTGGAAATCAACGACGAAACCGCCAAGAACCTCGGCCTGGAATCGTTGGAGCGCCTGCGCGAGGTCGTGCGCGGCCAGATCGAGAACCAGTTCGGCGCCATGACGCGGCAGAAGGTCAAGCGTCAGCTTCTCGACCAGCTCGACGCGGCCTATTCGTTCGAGGCGCCGTCGAAGCTGATCGACGCCGAGTTCAACAACATCTGGGCGCAGGTCAACCGTGACCTGGAAGCCGCCGGCCGCACCTTCGCCGATGAAGAGACGACGGAAGAAGAGGCGCGCGCCGAATATCTGCGTCTTGCCGAGCGCCGCGTGCGCCTCGGTCTGGTTTTGGCCGAGATCGGCGAGAAGGCCGGCGTCACCGTATCGGACGAAGAACTGCAGCGCGGCTTGTTCGAGCAGGTTCGCCGCTTCCCGGCCAACCAGCAGCAGGAGGCTTTCGAGTTCTACCGCGGCAACCCCGAGGCGCTGAACGCGCTGCGGGCGCCGATGTTCGAGGAGAAGGTTGTCGACCACCTTCTCGGTCAGATTTCGGTCACCGACGTCAAGGTCAGCAAGGAAGAGCTGATGGCCGACGACGAGGAGGCTGAGACCGAGGCGAAGGCAAAGCCGGCGAAGAAAGCCACCAAGAAGGCCGATGCCCCGGCGAGCGATGCAGCGTCAGCCGATGACGTGCAGGAGCCAAAGAAGAAGGCTGCGCCTAAGAAAAAGGCGGCCAAGGACGCCGAATAATCGCCAACGTCGCTTGAGACAGGAAAGGCCGCCCGTTGAGGCGGCCTTTTTGTTGCGTATCTGCAACAGGCGGGCATGCTTCGTGAAAGCTGCCTGTGGACACGACGCACTAATCATTATCTGCGCTTCTATCGTGGGCCGCTTGGGTTCTTGGAGGGCGTGGTGAGACTGTTCGTCGAGATGGGGCATGTCGCTGCCATGGTCCTGGTGCTTGTCTTGGCCTGCGGTAGCGCCCACGCCGATGCGATCCCCGACAACTGGCGGTTCGGTACTGGCGAAGACGGTTTGGTCACTGCGTCGCTCTACGCCACCAACAAGCTCATTACCGGCGGCGGCGCGCTGAGCTACAGCCCGATCCTGACCATTGCCTGCCGGTCAACAGGCGACCGGCGCTGGACGGAGTGGCTGCAACTGAGAGACGCCGTCTCCTCAAGCCGCAAGATCACCATGTCGATCGCCATCGACGGCGGCAGCAAGTTCGACGAGAGCTGGTCGGTCGGTCCACGCGGGCGGATGCTGGTGCGCGACGGCGCGGACGGCATCAAACGCCTTGTTTCCGCAAGCCGGCTGTTGCTTTCGTGGCGGTTCGGACTGCTGTCGGGGCGCGGCGAGGCCGACTTCAATCTCGACGGTTTCGGCGAAGCCGTCGAGCGGATTGCCGGCAGGTGCAACACCGCTTCGCCATAGGCCGGCATGACCGGCCCGCGTCGATGGCAAAATCTGTCGGTCAGATCAGCAGCAGGCCCTTCATGCTGGCGTAGCCTTTTCGCCCGATTATGAGATGGTCATGAACGGAGACGCCCAGCCGCTTGGCGGCCTCGATGATCTCCTTGGTCATCTCGATGTCGGCGCGCGACGGAGTCGGGTCGCCCGATGGATGGTTGTGGACCAGGATGATGGCGGTGGCGGAGAGTTCGAGCGCGCGCTTGACCACTTCGCGCGGATAGACGGGCGTGTGGTCGACGGTGCCGACCTGCTGCACCTCGTCGGCGATCAGCGCGTTCTTCTTGTCGAGGAACAGGATGCGGAACTGTTCACGGTCTTCGAACGCCATGGCCGAGCGGCAATAGTCGAGAAGCTGCGTCCATGATGACAGGATCTCGCGGCCACGGACTTCACCGCGCGCCATGCGCTGCGCCGTTGCCGCGACGACCTTCAGGTCGAGCGCCACCGACGGGCCGATACCCTTGACCTCTTGCAGCAGGCCGAGTGGCGCGCCCAGCACCTCGGCCAGCGTGCCGAAGCGGGCGAGCAATGCCTTGGCGACCGGCTTGGTGTCGGCGCGCGGAATCAGGCGAAACAGGAGAAGCTCGAGCAGTTCGTAGTCGGGCAGGGCATCCGGACCCGCCGAGGAGAAGCGCTCGCGCAAACGGTCGCGATGTCCGAGATAATGCGGCTTTTCCTCGGCTGCCTTGGTCTTCGTCGCCGGTCGGACCGGCATTTCGGCGAAGAAACTTCGCTCGTCGTCGCCGCTTCCCATCCCCACAGCCGCCCCCGCATTCGTGGCCGGATGAACCGGCGAAACAAGATTAGGCCGGCAGACCGGGACGGTCGAGCTTCTTTGGCGACAGCGTGAAAATCTCGCAGCCGGTCTCGGTCACGCCGATCGTGTGCTCATACTGCGCCGACAGGGAGCGGTCGCGCGTCACCGCCGTCCAGCCATCCGACAGAACCTTCACATGTGGCCGGCCGAGATTGATCATCGGCTCGACGGTGAAGATCATGCCGGGGCGCATCTCGACGCCTTCGTGCGCACTGCCATAGTGCAGGATGTTGGGCGCGTCGTGGAAAAGCAGGCCAACCCCGTGGCCGCAGAAATCACGCACGACGGAGCAGCGCTCGGCCTCGGCATAGGTCTGTATGGCGGCGCCGATGGCGCCGG
>NZ_JBAZUD010000101.1:0-19135 GCF_041661565.1 Mesorhizobium sp.
TGCCGACCGACCGGGCCTCGTTCGAGATGGCCTTCTATGCCGGACCCGGCAAGCATCCTGAAACGCCGACTTTGTGTTCTTCGCCGATCGTCGCCTTGCGCCGCCGCGCGGCCGCGGAAGGCCTCACCGTCATCGAAGGCACCGCCACCTGGGCGGAGCCTGGCGGCCTGGTGCAGCGGCAGACCTACGAGGCGTTGCGCGACGAGATCCTCGGCCAGCTCGAGGCGGCACTGCCGGTCGACGCGGTCATCCTCGGCCTGCATGGCGCCATGGTGGCGCAAGGCTATGACGATTGCGAGGGCGACCTGCTGGAACGGGTGAGGGCAATCGTCGGGCTCGGCGTGGTGGTCGCCTCCGAGTTCGATCCGCATAGCCATCTGACGCCCAAGCGCGTGGCGGCTTGTGACATCATGGCCTACTTCCTCGAATTCCCGCACACCGATTTCTACGAGCGGGGCGAACATGTCGTCGAGCTTGGCCTCGCGGCGGCGCGCGGCGAGATCAAGCCTGTCATCTCGACCTTCGACTGCCGCATGATCCAGGTGCTGCCGACCAGCCGCGAGCCGATGCGCTCCTTCGTCGACCGCATCAAGGCCCTGCATGGCAAGGACGGCGTCTTGTCGGTCTCGGTCATCCACGGTTTCATGGCGGCCGACGTGCCCGAGATGGGCACGCGCATCCTGGTGGTCACCTACAATGACAAGGACGGTGGCGCCGCGCTTGCGGAGCGGCTGGGACGCGAACTCTACGCGTTGCGCGAAAAAACGGCGATGCCGATGCTGAACGCCGCCGACGGCATCGACCGGGCGCTCGCCGTGCGGGCCGAAAACAAGGGCAAGCCGGTGGTGATCGCCGACATCTGGGACAACCCCGGCGGCGGCGTCGCCGGCGATGGAACGTTCGTGCTCCGCCAGATGCTGGCGCGCGGCTTGGGCAATGTCGGCGTCGCGACGATCTGGGATCCGATCGCCGTGACCTTCTGCCACGCGGCGGGCGAGGGCGCGGTCATCGACCTGCGCTTCGGCGGCAAGGCCGGGCCCTTGGCCGGCGAGCCGATCGACGCGCGCGTCAAGGTGCTGAAGACGGTTGCGGAAGGCTGGCAGAGTTTCGGCCCGAGCCGGGTGACGCTGGGGCCGACGGCGCTGGTCCGCATCGAAGGCACCGAGGTCGACATCATCCTCAACACCAATCGCACGCAGACCTTCGAACCGGATGTTTTCTCCAATATCGGCGTCGATCCGATGAGCAAGGATGTGCTGCTGATCAAGTCGACCAATCATTTCTATGCCGGCTTCGAACCGATCGCCGCCGAGATCATCTATGTCTCGGCGCCGAGTTCCTATCCGAGCAATCCGGCGTTGACCGACTACAAGAAGCTGACGCGGCCGATCTGGCCAAGGGTGGCGGATCCCTGGAAGGCCTAGCGTTCTCCCTTCTCCCCCTGTGGGAGAAGGTGTCGCCGCAGGCGACGGATGAGGGGTGTTCCAGGAAACACCAACGCCTCACTCCGCTGGAACACCCCTCATCCGTCTCGGCGCTGCGCGCCGATCCACCTTCTCCCGCAAGGGGGAGAAGGGAAGAGGGTGCTACACCAAGCCGCGCTTGACCATCATCGCTTCGGGCGACGGCATCTTGCCGCGAAACGCGGTGTAGAGCTCTTCGGGATCCTTCGAACCGCCGGCGGCATAGATGTTTGTCCTCAGCCGTTTCGCAAGCTCCGGGTCGAAGGGGTCGCCGGTTTCCTCGAAGGCGGCGAAAGCGTCGGCATCCAGCACTTCCGACCACATGTAGGAGTAATACCCGGCCGAATAGCCTTCACCCGAAAACACATGGCTGAAATGCGGGGTGCGATGGCGCATCGCGATGGTGTCCGGCATGTCGAGCCCGGCAAGCGTTTCGGCTTCGAAGCGTAGCGGTTCCTCGGGCGCATCGGCCCGGGCATGATACGCCATGTCCATCAGGGCGGAGGATGTGAACTCGACCGTGGCGAAGCCGGCGCCAAAAGTCCGCGTCGCCAGCATCTTGTCGAGCAGCGCCTTCGGCATCGGCTTGCCTGTCTTCACATGCAGCGCGTGCTTTTCCAGCACCGCCGGCACCGTCAGCCAGTGTTCGTAGAGCTGGGACGGCAATTCGACGAAATCGCGGCTGACGGAGGTGCCCGCCACCGATGGCCAGGTGGCCTCGGTCAGCATGCCGTGCAGGGCATGGCCGAATTCATGGAACAGCGTCTTGGCTTCATCGACCGACAACAGCGCCGATTCGCCGGCCGGAGGCTTGGCGAAGTTCATGATGTTGTAGATTATCGGCGTCGAGCCGTGGCCGAGCTTATAACCGGACTTCAACGCGCTCATCCAGGCGCCGGAGCGCTTTGACGGCCGGGCGAAATAGTCGGCCAGGAACAGGCCGCGCTCGCTGCCATCGGCATTCCTGACGACGAAGACGCGGGCGTCCGGATGCCAGGCGGCGATGCCGTGCTTTTCCTCGAAAGTGATGCCGAACAGTCTTGTCGCCACGTCGAAGCAGGCGTCTATGACGCGGTCGAGCTGCAGATAAGGCTTCAGTTCGGCCTCGTCGAAGGCGAATTTCTCGGCGCGCAGCTTCTCCTGGTAGAAACGCCAGTCCCAGGCCGCGAATTTCTCGTTGCTGCCGGCTTCCGCCGCCAACCGCTCCAGTTGATTTTGATCGGCGGCTGCCTTTTCAAGCGCCTTTGCCCACACCGGATCGAGCAGGGCATGCACCGCTTGCGGCGTCTTGGCCATTGTGTTGTCGAGCTTCAGTGCCGCGAAGGAGGCATAGCCGAGCAGCTTTGCCTTTTCCGCGCGCAGGCGCAGCGTGTCGCGCACCACCGATGTGTTGTCGGTGGCGCCGCCGTTCTGGCCGCGCATGGTGAAGGCGCGGAACGCGATCTCGCGCAGGTCGCGGCGCTCGGAGAAAGTCGAGAACGGCTCGTAGATCGAGCGCGACAGCGTGACGGCGTAGCGACCCTTCTGACCGCGCATCTCGGCAGCTTCGGCCATCGAGCTCTTGAGGAAGTCCGGCAGGCCGGCAAGGTCGGCCTTGTCGAGGAACAGCGCCCAGTCGCGCTCGTCGGCCAGCACGTTCTGGCCGAAAGTCGTGCCGAGCGAGGACAGGTCCTCGCTGATCGTCGCCAGCCGCTTCTTGCCCTCGGCGTCGAGCTTGGCGCCGGAGCGGACAAAGCCTTTCCAGGTCTTTTCCAGCACGCGCAGCGTCTCGGCGTCCAGGCCCAAACCATCGCGCCGCTGGTAAAGCTCGTCGATGCGGGCAAACAGTCTCTCGTTCATTGAAATTGCGGAGAAATGCCTGGACATTTTCGGCGAGATCTCGCGCTCCAGCGCTTGGATCGCGTCATTGGTGTGGGCGCCGGCGCGGCACCAGAAGATCGACGAGACATGGTCGAGCGCATCGCCGGCGAGTTCCAGCGCCTGGAGCGTGTTCTCGATGGTCGGCTTGTCTCGGTTGCCGGCAATGGTCTCGATCTCGGCCTCATGCGCCTTCAGCGCGGCGTCGAAGACCGCGGCAAACTCGTCGTCGCCGATGCGGGTAAAATCGGGCAGGCCAAGCGGTCCTTGCCATGCGGTCAGCGGATGGGAGGCGAGGTCGACGGGTTCTGTGGACGGCATGGACGGTCTTTCGCTGATGGGCGGGGGCGGGTGTCACCGATGTAGGACGCCGCCCTTGGAGCCGCAATACGGCATCTGGCCGCTGTCCGCTTCAGTATCCGTCGCAGTTTTCGGCGATCGCCGCCTGCGAGCTGGCGGTTATGCGGTTGTCGCTCACCGCGAAGGTTTCCTGCATCAGCATGTCGTTGCCGGGGAAGTCGTAGCAGGCAATGACGGTGGTTACTTCGCCTTCCGTCTTCTGGATGCGATGCCGGATCGCCGCGCCGGCAACCGCGCCCTTCCATTCGTCGATCGAGGCGATGAAGTCCTGCTTGCCTTGAACGATGCCGAGATCGTCCAGTCTTATGCGGACATCGTCGGCAAGCAGGTCCGACAGCTCTGTGCGGTCCGCCACCAGGAGCGCCGAATACCAACGGCTTATGATGGCGTTATCGTCGGCGCGGGCAGTAACAATCGAAAGCAGCAGGGCCGCCGCGACGAAAGCGATCGAACGGAAATCCTGCCCCATAAGCTGCCTCCATCCTCAAATCCGCCCTTGCCAGCATAGGGTTGCCACTTTGCCGGCGTTAGGACGGCGGTCGCGATCTATGCAATCTCCGGCTTTTCGAAATCGCCGGTGTCCTTGTTCATAACCCAGAGCTCGCCGCTGGAAATGTCGAACCAGGCGCCGTGCAGGGACAACCGGCCCTTGCCCTCGAGAATACTGACGCAGGGAAAGGTCCTCAGATTGGCGATGGAATAGCGGATCGAGATCCGCTCGAGCGCAGTCTGGCGCTCCGTCGTGGTCATGAAGGTGCTTGAAGAAACGGTTTCGGCGGCCGGCGCGATGAGGCTCATCCATTTGCCGATGAAATCGCCGGGAGACAATGGTGCGGCCGCCGGGTCCAGTGCCGCGCGGATGCCTCCGCAACGGCCATGCCCCATGACGACGATGTTCTTCACCTTGAGGCTTTGCACGGCGAATTCGAGAGCGGCCGAGGTTGAATGGAACTCGCCGTCCGGCGCGTAGGGCGGCACCAGATTGCCGACATTGCGCAGCACGAAGAGCTCGCCGGGCCCGGCGTCGAAGATCGATTCGGGGGCGGCGCGGGAGTCACAGCAGGCAACGATCATTGTCTCGGGCGCCTGGCCCTCGCGGGCAAGCTCGCGATAGCGACCGCTCTCGGTGAGATAACGGCCGCTCATGAAATTGCGGTATCCGGCGAGAAGGTGTTCGGGAAGATGAGGCATGGCGGCGTCTGGAGCCTTTCCGGGTTGGATGCGGCAGCTCGTTGCGGTCAGAAAGGCTCTAACGGCAAAAGCCGGTCGCGGGCAATGCCGAATCGCGGCTGGCTGTCCGGCAATCGCCATGCGAGGCGCAAGGTTGGACCGCCGGACATCATCACCGACAAGCGCGATGTCGGCCGACGTCACGCACGGCGGTCGCGTCCCGGATGCGTGAGATGGCGAAGCTGCACCATCGCCATCGGGTGCGACAGGCTCTGCGCATCGGTTTCGAGCTGCAATTCGTCGCCGCCGCGCTTGGCCGTGCGCGCCAGGATTTCGTAGACCGCCGCCGTCGTCGATTGCAGCGCCTTGATCGGCGGCTGGCCGGACAGGACGCGGGCGAGGTAGACAGCCGCCGTCAGGTCACCCAGGCCGTTCGGCGGCTTGTCGATGAGCCGGTGCTCGGCGAGCAGCGCCTGGCTGCCGTCGAGCAGCAGATTGCCGGTGCCGCCCGTCATCATGGATGGCGCCGAGGTGACCAGCATGGTCGAGGGCCCGGCATGAAGGGCCGCCGCGATCACCGATTTCAGGTCGGGCAGGGGTGCGCCGGCCATCCATTCCAGCTCGAAGCGGTTGGGCGTGGCGATGTCGGCGATCGGCATCAGCCGGTCGCGCATGGCGACGGCCGTCGGCTCCGGCACATAGAGGCCGCCCGAATCACCCATTACCGGGTCGCAGATATAGAGGGCGCCGGGAGTCCTCGCCCTCACGGCGGCGACCAGCGAGGCGACGGCCTCGGCCTGGCCGGCCTCGCCGAGATAGCCCGACAGCACGGCGCCGACCTCGCCCAGCCACGGTGCCCGCTCGAGATCGGCCATCAGTGCCTTGAACTGGTCGAGCGGCGGCACGATGCGCGTCGCCCGTCCATGGCCGGGGTGCCAGGGCAGGATGATCGTCGGCACCGCCCAGACCGGAAAGCCCAGCGTCTCCAGCGCGAAGACGGCGGCGCGGTTGCCGACCGAGCCGCGCGCGACATGGCTGGAAATGACGATGACCGCACGCGGCGCGTCGGTTTGTTCGGCGCTCATTGTTGTTGATCCCTAACTGCCCCGGATGACGTAAAGCACGAGCCAGACCATCAGGCCCAGTGTCAGAAGCAGGCCAAGCGTGCGGCCAATGCGGGTGCCCCAGACTTCGATCGGATCGGCGCGATCGGCATCGGCCGCGGTGACGTGATCGCGGATGCCCTTCGTGCTCCGCGCCACGAACGAGTTGCCGGCCGGATCCGTTTCGCGCGCGATGCGCTCGAGGATGCGGCGTGATTCCCTCTCGCTGTCCCGGCGTTCGGCCATGATGATGTCCCGTTTCGATCGAACCTTATCGCGTTCGCGGGCCCCGTCACAGGGCCTTGCGGCCCAACAAGACGTGCCCGGCAGACGGTGGCGGCGGGGTCATTTTCTTGCGCGCCGATTGTGGTAATGCTTCGCATGCAACTTCTATCGAGGGACCTATCATGTTTGCCCAGCGCCTGTCCTCCCCGTCCATCTTCCGCACGCTACCCGCCTTCCTGATGATGGCCATCGTGCTGCCGCTGCTTGCCGGCTGCGGCTACAACACCATCCCGACGGCCGAGGAAAACGCCAAGGCGGCATGGAGCGAGGTGCTGAACCAGTACCAGCGCCGTGCCGATCTCATTCCCAATCTGGTCGAGACGGTCAAAGGCTATGCCGCGCACGAGAAGGACACGCTCGACGCCGTGGTCGAGGCGCGCGCCAAGGCGACGCAGATCACGGTGACGCCGGAAACGCTGAACGATCCCGCAGCCTTCAAGAAGTTCCAGGATGCGCAGGCCGGTCTGACCAGCGCGCTGTCGCGGCTGATCGCGGTGTCGGAGGCCTATCCCGATCTCAAGGCCAACCAGAATTTCCTGGCGCTGCAGGCGCAGCTTGAAGGCACCGAAAACCGCATCGCGGTGGCGCGGCGCGACTACATCCAGGCGGTGCGCGACTATAATCTGACGCTGAGGACGTTCCCTTCGGTGATCTGGGCGAGCCTGTGGTTCCGCAGCAACCAGCCTTTCGCGAACTTCACCGTCGACGAAGACAAGATGCAGCCGCCAAAGGTCGATTTCGGCACCAAGCAGGGCGGGTGAAACGGCGACTGTCATCGAAATAATTCCGCGAAAAGACGAATCGCTGGCGTGCAAACACCCCCCTCTGTCCTGCCGGACATCTCCCCCTCAAGGGGGGAGATCGGCTGCCATTGCCGCTTTCGCCAATTTTCAATGTCGCAAGCCGGGCGCCAGCGTCGAAGTTGCAAATCTCCCCCCTTGAGGGGGAGATGCCCGGCAGGGCAGAGGGGGGCGCCATGGAACGCCAGCCTAAGGTTGCTTTTCGCTCTTCTGAGCCTTTTCTTTCTCCCCCTCACAGCCCTCGCCGCCGACCTCCCGGCGTTGACGGGCCGTGTCGTCGACAATGCCGGCATCATCGATGCGTCGACCAGGGCGGCGCTGACGCAGACACTCGCGGATTTCGAGAAAAAGGGCTCCGATCAGATCGTCGTGGCGACGATTCCCAGCCTCGACGGCGAGGAGATAGAGCCCTATGCCAACCGGCTGTTCCGCTTCTGGAAACTTGGCCAGGCGAAGGAGAACAACGGCGTCCTGCTTCTGGTGGCGCCGAACGACCACAAGATGCGCATCGAGGTCGGCTACGGCCTGGAAGGCACGTTGACCGACCTGCACACCAAGCTGATCATCGAAAACGACATGGTGCCGGCGTTCCGCGCCGGCGACTTTCCGGGCGGCATCTCGAAGGCCGTCGACGATATGATCATGGTGCTGGAAGGCAATCCGGAGGAGCTGGAGGCGCGCGGCGAGCGCAACCAACAGGCGCCGTTCAATTCCGACGACCTGTTCTTCACCGTGTTCATCGGCATATGGATAATAATCCTGGTCGGCAGTCTTGCTGCCTCCACTCTGCCGCCGATCTTCGGCCGCAAGCTCGGTCCCGGCCGCTATCGCTGGCTTGGGATGACGTTCGAGCCGCACAGGCGATCCTCCGGCGGCGGCTGGTCTTCCGGGGGTGGCGGCTGGTCCTCGGGCGGCGGCGGTGGCGGTTTTTCCGGGGGTGGCGGCTCGTCCGGGGGCGGCGGCTCCTCGGGAAGCTGGTGACGGCATGAAGAGAGGTCGCATCCGTTTGTCGAGCCGCGGCCGTTTTAACGCGGCGGTCCAGCTCGTGTTGATCGCTCTGGCGGTCCTTTTCTCAGGCTTCGCTGTCCTTGCCGCCGATTTGCCGGCACTGACGGGCCGCGTCGTCGACAATGCCGGCATCATCGACGACGCGACCAAGGCGGCGCTGGCGCAAAAGCTCGCGGACTTCGAGAAAAAGGGTTCGGACCAGATCGTCGTCGCCACCATTCCGAGCCTCGACGGCGAGGAGATCGAACCCTATGCCAACCGGCTGTTCCGGTTCTGGAAGCTTGGCCAGGCCGGCGAAAACAACGGCGTGCTGCTGTTGGTGGCCAGGAATGACCGCAAGATGCGCATCGAGGTCGGCTATGGGCTTGAAGGCACGCTGACCGACCTGCACACCAAGCTGATCATCGAAAACGACATGCTGCCGGCGTTCCGTGCCGGCGATTTTGCGGGCGGCATTTCGAAGGCCGTCGACGACATGGTCATGGTGCTGGAAGGCAATCCGGAGGAGCTGGAGGCGCGCGGCAAGCGCAATCCCGCCGACAGCAGCACGCCCATGGATCCGATCGTCGTGGTGTTCCTCATCCTGTGGGCGACAATGTTTTTCGGCGGTGTGGCGATGGCATTCCTGCCGCCGATGTTCGGCACAAAGCTGTCGCCGGGCGTGTATAGATGGCTGGGCATGACCTTCCGCTATGGCCGCGGGCGGGGTGGGTCGGCGTCGGGCAGCGGTTGGACGACGGGCTCGTCGTCCGGCAGCGGCTGGTCATCTGGCAGCTCCGGCGGCGGCTGGTCGTCCGGCTCGAGCGGCGGTGGATTTTCGGGTGGCGGCGGCTCATCCGGCGGTGGCGGTTCTTCAGGAAGCTGGTGAGGCAATCATGGCAACACGACCGATCAGCCCTACGGATCACGAGCGCATCGCCGCAGCGATCCGCGCCGCCGAGGCCCGGACCGATGGCGAGATCTACTGCGTCGTGGCGCAAGCCAGCGACGGTTACTTCTTCCCGGCCGCCTTCATGGCGACAGCAGGCATTCTGGTTGTCAGCCTGGCCGTCGGCTTCGGGCTGGAGGCCTGGTGGCTGTCGATCCGGCTGCCGCATTTCATCATCGCCCAGCTGCTGGCGCTGGGATGCGTGCTGGCGTTGCTGTGGGCGCTGCCCGGCCTGCGCATCCATCTGGTGCCGAGGCGGCTGCGCTTCCAGGCCGCGCACGCCAACGCAGTCAAGCAGTTCCTCGCCCGCAACGTCCACCGCACCACGGCGCGCACCGGCGTGCTGGTGTTCGTCTCGATTGCCGAACACTATGCCGAGGTCGTCGCCGACAGCGGCATCGATGCCAAGGTCGGCCAGCATGTCTGGGATGGCGTCATACGCGACCTGACCGCGCATGCCGGCGATGACCGTCTGGCCGACGGCTTCGTCAAGGCCATCGAATTGGTGGGGGCGGTGCTGGCCGAACATTTCCCGGTCACATCGGGGGACACCAACGAACTGGAGGACCATCTGGTCGAGATCTGAGCCCTTGCAGGGAGTTTTCGGGGCGACGTCGCTGACGCGATGATCGACTGTGAGAAAGCGTTTCGTTGGCGGCCCGGACTCTTGCAATCGGGCGATGCGGGTTTATGGTTAACAAATCATGAATACGCTGACGATCGATATCCGGAAGGCCGAGCCGCGCGATGCCGAGGCGATAGCCGACGTGCATCTCCAGGCCTGGCACGGGGCCTATTCGGGCATCATTCCACACCGCACCCTGACATCGATGATCAACCGGCGCGGCGCCGACTGGTGGGCGAACGCCATTCGCCGAGCCGCGACCGTTCTGGTCGTCGAGATCGGCGGCAAGATCGCCGGCTATGCCACGATCGGCAAGAACCGGGCGCGCGAACTCAGGCAGCAGGGCGAGATCTACGAACTGTACATGCGCCCGGAATATCAGGGCATCGGTCTCGGCAGCCGCCTGTTCGCGGCGGCCAGGGCGCGGCTGACCGATCGTGGGCTGAAGGGCATGGTGGTGTGGGCGCTCGAGGACAATCAGAACGCGCTCGCCTTTTATGCCGGCGTGGGCGGCCGCGACGTCGCCGAGGGCGTCGAGATCTTCGAGCAGAAGGCGCTGAAGAAGGTTGCCTTCGTCTGGGAATGACGACCCCTACTCGCTTCGTTTGCGTCTTCTAGTCGTCTCCAGCACCATTCGCCGCATTGCACCGTGCCGCGCCTCCCGCTATCGGTCTTTCATCGAGAGAGGGATAAAGCCATGCGCATTGAAGCCATAGCCATCGGAAAGAATCCGCCTGAGGACATCAACGTCATCATCGAGGTGCCGATCGGCGGCGAGCCGATCAAGTACGAGATGGACAAGGAAGCCGGCACGCTGTTCGTCGACCGTTTCCTGCACACCTCGATGCGTTATCCCGGCAATTACGGCTTCGTGCCGCACACGCTGTCGGGCGATGGCGATCCCATCGACGTTCTGGTCTGCAACACGCGCGCGCTGGTGCCGGGCTGCGTCATCAATGTGCGGCCCATCGGCGTGCTGGTGATGGAAGACAATGCCGGCCAGGACGAGAAAGTCATCGCCGTGCCGTCACCCAAGCTGACGCTGCGCTACGAGAACGTCACCGAATACACGCAGCTGCCCGACATCACCCGCCAGCAGGTGCAGCACTTCTTCGAGCACTACAAGGATCTGGAGCCCGGCAAATGGGTCAAGATCGAAGGCTGGCACGATTCCGCCTATGCCAAGAAGATGATCGTCGACGCGATCGCGCGGGCAAAGGCGAGCAAGTAAGCGACGGGACCGGCATCGCTTCCTTCGGGCTAAACGGTGGTATCTTTCAAAACGCAGGCGCGAGGGCCAAAGTCCCTAGACTAGTTATCCACCCGGCCGAAAGCCGGCACGTTGCCGATGACGACAGGCTTGTCCTTGCCGCAGGCGAAGGCGCGCGCCTTTTCGTCGGCAAGCTTGCGCGCCTGATCGTTGGCTTGCGGGTTGCCGGTGGCCAGCACCAGGCCGACCGTGCAGCTTTGACGTGCGTCCATCTGGCCGACCTTGGAGACGAGCAGCACTTCGGTCGGCTTGCTCTCATCCTCGCCATTGCTGACAGAACGGCGATGGATGGCCGCGAAGGGCACGGCCTTTTCGCCCTTGGTCTCGATTCGCCACTCGACCTTGGCTCCGGACGAATTGAAGCCGGAAAAGCTCTCCCAGACCGATGTCATGTCGCCGCCGGGCGGAAATCCATAGAACAGTGATTCGCGGGCGTCGTCATAGGCGACCAGCACCGGATAGCCGCGATAGCCGGAACAGGCGAGATCGGCCCAGTCGCCCTCGCCCTCGTCGGCTTGCGCGTAGGTGACGCAGTCCGTCTTCCAGTCGAGGTCGGTGTAGGCGCTGGAAATGCCGTCGGCGCGAGCTCCGTGGCAGAGGCCCGCAAAGGCAAGCCCGATCAGAATGGCACGCATGGCCGGCAGCTCCGTTGCAGCCGGCGCAGCGTAGCGGCAATCGCTATTTCTTCAAGCTGGCTTCGATCAGCAGGTCGGCATTCGTCGCCACCGACTGCGCCGGCCCGCCCAGCCCGAACAGCTGGCCGCTGATATAGGCGCCTTCGATCAGGAGCAGCAGCCCGTCGCCCAGCATGTCGGCGTCGGTCGCGCCCATCGCGAGCGCCATGGCGCGCAGGCGGCGGCGCAGTTCATGCTTGTTGGCCTCGCTGACCACGCGGGCGGGATGGCCGCGTTCGGGATATTCGACCGCCGCATTGGTCATGCCGCAACCTCGATAATCCGGCAGCTGCGTGCGCTTGCCGACACGGGTCAGGAAAGCCTTGATCTGCGCGCGTGGATCGCCGGGATGGGCGTCGACCGCCTCGTCGAAGCGCTTCCAGAAATCGAGGTCGTACTGCCTGAGATAGGAGGCTGCCAATTCGTCCTTGGAGGGAAAGCTGCGATAGAGGCTGGGCTTGGTAACGCCGGCGCGCCTGACGATCTCGTCGACGCCGATCGCCCTGATACCGCGCCGGTAAAACAGGTCGTAGGCCACATCGAGGATCTTCTTGGCGGCCCTCGGCGCAGCCGATGCATGACCGTCGCTGATGGTCAGTTCAATATTTCTGTCCGTTGGCATCATGATGACTCGATTGACAGTGTTACCGATCGGTACGTATACAACCTCCACCCTGTAACGTACCGGTCAGTAACATGATAGCTCAATCCCGTCCGTTTGGCCAGCGCTACGCCTTTGTCGTGGTCGGCGTGATCTTTCTTTGCCTGCTGGTCGCGGCCGGCCTGCGTTCGGCGCCCTCGGTCATGATGTTGCCGCTGGAAAGCAGCCTGGGCTGGCGGCGCGACGTCATCTCGCTGGCCGCCGGCGTCGGCATCCTGCTCTACGGTTTGACCGGTCCGTTCGCCGCTGCCCTGATGGAGCGGATCGGGTTGCGCCGCACCCTGCTCGCCTCGCTGGTGGTGATGTCGGGCTCGACCGCGCTCAGCCTGCTGATGACCAAGCCATGGCATCTTTTCGTGACCTGGGGGGTGTTTTCCGGCATTGGTTCCGGCGCTGTCGCCAGCGTGCTCGGGGCCACGATCGTCAACCGCTGGTTCAAGACCAATCGCGGCCTGGTCATGGGCCTGATGTCGGCCTCCAGTGCATCCGGCATGCTGGTGTTCCTGCCGTTGATCGCCGCATTGGCGCAATCGGGCGGATGGCAGCCGGTCGTCATCGCGGTCTCGATCGCCACGGCGGCCATGATTCCGCTGGTGTGGCTGCTGGTGCCGGAGCGTCCCGCGTCGATCGGCATGGTGCGCTTCGGCGCCGAAGCCGACGACGTGCCGCCGACACCGCCGGCATCGCAGGGCAATTTCCTCGCACACACTTTTTCGACCCTGCGCCGCGCCGCCGGCACGCGCGTGTTCTGGTACCTGTTCGCCACCTTCTTCGTCTGCGGCTTCACCACCAACGGCCTGGTCGGCACGCATCTGATCGCCTTTTGCGGCGACATGGGCATCGGCGAGGTGCAGGCGGCGGGCCTCTTGTCGATGATGGGTATCTTCGACCTGATCGGAACGACGTTGTCGGGCTGGCTCACCGACCGCTACGACCCGCGCAAGCTGCTCGGCGTTTATTACGGCATCCGGGGCCTGTCGCTGATCTACCTGCCTTATTCCGGTTTTTCGGCGACAAGCCTGATCATCTTCTCGGTCCTCTACGGCCTCGACTGGATCGCCACCGTGCCGCCGACCCTGAGGCTGGCCAACGAAGCGTTCGGCGACCGCAGCGGCCCGATCGTGTTCGGCTGGATCGTCGCCGGCCATCAGATCGGCGCGGCCTCGGCAGCCGCCTTCGGCGGCACGATGCGCGAACTGCAAGGCAATTACGAGCTTGCCTTCCTGATCGCCGGCATGACGGCGATCGCCGCCGCTTGCCTCTCGCTGCTGATCAACACGAGCCGGCCGGCCTTCGATCCAGAGCCGCAGGCGGCCTGAGCGCTCTTCCCCTTCTCCCCACAAAGGGAGAAGGACAGGTCAGTTGTCAGAAAAACTTCATGGTTTCGAGATGACGCTGAAACATTGACGCTGGACCTTGGGGGCACCGTTCAACGCCATCCAGGAGACAGCCATGAACAAGCTCTCGATCACCCGCCGGGCCTTCGTCACGTCCGCCAGCGCCGCTGGCCTGGTCGGCGTTTCCGGCCTGGCGCTTCCATACTATTCGCGTGCGAGCCAGCGTCCGGCCTTCACGCATGGCGTCCAGTCGGGCGATGTCGACGCCACCAGCGGCATGGTCTGGACGCGCACGGACCGTCCGTCGCGCGTCATGTTCGAAGTGTCGTCGACAGAGGATTTCGCCAATGCGACTCGCCTGGCGCCGCTCGATACCTCGCCGGCGAGTGACTACACGGTGAAGCGCCTGCTCACCGATCTCGCCTCCGACCAGGACATCTTCTATCGCATGACGGCGGCCGATCTTGCCGACGTCAACGCCGTCTCCGAGCCGATCACCGGCCGTTTCCGCACCGCGCCCGCTTCCCGGCGCGACATCAAGTTCGCCTGGTCGGGCGACACCGCCGGCCAGGGATGGGGCATCGATGAGACCGGCATGAAGACCTATGCCACCATCGGCAAGCACACACCCGATTTCTTCCTGCATTCGGGCGACACCATCTATGCCGACGGCGCGATGAAGGACGAGGTCGACCTGCCGGGCGGCGGCAAGTGGAAGAACGTCGTGATGATCGACGGCAAGCGCAAGGTGGCCGAGACGCTGGACGAATATCGCGACCAGTGGAAATACAACATGATGGACAGGAACGTGCTGGGCTTGAGCGCCATCTGTCCGACCTTCTACCAGTGGGACGACCACGAGGTGCTGAACAACTGGTCGGACTCGAAGGACCTGAGCGCCGACACTCGTTACACCGAGAAATCCATTCATGTGCTGGCGGCGCGGGCGGCGCGCGCCTTCCACGAGATGACGACCATCCGCTACGAACCGTCCGAACCCGGCCGCGTCTATCGCAAGATCGCCTACGGGCCTCTTCTCGACGTGTTCTTCCTCGACATGCGGGCCTATCGCGGGCCGAACGGTCCGGACATGCAGGATGAAATGACGCCGCAATCGCGCATGCTTGGCGAACAGCAGACGAAGTGGCTGAAGCGGGAGCTGGCAAATTCGAAGGCGACCTGGAAAATCATTGCCGCCGACATGCCGCTTGGCCTCGTCGTCTGGGACGACGGCGCCAAGAAGGCCGGCGCCGAGGCGGTGAGCAACGGCGACAATGGTGCGCCAAAGGGCCGCGAGCTCGAGATCGCGGACCTGCTGCGCTACATCAAGACCGCCGGCATCGACAACACTGTCTGGCTGACGGCCGACGTGCACTACACGGCGGCGCACTATTACAATCCCGACAAGGCGCAGTTCCAGGATTTCAATCCGTTTTGGGAATTCGTCTCGGGACCGATCCATGCCGGCACGTTCGGGCCCAACGATTTCGACATGACCTTCGGTCCGGAACTGAAGTTCATCAAGGCGCCGACCGCCGAACAGGGCCAGAACCTGCCGCCATCGGCAGGACTGCAGTTCTTCGGACTGGTCGATATCAGCGGCGCCAGCGAACAGCTGACGGTGCGGCTGATGGATCGCGACGACAACGAACTCTACAAGGTCACGCTTGATCCGGTGCGGCCGGCCTAGGCGAAGCCGAGCAAGAACGGCGTTCCGAAGCGTTTCTCCGCTAAAATTCGTTGCCTGTCGCCCTGCGAGGACGACCGGCGGTCCGCGGTCGTCAATCGGGATAGCAGACCATCGGAATGTTCGGCCAGACGGCGCTGTCGCAATTGGCGGCGGCCTGCCTCTGCTTGAGGGCGGCGCTGACCGGGCCTGTCGTCATCGGGTCGACGCCGTCGGGCGCGTCGGCGAAGACTTGTTCGGCCGACTGCGCATTGGAGAGCGCAGGCCTCGCCTCTTTTTGCGACGCCGCCGACTGAGCGGCGTTGGCCGCGACCAGCATGGCAAACGCCGCCGACGCGATAAGCGGCCAAAATCGGTTGAGTTTGTCGGTCATCATGGTCGAACTGCCCGGACCCCGAAAGGTTCCGCCTTGGTTAACAAAATCATCTCACACGCGGATGCTTAAGATTTGATGAGTATTTGGTGCCTCGCGTGCCCTTTCGCAATTGCGAAAAACCCTGTATGAGCCGCGCAACCGAAAGAGGCAGCGCCTTTTGGCCTGCTGTCTGCAACGCTCCCGAGACCAGAAACATGAAAATCCGTAATATCGCGATCATCGCGCACGTCGACCATGGAAAGACCACCCTGGTCGACCAGCTGTTGAAGCAATCCGGCTCCTTCCGCGACAACCAGCGCGTCGCCGAGCGCGCCATGGATTCCAACGACCTGGAAAAGGAGCGCGGCATCACCATCCTGGCCAAGGCGACCTCGGTCGACTGGAAGGATACGCGCATCAACATCGTCGATACGCCCGGGCACGCCGATTTCGGCGGCGAGGTCGAGCGCATCCTGTCGATGGTGGATTCGGCAATCGTGCTGGTCGACGCCGCCGAGGGCCCGATGCCGCAGACCAAGTTCGTCGTCGGCAAGGCGCTCAAGGTCGGCCTCAAGCCGATCGTCGTCATCAACAAGATCGACCGGCCGGACGCCCGCCATGTCGAGGTGGTCAACGAGGTGTTCGACCTGTTTGCCGCGCTCGACGCCACCGACGAGCAGCTCGACTTCCCGATCCTTTACGGTTCAGGCCGCGACGGCTGGGTCTCCGAAAATCCGGAAGGCCCGAAGGACCAGGGCCTGGCGCCGCTGTTCGACCTCGTCATCAAGCACGTGCCGGCGCCGACCGTGCATCCCGGCCCGTTCCGCATGATCGGCACCATCCTGGAAGCCAACCCCTTCCTCGGCCGCATCATCACCGGCCGCATCGAATCCGGCACGCTGAAGTCCAACCAGCCGGTCAAGGTGCTGCACCATGACGGCACGCTGGTCGAAACCGGCCGCATCTCCAAGATCCTCGCTTTCCGCGGCCTCGAGCGCCAGCCGATCGAGGAAGCCCAGGCGGGCGACATCGTCGCCATTGCCGGCCTGTCGAAGGGCACCGTCGCCGACACGTTCTGCGATCCGGCTGTGACCGAGCCGCTGCATGCGCAGCCGATCGATCCGCCGACCGTGACCATGTCCTTCCTCGTCAACGATTCGCCGCTGGCCGGCACCGAAGGCGACAAGGTGACCAGCCGCGTCATCCGCGACCGCCTGTTGCGCGAGGCCGAGGGCAATGTCGCGCTGAAGATCGAGGAATCGCCTGACAAGGATTCGTTCTTCGTCTCCGGCCGCGGCGAGTTGCAGCTGGCCGTGCTGATCGAGACGATGCGCCGCGAAGGCTTCGAGATCGCCGTGTCGCGTCCGCGCGTCGTCATGCAGAAGGGCGAGAACGGCGAATTGCTGGAGCCGGTCGAGGAAGTCGTCATCGACGTCGACGAGGAACATGCCGGCGTCGTCGTGCAGAAGATGTCGGAGCGCAAGGCCGAGATGGTCGAGCTGCGTCCGTCCGGCGGCAACCGCCAGCGCATCGTCTTCCACGCGCCGACGCGCGGCCTGATCGGCTATCAGTCGGAACTGTTGACCGACACGCGCGGCACCGCCGTGATGAACCGGCTGTTCCATGCCTACGAGCCCTACAAGGGCGAATTGCCCGGCCGCACCAACGGCGTGCTGATCTCCAACGAACAGGGCGAGGCCGTGGCCTATGCCATGTGGAACCTGGAAGACCGCGGCCCGATGGTCATCGATCCCGGCGTCAAGGTCTACCAGGGCATGATCATCGGCATCCATTCGCGCGACAACGACCTCGAAGTGAACGTGCTGAAGGGCAAGAAGCTCACCAACATCCGCGCCGCCGGCAAGGACGAAGCGGTGAAGCTGACCCCGCCGATCCGCATGACGCTGGAGAAGGCGCTGGCCTGGATCCAGGACGACGAGCTGGTCGAGGTGACGCCGAAGACCATCCGGCTGCGCAAGCTCTATCTCGACCCCAACGAGCGCAAGCGCTTCGAGAAGTCGGCCAAGGCGGTCGGCGCGGCGTAAGGGCACTGCCAGGCATATGAGCGGCAAACTGGGAACGGTCGCGGTGTTCGACAATCGGCCCGAGGCCGAAGTCTGCCTCTCAATGCTTGACGCATATGGAATCTATGCGTCTTCGGCGCATCTTGATACGACAAGGCAAGGCCTGATCCACGTACAGGTCGCCGACAGCGATCTCGAAGCAGCCAAGGCTCTGATCGCCGCGACCTCGCAAGAGAGCGATTGAGCCTCGGCCGCCGTCGGTTCATCCGCCGGCAGCCGAGATAATGGTTTCAAGGTCGGGCTCGCCGGTCACGTCGACGCGGATCGTCATTCCCTGCCGGGCCGGCCTGCGCAAGGCTTTGGCCCCGTCCTGATCGACGATCAGCAGACGCCTCTCCTCCGGCGCCTGTAGCCGCGACCGCGAGATGCCGAATTCGTTGGCAAGCAGCCGGTCGAGCCGGAGCGATGTTGGCATTTCCAATGCAAGCGTGATTTCAAGCGCGGCTACGCTTTCGCTCTTGTCGCCGACCCTGTGCTTGTGAACGGCGACGTCGGAAAATTCCTCCACGCGTCCCGCACGGTTTCGCAACGCCACTATATCGAAGGCATGCCGCCGGGCCAGCGTCGGATCATTGCTCTCGAATGCCTGCAGCAACGCCGGCTCGATATCGCGGCGGTTGCAGCGCTCGAGAATGCCGAAATTCCAGGAATTGTCGCACTCGATGCAGCGATAGATCAACCAGACGTCGATTCGCTTGCCGTTGGCGTTGACGCGAAATTTTTCGCTGCAGCGATAGGCCTTCACAGTGCCGCAGCGATTGCAGTTGATGAGTGGTCGAGGTTGGGTCCTGGGTACGATCACCCAATGTATGCGCAGAGTGCCGGACATGCCGATAGGGCCTTCCCGTTGGGAAGTTCGTCAGGTCGGCTCTATCGAGATGCCCATGCGGGCACGGCGTGGCGCAAGCTTGCTATGATCGGAAATCAGGCGTCACGGGCGGTTGCGCGCGACAGCGGTTCAGCAGTGCCAAACCGGTCTCGAACCGCCGCCCAGAGGAACACATGAAAATGAAACAGGCACCGCGGAGGCGGCGCCATCAGGTGTGTCGGGGGAGTTGACGAGACCGGCGGTTACTGAGGCAAAGTAAAGCTCGAAATTGTTTCGCGGCGGGTTTTCTAGCGGGGACCAATGGGAACGGCAAGGCCTGAAACTGGCGGTCGACACTCCTCCAGCTGGCAATGATTGCGTCGGTCGCAGGTGCCAAACGGGACCTAATCGAATACCATACGGTTTCAACAAAAATGAGTACAGCCATGCACCTTACATCGCTGCTGATCTTCGCCGCCGCCTTGTTCGTGGCCGCCGGCTCACCCGGCCCATCGATCGCGGCGCTTGTCGCGCGTGTCATCTCCAAGGGTTTTCGCGACGTGTTCCCGTTCCTGCTCGCCATGTGGATCGGCGAGGGCATCTGGCTGTCGCTGGCGGTGTTCGGGCTGGCCGTCGTGGCGCAGACCTTCCATTTCGCCT